>DYTH01000115.1 GCA_020726025.1 Syntrophus aciditrophicus | reverse complement strand
AACCACCCCGCCCTGACGGGCACCCCTCCGGAGGAGGGGAATAACCCCGCCCTGACGGGCACCCCTCCGGAGGAGGGGAATAACCCCGCCCTGACGGAGTACAATTCCCCTCCTCCGGAGGGGTGGCAGCCGAAGGCTGACGGGGTGGTCGGGGTGGTCTCATGAGAGCACCCCGAAACTATTGTCAGCGGCGGCACGAAAATGTACCCAATAGGGGGGAACCTGATCCCGTTACTTGCCGATGCAGAAGCGCGAAAAGATGTGATCAAGGATCTCTTCGTTCGAGGTTTTTCCGGTGATTTCTCCGATGGAGTCCAGGGCTTCGCGGATTTCGAGGGCGACGATTTCCGGAGGCATTCCCGCGTCTCCGCTCAACCCCTCCCTGGCTCGTTGCAGACTCTCTTTCGCCTTTTCAAGAGAGGCCCTCTGATGGGCGTGGGCGATTACGGCAGAGGGGGTATCGCCCGAATTGCTGTTTAACGCAAGACGGCGGATGGCCACGGCAAGGTTTTCGATGCCGTCTCCATATTTCGCCGAGATTCTGACGACCGGAGGGAAGGCGCCGGCATCCGGAGCTGGACCCAGGGATTTTTCGTCCATCAGCGCGGGAAGATCAGATTTGTTGAGAACAAGCAGCAGCGGTTTGTCGGGAATCGTGTAAATCCTGCCGAAAAGATCGATGTCTTCGGCGGTGGCTTTTCGACTTCCGTCAACGAGGTAGAGTACTCCATCCGCCTGGTCAAGCTTTTCCCAGAGAAAATCGATCCCCTCTTTTTCGATCTCGTCCGTGGGGGGGCGCAGCCCGGCCGTGTCGGTCAGGCGAACGGGGATTCCTCCGATATCGGTTGCCTCTTCGATGAAATCCCGTGTTGTTCCGGGCTGGGAGGCGACGATGGCCCTTTTTTCACCGAGAAGACGGTTAAGGAGGCTCGATTTGCCGGCGTTGGGCCGACCGGCAATGACAAGACGGAATCCGGTTCGCTCAATTTTTCCCTGCCGATACGTTGCGGCAAGAGAGTCAACGGTATTTATGATTCGGTTTATCTCGGAAAGATGATCGGCTGCTTCCTCTTCGACGCCGTCTTCGGCGCTGAAATCGATGGAGACCTCGATCCGGGCAAGAAGATCCAGCAGATCCCCTGATAATTCATTGATTTTTCTGGAAAGTCCCCCTTCGAGGCGCTCAAGCGCAAAGACCGCTCCCTGCCTTGTCCGTGCCGTTATCAGGTCGTTAACCGCCTCCGCCTGGGCCAGGTCGAGGCGATTGTTGAGATAAGCCCTTCGCGTGAATTCGCCATTTTCAGCCGGACGCGCCCCTGCCCGGAGCGCTGCTTCCAGGACTGTCTCGAGGATCAGCGGGCCGCCATGACAGTTTATTTCGAGGGTATCCTCACCGGTGAACGAATGCGGCCCTTCAAAGAAGGTAAAAAGGACATCATCGAGCGCCTGATGATTTTCCGGGGAGATGACCGTGCCGTGGTACAGATGGTGGGATCGAAAACCGTTTTGGGAAAGGGGAGTAAGAATCCGCAGGGCGATATTCCGGGCTTCCGGTCCGCTTATTCGGATGACCCCTATGCCGCCAGCACCGTAGGGGGTCGCAATCGCCGCAATGGTGTCGCTGAAATTCATGACTTATCCTAAGCCCGGTGCGGGCGTAACGAACGATGAAAACGAAGTTTCATGTCCATAAAGCGAAGCTTCGTGTTCATAAAACGAGGTTTCATGTTCATAAAAATCGTAAATACGGGGTCACCGCGCAAAGGGCGCGGCATCACCGGGCCCCTGCGAAATGATGATTTGACAACATATTGATATTAAATAGAAAAATTCCATATTTACACAAAAATAACCGTTTCTCCTGTGGGAAACGGGTTGCACCCTACGGGTTCTTTTCGGATGTTTCTTCGGCTGCTCCGCGTCGTGCCGGGGCGATGACAACCTTCCGGAATTCCCCCTCGCCGCGGCTTTTTGTCGTCAGAGTTTTTTCATTTTTGAGTGCAATATGGATGATGCGCCGATCATGGGGATTCATCGGACCAAGGGTCATGGGTTTGCGTGTTTTTATGACCTTCCGGGCGACTTGCAGGGCAGTCGATTGCAGGGTATTTTCCCGTCTTTTTCTGTATTCCTCCGTATCGATGACGATTCGTTTACTGCCGCTTCGGGTGCGTTGAACGGCCTTGTTTACGAGATATTGAAGCGCATCGAGGTTCTGTCCCTGCTTTCCGATCAGCAGGCCATCGCCATCCCCTGTTATTTTGACGATGACGGCATCCGACACTTCCTCCATGCCGACCCGGGCAGGGAGGCCCATCCTCGTCAGTATTCCCTCGACAAGCTCCACGGCCTTGAGCCCTTCAGCTTGTCCGGAAGGAGTCGTTTCCACGGGTGTTTCGTCCATGTTTTGTTTAACAGCCTGTTTCTGGCTATGAGGCGGGGGCGTCCAGGCGGAATCAGCGTTCGATTGTTGTTCCCTGACGCGCCTCTTTGCCGATTTTCCTCTTTCTTCTTTGGCGACCCCGGGATTTTCCGGATCCATGCCGACTGGCGCTGTTTGAGGGGGCGCTTTGACAATCAGAGACGGAGATTTGGTTTTTCCGTTGATCAGATGGTCAAGTTCCTGGTCAAGGAGAAGAATACCGGCCCTTATAAGGGCCTTTTTGGAGCCGAAGCCCAGAAAACCCGGATTTCCCTCGGCCACTATCTCAATATTGAGTTTTTCACGCGTTGTCTGGAATTGCCTGCAAGCCTTTGCGATTGCTTCGTCTATTGTTCTGGCTTCAATGTCAACCGTTTCCATTTCCGTGTCAATTTCTCCGTGTATGTAAATGACCGCAACCCCGGCTGTTTGTCCCTTACGCCAGTTTTTTGTTGATATAGACCTGCTGGCCGATACTGATGACGTTGTTGAGGAGCCAGTAGATAACCAGCCCTGACGGAAAATTTAAAAACATGAAGGTAAAAATAATTGGCATGAAAAGCATGATTTTGGCCTGCATGGGGTCGGCGCCGGTCGGCGTCATCTTCTGCTGGATGAACATTGTGGCGCCCATGATCAGAGGCGTTATATAGTAGGGATCCTTTGCCGACAGGTCCTGAATCCACCAGAAGAACGGCGCGTGCCGAAGCTCGATCGCATAGAGGAGCGCCTTGTAAAGCCCAAAGAAGACGGGTATCTGCACCACCATCGGCAGACAGCCTCCCATCGGGTTGACATGATGGGTCTTGTAGAGCGCCATGGATTCCTGACTGAGCCGCGTCTTGTCGTCTTTGTACTTCTCACGCAGCGCAGCCATTTTGGGCTGCAATTTCTGCATCTCTTTCATCGACTTGTAGCTCTTGTTGCCGAGCGGCCAGAAGATCAGCTTGATCAGGATCGTCAGAAGAATGATCGCGATTCCGTAATTCTGGATGTACTCGTGGATAAACTTGAGGGTAAGGAGCATCGGAATGGCCAGCCACTTCAGCCAGTCTCCAAAATCGATGGAGTATTCGAGCGTTACACCCTGCGCCTTGAGAATATTGTAATCCTTGGGGCCGAGGAACATCTTGTACTTGAATACCGAAGGCTGGCCAGGCGGAATGACGTTCTTGGGTCCCAGGAGACCTACGGAAACAATGTTGTTCGGATATTTGAGCAATTTCAAGTTTGTCAGCGAGGGGTTTTGAGGAATCATGGTGGCGATGAAGTATTTGCTTTCGAACCCTCCCCAGGAGACGTAAGGGCCGATGGTCTTGTCGGCATCCATCTTCTTGACCTCCGGGCGGTCAATCTTTTCCGCTACATAGGAAACCGGGCCGTCGTGCCCGTAACTGTCTGTCGGCGCTTCCGGATCGACGTACTGAATCCAGGAAAGAAGGGCGTTCTGATGGATGGTCTCATTCCTGTGGTTTTGAACCTTCACTTCCATATCGAACGCGTAGCTTTCGCGGTTAAAGGTGAATATCTTATCGACGCGCAGATCTCCCGGAAAAGACTGGGTGAAGGTGAGGGTTCTGCTGGCTTCTCCTTTTGTTAAATCAAGAAAACTGTTCTGTGCCTCAAAAAAAACGTTTTCCGGGACGTTGAGCGTTGAATCAGGAAAAGAGAGGGTGAAAGGCAGAGGCATTCCTTCCTGTACATGGACAAGTTCTATAGGCGCAGGCGCCGGGTGGACAGGTTTCTTCTTTCCGAGCAGCCCGTAGAAAGCCTCCGCTATATCCTTGGTTCCGGGAATGGACGTCTGATAATTCTTGAGCTGGAATGATTTCAGCGCGGCGCCGCGGGTGGTAAAGACGGCTTTGTAAAGCGGTGTTTCTACGACAACGTCCTTTTCGAATCCCGCCACTGCATTTGTGTAATTCAGTGTTCCCGCCTGTTGAAGAGCCGGGGCAGCAGTGCCATTGCCGGCTGCAGGGGGAGTATGTGTCTGTTGGGATGAAGCCTGGGGCTGGATGTTTGCCCCCGATTTGTCGGCAGATTCCTGGTGTGTGGCTGTTTTTACCGGCGGTTTCGCGAAGAAATACTGATATCCCATCAAGACAAAAACCGACAAAACGACGGCAAGAATGGTTCTCTTGTCCATTAAATCCTCCAAATGTGCAGCGTTATTTTCATTTTACAGGGTCATACCCGCCGGGATTCCAGGGGTTGCAGCGAAGAATCCGCCGGATGCCCATGTACGCCCCCTTGAACGGGCCGTAGCGCTTTACGGCGGTAATTGCGTATTCAGAGCAGGTGGGGTAAAATCGGCAACTGGGGGCTGTAAGAGGCGAGATGAATATCTGGTAGATACGCACCAGCATCACCAGAATCTTCCCGAACATTTCTGAAAAAAGGTTTCCTTTATACATCTGCTTTTGTCAGCACCCTGTTTTCCAGTTCCGCGTAAACATCCCTGTAGGTCAATGTCTTGATTCCTTTTTTTGCTATTATGACCGTATCCTGCGATTCTGGAAACCTGTTCTTGTTCAGCCTGAAAAACTCTCGTAAAAGGCGTTTGATTCTGTTTCTCTTTACCGCGTTTCCAACCTTTTTGCCGACCGCTGTTCCGAGTCTTGGGATGCCGACCTGATTGGAAGACGTGATTACTGTGAAACTCCGGGTGTAAATTTTTTTCCCCTGATCGTAAATCCGCAGGTAATCCTGTCTCTTGCGGATGCGCTCTTTGGGTTGAAATGATTGTGGTTTCATTTGCGGCGCCCCTTCGAAAAGGGGCTGCGGATCATCCGGAGAAGGCAGTTCACTTAAACGGTTAACCGCTTGCGGCCCTTTGCCCGCCTTCTGCTGAGGACATTTCTTCCGCCTTTGGTGGACATGCGCACCAAAAAACCGTGGGTGCGTTTTCTTTTGGTATTGCTGAATGTTGTCAGTGTCTTTTTCATTTCATATTTCTCCGTATCCTGAAGTTAATTGTCCGGGCTCTAAACCACAGTCGAGCCTTTTTGTCAAGCAATATGGAGGCATGCAATTCGATCCGGTTTTGTCGGAACGACGCTGACGCAAAAGCTTACAGATCAAGGCCATCAGGTGACGAACCTGACGCGTTCGTTAAAGCCCGGGCAGACGCTGCCATCAGGCGCTTTCTTGATTTCCTGGCCAGACTCGCCTTTGACTGGGAGCAGGCCGCGTTCAGGGCAAAGGATTATGGGGTGAGGGTGATTATCTGCCGTTTTGGGATAGTGATGGGGAAATGTCCTTTCCCTTCGGGGTTCCTGCGTTTGTGCTTAAACTGGCGCTCGGCGAATTTGGCACGGCGCTTCTGGATGGGCAGCGCGTTTATCCCCAAAGGCTGCTGGATATGGGTTTTTCCTTTGCATTTCCGACCATTGAGGTCGCGCTCGACGATCTGATGAAAACGACCCCACGCAAATGACATGGCGAACAAGAGGGGTGGCTGCACGACAACGTACAGCCCCTGATACCCTCTGTGTGAACAGACGCTGTATTATAATCCGTAAAAAACAAGGCCGGGGGTATCGCCCGGCCTTACTGGAAAAAGATCAATATGGAATAGAGCGCCTTCGGCAGGGAACAATTACGAAAGCCATCTTTTTCTTCGTTTGTAATGTTTGGCGTCCTTGAAGCTCTTCTTCTGGCCGATATCGGAAAGACCAAGGTAAAACTCCTTCACATCCTCGTTTTCACGGAGTTTTGAACATTCTCCATCAAGAACGACCTTGCCCATTTCCATGACGTAGCCGTAATCGCCGATGGAAAGCGCCAGGTTTGCGTTCTGCTCGACGAGAAGCACGGTGGTCTTTTCTTCGTGGCAGATTTTTTTGACTATTTCAAAAATTTCCTTGACTAAAAGCGGGGCAAGACCCAGCGAAGGTTCGTCAAGCAGCATCAGTTTGGGGCGCGCCATCAGGGCTCTGCCGATGGCGAGCATCTGCTGCTCGCCGCCGCTCATGTAGCCCGCCACCTGATTTCTGCGGTCCCGGAGCTTGGGGAAATAGTCGAACACCAGATCGATATCCGTTTTGACGTTGTTTCGGTCCTTGCGGGTGTAAGCGCCGGCGATGAGGTTTTCGGTCACGGTCAGATCCTTGAAAATCCTTCTGCCTTCCATGATCTGGGAGATGCCCATCCGGACAATGTTTTCAGCGTCCTTGTTGTTGATCTTCTGTCCCATGAACTCGATGGAGCCGTCCGTGACCTCTCCTTCTTCCGATTTCAGCAATCCGGAAACCGCCTTCAGGGTGGTTGTCTTTCCCGCTCCGTTTGCCCCGAGAAGAACGGTTATCTGTCCCTCCCTGGCCTCCATCGACATTCCCTTGAGAACGAGAATAACGTCATCGTAAATAACTTCCACATTGTTTATTTTTAACATGAGACGGCTCCGTCTGGTTTTTTGGGTAAACGGAGCAGGCAGGAAATCCCGCCTGCTCCGGAAATGATTAATACTTCAGGAACCCGCTGATGGGCTTGATCTTGCC
>DYTH01000018.1 GCA_020726025.1 Syntrophus aciditrophicus | reverse complement strand
TTTTTTATTCCGTCCAGCGCCGCCTTGACAAACTCCCGGAAAAGGGGATGTGGTTTTGTCGGCCGCGACTTGAACTCGGGATGAAACTGACAGCCGAGAAACCAGGGATGATCCGGTATTTCCACAATTTCCGCCAACCTGCCGTCGGGTGATACGCCGGTAAGCTGGAGCCCCTTTCCCAGAAGCTCCTGTTTGAATGCCGTATTGAACTCATAGCGATGGCGGTGCCGCTCGGAAATCTCGCTGACTCCGTATGCCCTTGCGGCTGCTGAATCATCCGAAATTTTGCATGGATACGCCCCCAGGCGCATGGAGGCCCCCTTGTCCGTGATGTTTTTTTGTTCCGGAAGCAGATCGATCACCGGATAAGGGGTGATCGCGTTGAACTCCGAGCTGTTGGCATCGGCAAGACCACAAACGTTTCTTGCGTATTCCACAACGGCCATCTGCATGCCGAGGCAAATCCCCAAAAAGGGAATCCCCTTTTTGCGTGCGTGTTCAACAGCCAGAATCATCCCCTCTATCCCCCGGTTTCCGAAACCGCCTGGCACAAGTATCCCGTCAAGGCCGTCCAGTCTGTTTTCCACACCTTCTTTTTCCAGTGTTTCCGAATCGACAAAACGGAGCTTGACACGGCAGTCATTGGCAATGCCTCCATGGGCCAGCGCCTCGTTCAAGCTTTTGTACGAGTCCGTGAGATTGACGTATTTCCCCACAATGCCGATAACCACTTCGTTTTTCGGGTGAAGAAAGCGGTCAACAACCCTTTCCCATTCATCCAGATGGGGTTGACCGGTCCAGATATTGAGCAAATCGGCAATCTTCTGGTCGAGTCCTTCCCGATGATAAATGAGCGGAACTTCGTAGATGCACTCCACATCCTTGGCGGTGAAAACAGCCGCCACCTCGACATTGCAAAAAAGGGCAATTTTCGATTTGATATCTTCGGTAAGGAAATTTTCCGTACGGCAAAGCAGGATGTCGGGCTGGATGCCTATTTCCCGCAGGGCCTTGACGCTGTGCTGCGTGGGTTTGGTCTTGACCTCTCCGGCCGTCTTGATGAAAGGGACCCAGGTGAGGTGGATAAAAATGGCGTTCTCCCTTCCCGCCTCGTTGCGGAACTGACGAATCGCCTCGAGAAAAGGAAGGCTTTCGATATCGCCGACCGTCCCGCCGATCTCGACAATCGCCACATCGAACCCGTCTGCGGTGTTTTTTATAAAATCCTTGATTTCATTTGTGATATGGGGAATGACTTGGACGGTCTTTCCGAGATAATCGCCCCTTCGTTCTTTCATGATCACGGAAAAATAGACCCGTCCGGTGGTGAGGTTGTTTGCCTTTCCCATCGTCGTTCCGGTGAAGCGTTCATAGTGGCCAAGGTCAAGGTCGGTTTCGGCGCCGTCATCAGTAACGAACACCTCCCCGTGCTGAAAGGGGCTCATCGTGCCGGGATCGACATTGATATAAGGATCAAGTTTCAGATTGGTCACCTTGAGCCCCCTGCATTCAAGAATGGCGGCGATCGAGGCCGCCGCAAGCCCCTTGCCGAGAGAGGAGAGCACACCTCCGGTAACGAATATGAATTTAGTCTTCATAAAATTTTCTTCCCCTTTTTTTCAGTCATAAGAGAACTGTCTCTATGTATCTAAAATGTTATTCTTTCTGATTCGAGACACAATCGACTCTGCCGATTCGCCCAGCAGTATTCCAATGGGAATATCCGCAATCAGGTTATCACTCCAGAGCAGATTGCATTCCTGCACCAGATCCTTGATCTCGTTGACTCTTTTTCCGATGAGCCGCAATCTCTCATGCAGCGGGAGCCCCTCGTTAAATTTCACATGGACGAGAAGCAAATTTTCCACCCGTTCCTTTTGCCCCAGAAGGGGAATCATGACAAGGGGGGCGTTATCCGTTTTACCCATTCCCGCGTAAATCCGCCCCAAAGAAACGATGCCTTTTTTAGTTCCCACGAGGGTTGTGGGCTTTTCCGCCCGTGAAGGCATCTGAAGCGAGATGCCTCCCCTTCTTTTTATCATGATGGTTGTTTCATCAACGGGTTTTCCGTTCAGATCCAGATCGTCTATGGCGTAGAGGGTATAGCCTTCCACGGAAGAAATCGCATTCTGCAGGCGTTCCAGAAGAAGGATATTCGAGCTGAGCATCGAATGTACCCCGAAAGAAAGTTCGGCAAGCAGAGCGGAAATGGCGCCGTCAGGCAGGGTCTCTTTCCTGCTTGTGCCGACGGTGACTGTTTTTGCCTGATGGCGGATCGCGTCAATCGGGCGGGACAGTTCATCCACCGCGCGACCCAGCGTGGCATCGAGCTGATCAACCGGCGAGCGCTCCTGGCATTCGGGGAAATCGTGTCGAAAATCGTCAAGCGGCAATTTCCCCCCCACATATTTCAGCAGCAGGGCAAGATCGGATATCGTCTGCACGCCTCCCTGGGAAAAATACCCCTGCTTCTTTTTGGCAAAAAACTCCACGGCAAAATGGTTGACCAGCGTGTGCAATGTTTCGTCCACGTAGCTTTCGTACGCGGAGAGATTCCTTCTGATCATATCGACCATGACGACGTTCAGACGGCTTTTGAATTCACGTAAAAAGAGGGCATCGTCATCAATGGCGCAGGCGGCATAATAACCGAAGAGATGGCCGGCCACCGTGTTGAGTATGACCGGAAGAGGAAATGGCGCGTCTGGAATGGGGATCACCGCATCGGCAACAGAATTGAACCGGCTGTCTTTCTCGTCGGCAAAAACGACCACGGAGGCCTTGTGGGAGCGGAAAATGGCGACATCTTTCAGGATATCCCCAACGACACTTTCCGGGCTTCCGGCGGCGCACACGATGATCAGAGGCTCAGCGGAAAGGTCAATATGTTTTTTGTTCTCCACAACATCCGATGAGATGGTCAGATAGCACAACTCGCTCAGCTTGATTCTTATTTCATCGGCCGCGGCCTTATTGGGTCCGCTTCCGACGATTGCCCAGTAGCGCTTGTGCTTGACTGTTTTGGCAACCGCCGCCCGGATCTCTTCTTTCCGGGACAGCGCCTGCTTCATCATCTCCGGGGCCTTTTCCAGTACGCGCAACTCCCTCGCCGCCTGTTCGGCAGAGAGGGAGGAAAGCAAAGAGGCAATGGCGAGAGAAAGAACGCTCCCGGCAACAATCTGCGAATAAAAGGCCTTTGTGGAAGCAACCGCCATTTCGATGTCCCGTCCGTCCGATGTGTAGAAAACACCATCTGCCTTCATCGTGATATCTGACTGGCGGCGGTTGACAATCGCGATGATTCTGGCCCCCCGCTGTCTGGCCATGGCCACCGCGCGGTTGGTGTCGGTCGTGGTTCCCGATTGCGTGACGGGAATGACCAGCGTGTTGCGCAAGTCCCGTTCCAGAGAAAAGCCGCTCAATTCAGAGGCAAGCATCGCCTGGATGGTAATCCCGCTTCCCCTGAGATTTCGCCCGAACGCATCGGCTATGGCATTTCCGGCAACGGCTGCGGTGCCGTGGCCAATGACGAATATCCTGTTGATCTCACGAGAAATAAGGGCGTCGCGGATCGCCGTGGGGATGACATCCTCACCGAGACTGAAAACCGCTTTTTCACCGCCTCCATCGGCTTCCATACGGTATTTGCCGAGCAGGGTTTTATGAACGGACAGCGAGGATTCGCCGATTTCTTTCAGAAAATAGTGGGGGAATGATCCCCGGTCAATGTCCCTTGTTGTAATCTCGGCCTTCTTCACCGACTCGTCCGTTAGAACAAGAGGCGTTTTGTCGTAGTAGAAAGACCGGATACCCTCGATGCCGCCGACGCTTTGCTGATCGATAATGAAAATTTGCCCTTTTGCTCCCGGACCGCCGCCGGGGGGCTCTTTTTCCCCGTCCATCTTGATAAAATGTGGAGTTTCCTCTACAAGGCCGTACAATTCTGATGAAAAAAGATAGCGGTCAGCGGCAATGCCGACATAGATGGATTGTCCGGAGCCTCTCAGTGCAAGAAACACCTTCCCCGGCTCCAGAGCGCTTGTCATGGCGATCGCGTGGGATCCTTCGAAATCGAGAAGCGCCAGTCGGAATGATTCGGCAAGATCGTGGCCGGCGCGCAGATAATGTTCAATTCTGAGCGGGATGATTTTTGTGTCCGTCGTCAACTCCGGGGCAATTTCCATCCCGTCTGCCCCGCACTGCTGTCTTAAGTCGAGATAGTTGTCAATATCACCGTTGAGGACGACATGGATCGTCCAGAATCCCTTGCCATAGGCGGGAAAATACTTTTCCCGGCAGTTGTCTGTCAGCGTAAAATTACCGATAGGATGGCAGTTTTCTTCCGTGATCGAACCGACCGAAGCCCAGCGGGTATGGGTAAAGGCGGTTTCAAATGCAGTCGGGACGGATGAAAACAGTTTAAAAATCGCGTCACCGGCTATCTTTTTCCTGAGTTCGCGGACATTTCTCCCGAGCTTGCCGATAATCTCCGCTGTTTTGTAGTTAAAGGAGATGGCTTCGGCGTTCAGGTTCCTGCCCGTTGCATTTTGAAGGGGAAAATCAATCGACCCGTCAACAGGGTCTCCATCTAAACAGCGTTTTTCCATCTCCGCAGATAACGGTTGCTTCCGTGCGACTTCCAGAACAGCCTCCATATCTGCGCTGACCTGTGGTACAAATGATATCTGAATGCCTGCCGAATCCCGCCCGCGAACCTCCAGACGGTCTATGCTGTTTAAAAGAAAGTTCAGCTTGCGGTATTTGCTGAGCGAGGCGGGGGAAAGCTTTTCCGGGGAATCCACCCCGGCAATTTCGCAAATCTTGCCCACATTGGCGATGATATCCTTCTCGAGTCCCCATGTCAGGTCTCTGAGCACATTCAGGCCTTGGTTTACTTCTTCCAGAGCGGACGTGGGTATGCTCCCGGAATGCCCCTCATACGATTTTTCTTCCCCTGCAAGAAATGACTTCATTTTTTCGCAGAGCGACTGGAGTTCGCTGAATGTTTGGGTATCGTAAAAAATGGCCTGCCAGTTTTTCTCTTCCTTGATCGTCTGGAGTTCCTGCTCCATGGCCGCTTGAGACTCTCTGCCTCCCAGGTAGGACGACGGGGAAAACCGTCCGGAGAATACGGCGTCGAGATCAAAGGATACGCTGCGATTAAACATAGCGGCCAGCGCCTCGCCCGACCGGGAATCTTCCCGGCCCAGGGAAGACGGCATGGTGCGGCGAATGGCGATCATCCCCGCGAAACCACAAAAGAAGGTAGAAGACAGAAGCGGAAAAACAATCAGGGCGGGGGGCGCTACATGGAGAGGATCTTTCCCCACGACAACCCGGTATTTAAACAGGGACAGAGCCTTTTTTTTCAGTATATTCAGCAGCATGATTATGACCGTAATGTATGTTAAACTGATTGCAATCAACAAAACGAGGGCAAAACAACCAACCCCCTTTGGACGACGTCGTTTACCACTGCCTTGAGCCAATCCGAACCCTTTGAAATGGCTGACGCATCGAGCGCCGCAATGGAGCTTACATAGTCTTTAGCTGTCGTTTTTTTTATTCCGGCAAGATCGTCAAGGAAGTCCTCGCGATCCTTCACGCCGACGCTCTCCTCCCGGCGGCTTGTGAGGCTTCCCTCCAAATAGTCCCACCGTTCGTAAAATTCAATCTGTCTTTCAAGAATCTGCCGGCGGTTCTCCTTAGGAAGCCGTGTTTTTCCAAGCTCAATCGATTCCTCCATCTTCTTTGCGAGCGCCCTGAAACGGGCCAGTCTTTCCGCCGCCGCCCCGGCGATAACCGTGCGGGCCATCACCATCAGATATCTCTCATCAGGGGCGGCTAAAGGCTCACGCACATGCATGTACCACAGACGCAGGGCTGCCAGGTTGGCGTAGTACAGGATATTGTTGAGAACCCGCCGCTGAATGTCAAAGTACAGACCCGGATAAAAATTTTGTCCGGTGGGCACATCTTTTCCGCCTTTCAGCAATTTCCCCCCTTCGGGAGAATCGCCGTTCCACACTTCACCGGCAGCTACAACAGTCCCAAAACCGAGTCGGGAAGGACCAATGAGTCCCCCCTGGCCGCCCAGAAAAAGGGGGGACTCGCGCAGCATCACTCCCCTGGGAACGTCTCCCAGCAAAGAGGGAGTGGCCTTGTCCTGGTTGGGGGTGAAGTTGAAATGGATGTAGGAGCTGCCGACCTCGCTGTGATTTTTGCGGCTCGTTCCCCCGGCCATCAGAATATCGCAGAAGTTTACCAGACTTCCAAGCGTGACGAAGGGAAAAAGGATCGTCTGTTTCAGGCCGACCGCGTGGCCTGCCTTGACCTCTTCCTCGAGCAGGCAATTTTCCCGGATATGCGCCCCGGAGGCTATGACCGTCCTGTCCAGAAATACGGAACGGGTAAAAAATCCGCCTTTCAGCTCCACATTTTTACCCAGTCCGCAGTCGTGCAGAACTGCCGACGCCTCCTCGCCCAATGTAACGCCTTCCCCGATGAAGGTATTTTCTCCGGTGATTCTGGTTCCCCCGTAAAGGGTGACCCCGAACGCGGATACTCTGTCCGCGTCCACCTCTTCGCCGATTTCAACAGAAAAGGGATTCGGCATGCGAACCCCTTTTTTCAGAAGTTTTTTCACGGGTTGACTGAGATTCATTCCAGTTCGCCGCCTTTTTCCAGCTTCGCTATCTTGTTTTGCAGTGTACTGCGGTTTATTCCCAGGTAAGAAGCTGCCGCGCTCTTGATCCGATTCGTTCTCCTCATGGCAATACGCACAAGGGCTCTGTCAACCATCTCGACAACATCGTCGTAAAGACGGCTCTTTGAACCGTCAGCAGAGTAGATGAGAGAGGTTATGTCTTCCAGATTATTTTCCAGAATAGTCCCAGCCACATCTTTTGGAGAGGCGCTTCCATCGCCGACGCGTATCTCAATCTCTTTGTTTTTTTTTGCTGAACCCATGGAAAATACCCTCTCTAAAGAATATCATTCTTCGTAATGCAGTTTCAAAACCTTGTTATTGTAGAATAATGGGGTATATATTCACCAACACTATACCGCTCAGGACAACAGCCGCAGCCCACGCCAGTCCGGCGCTTGAATTTCCCGATGGGGGGTTGCCCGTCATCACGCGAAATTCATCTTCCGTTCTATCGGGCTCAAGATGGGCGGCAATATCTTTCGCAATGGAACTGAAATGATCATAAACATTCGATATGATCAGTAAACCGGAGGTAGTTGTCAGTAAAAGATACGCCTTGTTTTTTATCGTAAGCCCCCCCGCATGGGTGATTGATTCCCAGGAAACGTTCTTCTTCACGAAAAGCCGGGCTGTTGCGATGCCGTCTTCGGTGATGGTTATCCTGCGAAACAGGGATTCAAGAAAAAGATAAGCCGCAGGGATTGCCAATACGGTAAACAATCCCGTTTCAAGGGCCTCGCCTCTTTTCAGCACGGAGACAACAAGAAGCGATGCAAGCAGAAAAACATCAATCCCCAGCGGTAAAATCAGGGTTTTCTTGATACTGTACTCTTTTCGATCCATAAAGCCGGGCGGGACATTTTTATCTATGCATCAGTCCTGATAAAAACGCCGCTTTTGCCGCCCTCCTTTCTGATCAGCTTGATGTCGCCTAAAACCATCGCCCGATCGACTGCCTTACACATATCGTAAATGGTCAGCGCCGCAACCGAAACCGCAGTCATCACCTCCATCTCGATCCCCGTGCGTCCAACCATGCCCGCCGTGGCCTCAATGACAATTTTACCGGTGGAAACATCGCTCGAAAAGGAGATTTCAATTCCGGTTATTTCGATCGGATGGCACATGGGAATGAGTTCAGAAGTTTTTTTGGCAGCCATAATGCCGGCAATGCGCGCCGTGGAAAAAACGTCCCCCTTGGGACCGTCCCCTTCCTGAATCAGGGCAGCCGTCTGGGGACGCATCATCACCGTTCCCCTGGCAACTGCCTGCCGGAACGTCATCGGCTTGGCGGTAACATCCACCATGCGCGCGCGTCCTTTTTCATCAAGATGAGAAAGTTTATCCATGAGAGCCTTTCCATACGAAGGGTAGAAATTCAGGCGAGGATTAACACAGCCATTATGAACAGTCAAGAAGCTGATCGATAAAAATAAAAAAGATTACTTTTGACAAAGAGGATAGGGCGATCAGCGGATCACGCCCATTCTTTGAAAATTCGTCTGGAAAATGGCCCCCGTACATGCTAACTGCCTGGCCGAAGGATCACGGAGGTGATGATCCCTCGACGCATGTCTTGCGTGCAACAACCGGGAATCAAAAAGGAAGAGGAGACCAAACGATGATTATGGTAACAGGCGGAGCGGGCTATATCGGTTCGCATACCTGCGTTGAACTGCTGGAATCAGGCTTGGAACCTGTGGTGTTCGACAATTTGTCCAACGCCTCTTTGGAGTCGCTGCGTCAGGTTGAGGCCATCACGGGCAAGAAGCTTCCCTTTGTCATGGGGGATATGCGTTTACGGGACGATCTTGATGCCGTCTTTCAAAAATATCCTGTCGATGCGGTCGTCCATTTCGCCGGCCTCAAGGCGGTGGGGGAATCGGTCGCGGAGCCTCTGCGATATTACGAAAACAACGTGACGGGGACAATCCGCCTTTTGGAGGCGATGGAGAGATACGGCTGTAAAACAATGGTTTTCAGTTCCTCCGCGACGGTCTATGGTGACGCAAAGACCATGCCGATCCGGGAGGATTTTCCATTGAAGCCGTCCAATCCCTACGGGCGCACCAAGCAGATGATAGAGGATATCCTGCGGGATATCCACGCAACGGACAATGGCTGGAAATTCGCGCTGCTTCGCTATTTCAATCCGGTAGGCGCGCATCCGAGCGGTCTGATCGGCGAAGATCCGGGGGGAATTCCAAACAATCTCATGCCGTACATCGCGCAGGTGGCCGTGGGCAGGCTTCCCCGGCTCCGCGTTTTCGGGGCCGACTACGACACGCCGGATAAAACAGGCGTCAGGGATTACATCCATGTCGTCGATCTGGCCAGAGGGCACCTGAAGGCCCTCGAAGCGCTTGAACACAAAGAGGACCTTGTGACGGTGAATCTGGGAACCGGAAGGGGCTATTCGGTTCTGGAGATGATCGGGGCGTTTTCGGAGGCATCCGGCAGAAAAATCCCCTATGAAATCATTCCAAGAAGACCCGGAGACGTGGCGATGTGTTACGCCGATGCTTCGCTGGCCCGTTTGCTTTTGGACTGGGAGGCAAAACTCGATATCGGGCAGATGTGCGCCGACACATGGCGCTGGCAGTCGATGCATCCCGCTGGCTACCGGACGCCGCGATGAAACGTATGACATCGGGAATCGCCGTACAGGCGCCGGAAGGCGTTTTCATGCAGACATTCTTAAATCGGTTTCCGGGGAACCCTTGATCGTTTGAGTTCATTGCAAAACTTAGGGCCTGTCATCAAATAACCTGGACAAGATTGCGCTCAGATTTGGGTTATATTTGGTTGCGGCGATTGAACAAAACCCGGAGACGCAGCAGCGCTGCGTTGAGGATTTTGTGATTGAGCCACGGCCAAAGATAGCCCGAAGATGAGATGCAAGATATTCAGGTTATTTGATGACAGGCCCTAAGCGTAATGGACATTAATTCTTTCTTTCCGGCTTTCGCCGGAATGACGCATAAGGAGTTTTACAATTGGCTCGATTATTTTTTTGACTTTCTTTCTTTTTTTTTGTAGTCTTACGGCCCGACGACGCAATAGAATGGTTCATCGGTTGACAAAAAGGATTCACCACGGATGACGTTAATGATTTTAAGGAGGAATTTATGAAAAGATTGGTTTTAGTTGCATTGGCGGCGCTTTTTCTGGCCGGTTGCGGAGCTGCGGCCAGAGAATCAGGGTTCTACGACCACAACACCATGTATAAGGACTGGGAACACCTTAAATTCAGCATTTGCGGATACCCCCATGCCGACCAGAAGGCTGCCCAGGAGTCAAAAACCGAAAACTGGTGGGGAAAAGAGGTTCCCGTAAGTTCCAAATAAGAATATTATTTTATTGAAGGTATGCGTTTTGGTCGCGTGTCTCGAGACAGTGAAGAGGCATCAGGCAAGGCGCATGCCTGCAAGTTAGATACCCTGCTTTCTTACCCCTTTTATTTAAGAGACAGTGTGATGGGAACAATAACGGTATCCGGCACGACTGATTGACCGGTCAATCCCTGCCGGAGCCGTGGTTTCGTTTTGGGGAAAATCTTCTTTCTTCCCAGCGTATCCTTCCGGTCTTAAGAGTAAAGAAAGGATGGAAACTATCTCCATGAAAACCATTGTCCTTCTGCTTTTTTTTGCAGCGCTTGTTCTTTTTTCCGTCATCAACTGGAATTCCTTCATGGCGCCGACCAATCTCTGGCTGCTGGTTTCTTCAATAAATGCCCCTCTGGGGCTGATTCTGCTGGGCTTCATCGCGGTGATTTCGCTTTTGTTTCTGGTCTATATTCTTTACATCCAGGCGTCTCACCTTGTTGAAAAGAAACGGCTTGCCAGGGAAATGAAGTCCCTGCGAGACATTGCCGAACAGGCGGAATCATCGCGCATGAAGGGACTTGATGAATTATTCAGGATGGAGTTCTCCAGAATGGAAGGCAGACTCAACGATTCGCATGTTTCCCTGCAAAAACGAATGGATGAGATTGAGCAGGACCTGCGGGCCCTGATCGAACAGACGGGCAACAGCCTTTCGGCTTCCATCGGTGAATTGGAAGACCGCCTGACGGACAAATAGACACAAACCACAAACCATCACCTCAGGCCAGGAAATCATGGAATGATCGTCAAGACAATCAGTTCGGCAATTATCGGCATTGATTCATTTCCTGTGGATGTCGAGGTGGATATAACGGCCGGTCTCCCGCAGTTTTCAACCGTCGGACTTCCGGACATTTCAGTCAGGGAAAGCAAGGATCGGATCAAGTCGGCCATCAACAATTCCGGGTACAAATTTCCCGCCCATCACATAACGATCAACCTTGCCCCGGCTGACATCAAAAAAGAGGGCACCGCTTTTGATCTCCCGATCGCAACGGCGATCCTTGCTGCACAGGGGATAATTCCGGCAACTCCCCTTGCCCGGTACCTCCTCATCGGAGAACTGTCCCTTGATGGTGGAGTCAAGGGGGTTCACGGCGCCCTCTCCAGTGCCCTCACAGCGCTTTCTCTTGGCATGGAAGGCATTATTCTTCCCCGGGAAAATGCCGGCGAGGCAGCTTTAGTCAACGGGATCAACGCGATCCCGGTTGATAATCTTTACGACGTTGTGGAATTTCTTCAACAGCGTACGGAAATATCCCCTTTTCATGTCGATATCGAATCTGTTTTTCAGCAGAACCGCGACTATCCGTTTGATTTCAGCGACATCAAAGGTCAGGAACAGGCCAGGCGCGCCATTGAAGTCGCTACTGCCGGGGGGCACAACATCCTGATGATCGGGCCGCCCGGTTCAGGGAAAAGCATGCTTGCCCAGAGGATCGTAACCATTCTTCCGGATCTTTCCATAGACGAGGCGATTGAAACGACCCAAATCTACTCGGTTGCAGGGCTTCTGGACCGCAGGGAGGCGCTGATCGCGACAAGACCCTTCCGCTGTGTCCATCACACCATCTCCGATGCCGGGCTGGTTGGCGGTGGGCACGTGCCGCGGCCCGGTGAAATCAGCCTTGCCCACCATGGCGTCCTTTTTCTCGACGAGCTGCCGGAATTCAAGAAAAATGTACTGGAAACGTTGAGGCAGCCGCTTGAAGATGGTAAAATTACCATCGCCCGTTCGGGACAAACGGCAACCTATCCGGCCCGCTTCTCTCTGGTCGCCTCAATGAACCCCTGCCCCTGCGGCTACTTCGGGGATGGAACCAATCGCTGCCGCTGCTCCCCGCAGCAGATTCGGCAGTACCAGGGGCGGGTCTCCGGGCCTCTTTTGGACAGGATAGACATTCATATCGAGGTGCCTTCGGTTCGCTACCGGGACCTGACGGCGCGAAAGAAAGGCGAATCCTCCGCCGAAATGAAAAGAAGGATTGAAGCTGCGCGGAAAATACAGCGTGAAAGGTTCAAAGGCGCCGCCACGATCTGCAACGCCCGGATGAGCGAGGCCCAGTTACGCCAATTCTCTTCAATTGATGAGGAATCGCATAAACTTATCGAGATGGCTATCGACAAACTGGGTCTAAGCGCCCGCGCCCACACAAGAATTTTGAAAGTAGCCAGAACTGTTGCCGATCTCGATAACAGCAATGTTCTGACCTCGTCCCATGTTGCCGAAGCCATTCAGTATAGAAGTCTTGATCGTCGTCTCGTTTAGTGATATGGGAACCCCGAATACGCAACCACCCTAATTTTTCTTTAAAGGAGAGCATCGATGGAAGTAAAGGTCATAGAGGCCGCGCCGGAACAAAGAAAGCCGAAACCACCCAGTGAATCCCAGCTCGGATTCGGGAAGATATTCACCGACCATTTTTTTACAATGACATGGAATAGCGGCGAGGGGTGGCACGACCCCGTGGTAGAACCCTATCACCCCCTTCAGATCGACCCGACGGCCATGTGCCTTCACTATGGCCAGGAAATATTTGAAGGGATGAAGGCATACAGAGGTAAGGACGGACACGGAGTTTACCTTTTTCGCCCCACCGAAAACATTAAAAGGATGAATGTTTCCGCCGAAAGGCTCTGCATGCCCCAAATTGAAGAAAAGCTTTTCATGGAGGCGCTGGAAAAACTGCTGTCCGTTGACCAGGACTGGATACCGCGCTCAGAAGGTTCGTCTCTGTACATCCGGCCGACGATGATCGCCACAGAACGCGCCCTGGGGGTACATCCTTCGAATGAGTACCTTTTTTTCATCATCATGAGCCCTGTCGGGGCCTATTACGCGGAGGGCTTCAGTCCGACCAGAATCTACGTGACAGAGGAATATATCCGCTCGGCCCCTGGAGGCATCGGCTACTGCAAGGCGGCAGGAAACTACGCGGCCAGTCTTTACGCAAACGAAATAGCGAAAAAGATCGGATACACACAGGTTCTATGGCTTGACGCCATGGAAAGGAAATACGTCGAAGAGGTGGGAACCAGCAATATCTTTTTTCTAATCAACGACGAATTGATCACCCCACCCCTCTCGGGGACTATTCTTCCCGGCATTACGAGAAATTCGATTATCCAGCTTGCTAAAAAATGGGGCATGCATGTATCGGAAAGAAAACTGTCGATGGATGAAATTACCGCTTCCATCGCGAACGGCGCCATGCAGGAGGCTTTCGCGGCGGGTACAGCCGCCGTCGTTTCACCGGTAGGCTGGATTTTCTACCGGGACCATGAATACGCCCTTGCAGAGGGAAAAATCGGCAAACTCACCCGGCGTTTGTACGACGAGATACTCAATATCCAGTATGGAATCCAGGAGGATTCGTTCGGCTGGAGAGTTAAGATACTGAATTAAAAAGACGGAAAAATGACCTGACATAACCTTGGGGTCAACTAACAGAGATGTGGAAAGAGCTGTTGATAAAGATGTTTATAACTTTCCCAACCATTCAAATGTTTCGATTTTTTACCGCTTTGCATAAGGTTTGGGCAACGGAAATGTCGTTTAATATCAATAGCTTGAAAAATCATGGTACCATTACTGGCACTTATCTCCCTTTTGCCTTCTCGCAGGGCAAATCGGGAGACAAGGCCCCCTCTTTCTTTCGCAAAAACCGCCCTTCGGGAATTAAAAAATTTCTGTTTATCCAGATTATTGCAGCTTTTTTTCTAACGCTGAACCCGTCTGGCGCATTTTCAGAAACAATGGCAGTCAGCGAACTTACTGCGAAAATACAGGATGCCTATGAGGGCATCGCCGATTTAAAAGCCGATTTTATTCAGGAGATGACCATCAAATCCGCGAAAAAGACCGAACGGGAAGCGGGGATCGTCTGGATAAAAACCCCGGGGATGATGTACTGGGATTATAAAAAGCCAAAAGTGAAAAAACTTGTGCTCAACGCAAAAAAGTCCTGGCTTTACGTTGACGAAGACAAGACGGTCTATATCCAGAGTGCCGATGCGGCCTACCGTTCCAAACTTGCAGTCAAATTTCTCTCCGGTATGGGAAAACTTTCCGCTGATTTTACGATAGAGTTTTCCACCAACGGACACACCGATGCCCAGGGCAATTACATCCTGAATCTGACCGCCAGACAACAGGGGAGCATCCCCGATAAAATCGACGTAACGGTTGACAAAAACACCTTTCATATCGTGATGTGCCGTTTCAAAGACGATTACGGCAATACAACGCATCTTGGCTTCAGTCATATCAAAATAAACACGGGGGTTGCGGATTCCTTTTTCACCTTCAAACCCGCCGCAGACGTAGAAATAGTCAATGTACATTAACTTTCTTTGCTTTTGAGCAGAATCATCGTTTAATAAAACCCTTCGGGCGTGATCCTGGAGCGGCAACTTGAGTTCAGGACATCTTTGACTTGCATGAGGAGGTGTTGTCATGATGAAAATAGACAGCAATTTTGCGGAAGCCTCAAACCATCCTCTGGAGTGGCTGGAAACTGACGCTCGGGGAGGCTATGCATCCAGCACCCTGACAAACAGTCACTCGCGCCGGTACCACGGTTTGTTTGTGCCCAACCTGCTCAAGCCGGAAGGACGTTACGTTCTTCTGTCCAAATTGGAAGATTCACTTCTTTTCAACGAAAAGGAATCTTTCTTCACGGCCCATCGGTATCCGGGATTTCTTTTCCCTGAAGAAGAAATACCCCTTACCGAATTCACCCTTGATTATTTTCCAGGCTTCACCTACCGGATCGGCGGGGTTGTCGTCAAAAAATCGATCATGCTGCCAGCGGGAAAATCGTCTCTTCTGGTCCGATACGACATGGATAAATGCCCCAAAGGCGCCATCCTGCGACTCAAACCCTTCCTTGCATATCGCGGCTACCATGAACTGTCCCACGAGAATGCATTTTTTAAAAATGAACCAAAACGGATTACGAATGGCTTCACCATGAGCCTCTATGACGGCATGCCCGCCATTTACCTGCAAACATCCCGAAAATCGGACTTTACACCCTCGGGGCTATGGTACAAAAATTTCCAGTACGCAGAGGAGATCAACAGAGGGTTTGATGGTGAGGAGGATCTCTTCCTTCCCGGTGTTATCGATATCCCCGTTGAGAGAAAATGTACGGTCATTCTAACCGTCTGCCTTGATCAGCCGCTGAAAAACCCCTCCGCGGCATGGCAGACAGAAACCGTGCGCCGCGGACGTGAAAGAAAAACAGACCGACAACGCATCCCCTTCAAGGATGATCCCGATGCTGCATTGCACCTTGCCCTGCTCGAAGCCGGTCGGAAGTTTCTGATCACGGCGCCCAACGGCAAACATGCGGTCATCGCCGGATATCCCTGGTTTGGCAGTTGGAGCAGAGATACGCTGATTTCCCTGCCGGGACTTTGTTTCCACGCGGGTCGCACGGAAGAGGGAATCGCCATTCTCAAAGAGATCACCGACCATGAACAGGATGGCTTCCTGCCCAATTTCTTTTCCGCCGCCGGGGCTCCCGCGGCATACAACTCGGTGGACAGCTCTCTGTGGTATTTCTGGGCCGTCCAGGAACTTTTGAACGTAACGGGCGATTCAGATCTGATCCGCATCCATTTCTGGCCTGCGATGAAAAGGATAATCGCTGCCTGTATTCGGGGTACCAAATTCAACACAGGCATCGACAATTCAGGGCTCCTTCACGCGGGGAACCACGATACGGCTCTCACCTGGATGGATGCCCTCGTGCAGAACAGACCGGTCACTCCCCGCAATGGCTTCCCGGTTGAAATCAACGCCCTCTGGTACAACGCCCTCTGTTTTTCCCGACAGCTCACCGATCTGTTTGGTGAAGAGGAGCTTTTTGATCCCGGATTCATACCGCACCTTCGAACGGCCTTTCTGGAGACATTCTGGAATGGCGAGGACAACTGTCTCGGAGATGTCTGGAGTGAGGGAAAACTTGACTGCTCGATACGCCCCAACCAGATCTTTGCGGTTTCCCTTCCCTTTTCCCCCCTTGATGCGGACGAACAAAAATCTGTCGTCAAGACGGTCCGGGAACGCCTGCTTACCCCTTTCGGGTTGCGAACCCTTTCCCCGGCAGATTCCCGGTATCACAGAAACTACCGGGGCGACCCCGAAGAACGCGATCGCGCCTATCATCAGGGAACGGTATGGCCCTGGCTGATTGGCGCCTGGGGCGAGGCTGTCCTTGTCGCCGCGGAAAACAAGGACGAGGAAAAGGAAAATCTTCGTAAGTATCTGCGTCAATTCCTTGAAAAACACCTTCCGGAGGCAGGAACAGGCGGCGTATCCGAGGTATTTGACGGAGATTTGCCCCACTGTCCGGGTGGGTGCATTTCTCAGGCATGGAGCGTCGCGGAGTTGACCAGGCTTTATTTCCTCATCGGGAAACAGTAAAAAGGCGTGACAGGAGTTTATCCGGTATGCATATCCTGATGTTCGGATGGGAATTCCCACCCTTTGTCAGCGGTGGACTTGGGGTGGCCTGCTTCGAAATAACGAAGGCTTTAACAAGTCTGAATCACGCACTGTTTTTTGTCATGCCCCGGCATGATCACCTACAGGAGCCCTCTTTATCTGATTTTACACGCCATGCCCCTGATAAAAGCAGACCTGTTTTCGACGAAAAATCAACGTTTGACAACCTGACCATCCTCAGCCTCCAGGCCCGTTTTCGACCGTATGTTTCTTTCAACGATTACAACACAGGCTACCATGCAGAAAATAACGATTCATCCGCCGACAGCATCTACGGAAACAACCTCTTTCAGGAGGCTGATCGCTATGGAAGAAAGGCTGCCGGTCTTGTCCGCACCCTCCCCTTCGACATCATCCACTCGCATGACTGGATGACCATACCCGCCGCTCTCCAGACTCAAAAAAGTTCATCGCGACCCTGGGTGTTTCATGTCCACTCTCTTGAATATGACCGAGCCGGTGAAAGGGCCAACCATGAGATCGTCAGCATCGAACGCGAAGGGCTGGCAAAGGCGGATTGTGTCATTGCCGTCAGCGCGCGGACAAAAAACATGATCGTGGAGCGTTACGGAATTTCACCGGACAAGATTTCAGTGATCTACAACGCGGTCTCCAAAATTGAAAATCGTAAACATAAAGATACAACAGATAGGAACCATAAGAAGACCGTTCTTTTTCTCGGAAGGATAACCTTTCAGAAAGGACCGGATTATTTTGTCGAGGCGGCGGCCCTTGTTCTGGAAAAAATGGCTGATGTAACCTTTATCATGGCCGGAAGCGGCGACATGACAGGGCAGATGATGCGGCGGGTGAACGAACTGGGGATTGCCGACAATTTTCACTTCACCGGCTTTCTGCAGGGACAGGAGCTGGAAAAGGCCTTCGCCATGAGCGACCTTTACGTCATGCCGAGCGTCTCGGAACCGTTTGGCATTTCCCCGCTGGAGGCAATCGCGTACGATGTGCCTGTCATCATTTCCCGACAATCCGGCGTTTCCGAAATACTGAAGCATGCCCTCAAGGTTGACTTCTGGGATGTCAAAGAGATGGCCTCGCTGATCATCTCGATACTGAAACACCCGGCGCTTGGAGAAACAATGGCGAAAGAGGCGTATGCTGAACTGAAAGATATGCAATGGAAAAAAGCGGCAGAAAAGATCGTCTCTGTCTATGAGTCGTTAATCACAACCGCCGTCACCCATGAATGAACGACAAAATACCGATGCCTGATATCTGTCTCTATTTTCAACTGCACCAGCCGCGCCGTTTGAGGAGATTTTCTTTCTTTGATATCGGCGCCAGCCATGATTATGAAGACGAGGCCGAAAACCGACGTATTTTCAACAGGGTTGCCGACAACTGCTACCTGCCCGCCGGCAGCCTTCTGCTTTTTCTGATAAAAAAATTCCGCGGTGATTTCAGGCTTTCCTTTTCCATTTCCGGAGAGGCGCTCGACCAGATGGAGCTTTATCGCCCGGACATACTGGAAATATTTCAACAGCTTGCCGCGACCGGATGGGTCGAGTTTCTCAACGAGACATATTCCCACTCGCTTGCGTTTCTCTTTTCTCCGGAAGAATTTCACGAACAGGTTGTGAAACATCGCAGGCGGATAAAGAATCTCTTCGGGCAGGAGGGGCGGACATTCAGAAATACCGAACTGCTCTACTCAAACGCCCTTGCGTTAAAAATGGAAGAGATGGGCTACCGGACGATCCTCGCCGACGGGGTGGACAAGCTCCTTGCCGACCGCAGTCCCAATCTGATCTACCGACCGGCCGGGTGCCGAAACATCAGCCTTCTCCTTCGCGACTACCGGCTTTCCGACGATTTGGCATTTCGCTTTGCCGATTCAAACTGGAGCGGATTTCCGCTGACAGCGGAAAAATACGCGGACTCGATAAACGCGCGGGGCGGCATCGGAACCGTTGTAAACCTCTTTATGGATTTTGAAACGCTGGGAGAACATAAGCGAAAGGAAACCGGAATATTTCATCTTCTCGAGGAACTGCCAGGGGCCCTTTTGAAACACCCCGGATGCCATTTTCTGACGATTTCGGAAGCGACGAAAAATCATCACGATGAAAACATTTTTGATTCTCCGGAAGTCATCTCCTGGGCCGACGAAGAAAGGGATGCCTCCGCCTGGCTTGGCAACTCCATGCAGCAGGACGCGGCTAAAACGATATATGGACTTGAAAAGAAGGTTCGCATGTGCAAGGATGAAAACGTGAAAAAGAAGTGGCGGATACTCCAGACATCCGACCATTTCTATTACATGTCCACAAAATGGTCCCCGGACGGGGATGTTCATCGCTACTTCAACCCCTATGAGTCACCCTATGCGGCATACATAAATTACATGAATATCGTGGACGATTTGTCATCCATTGCAGGAACTTCATCAAGAGGAAAACTATGACGCCGGAATACAATCACTTTTTATTTGAAGTCAGCTGGGAGGTCTGCAACAAGGTCGGTGGAATTTATACCGTCATTACAAGCAAACTTCCCGAGGCCACAAAAGTTTATGGGGAAAAATATTTTGTTCTCGGCCCCGATTTGAAGACAAATGCCGAATTTGAGGAAACCGACGAGGATATCTGGAGCGAAATCCGCGAAGCGGTTGCCATCAAGGAAATTCCCTGCCGCTTTGGCCGCTGGAATGTTCCGGGAAGGCCAAAGGCAATTCTTGTGAGATTTGGAGAGAAATACAACAAGGATCAGCTTCTCTTCCAGCTCTGGGAATGTTGCGGCGTTGACTCCATCGCCGGAGGATGGGATTACCTGGAACCGGTCATGTTCAGTTATGCGGCAAGCGAGGTTATCGAAACCGTCCACAACATCCTGGCCCGTCCGGGGGAGATGAAAAGCGTCGCGCAGTTTCATGAATGGATGACCGGCGCCGGCCTGCTTCGTCTGAAAAAACAGTTCCCCGAAATCGCAACAGTTTTCACAACGCACGCAACCATGCTGGGCAGAACCCTCTCCTCATCC
The DNA here is from genome assembly GCA_020726025.1 of Syntrophus aciditrophicus. GTDB lineage: Bacteria > Desulfobacterota > Syntrophia > Syntrophales > UBA5619 > DYTH01. The sequence continues at coordinate 7,865 of DYTH01000018.1, read as the reverse complement.
GGCACGAATATCTACTCTTCCATGGAAAAAATATCCCCCCAGCAGGAAGCCAGCGCCCATAACATCACAGCCAAGTGCTCGATGGAGTCAGCCTCGGCAAGGGAGGCAGACTGTTTCACAACGGTAAGCGAGATAACCGCTCTCGAAGCCAAAAGTTTTCTGGGACGGGCCCCTGATCTGATCACCCCCAACGGCCTCGATATCGCCGCCATCCCGGATTTGACCATGGACAACAGCCCGGCGATAGACTCCCGCAATAAGCTGCTTGCCGCCGCGGGCCGTTTTCTCAACAGAAAATTGCCGGATGATACGAAGATCTTTTTTACATCCGGACGGGGAGAATTTCATAACAAGGGGATCGACGTCCTTCTTTCGGCCCTTGGCCAACTCAACCGGGAGCTTGAAGAGAATAAAACCGTCCTTGTCTTCATCTCTGTTCTCGGCGCCTACACCGATCTGATCCCGTCTCTCAAAAACGACGGAATAAAACCGGATCCCAACAATCCACCCGTTTCGACACACCGCATGCAGAATGAATCATCCGATCCCATCCTTCAGACATGCGAGCGCTTTGGTTTGCGTAATTTTCCCCAGAACAGGGTGCAGGTTATCTATGTGCCGGTTTATCTCAACGGCCACGACGGACTTCTTAACATGTCGTATTACAACGTTCTTTCTGGATGTGACCTCAGCATCTTCGCCTCTAATTACGAACCATGGGGATATACGCCGCTCGAAAGCGCGGCGTATGCCGTCCCCACCATAACGACCAATCAGGCCGGATTTGGCCTCTGGGCAGAGCAGTTCGGAGCTGAAAACAAGGGGATCGTTGTTATCAAACGGATGGGAAAACCGGATGAAGCAGTGGAAGCAAACTTGAACAAACTGCTGAAAAAAGTTGTCTCCATGACTGTTGAGGAGTGGCGGGAAATAAGGGTGAGCGCACGATCGGTGGCCGCCAGGGCGACCTGGAAGGATTTCTACCACAGTTATTTGAAGTCTTACAGTTTTGCAATCGCCGCGGCAGATAATCGTAAAACCCAGCTTGATTCCGAGGACTTGAAGGAAGCCGCCACGCACATGTTTGCGGGGACTTCCTCCGTTCTCCCGCATTTCCGAACCTTTACGGCAGTAGCAAACCTGCCGGAAAATATTTCACGTCTGAGGGAGCTTGCCTATAACCTCTGGTGGTCGTGGAATCCCCACGCGCTTGAGCTGTTTTCGGCGCTCGATCCCAAACTCTGGGAGGAAATGGGCAACAATCCGGTGCTCATGCTCGAAACAGTTTCCCCTGAACGTCTCCTCGACGCCTCGGAGAACATGAGCTACATCAATCTCTACGCTCACATCCTCAAACAATTCGATGATTACATGGACGACAAGGATGTTCACCCATTGATCGAGCCCAGCGAAGGTTTAAAGAGATTGTCGCCGATCGCCTATTTCAGCGCCGAGTACGGCCTGCACGAATCTCTCCCCATTTACTCCGGGGGATTGGGAACCCTCTCCGGAGATCATTTAAAAACATCGAGCGATCTCAATATCCCTCTGGTGGGTGTTGGGCTTCTTTATAAAAGTGGTTTCTTCAAACAGATCATCGACAAAAACGGTCTTCAGAAAGAAGAGTTTCCGGAAAACGATTTTTCCAGCATGCCCCTGGAAATCGTCCAGGACGATCGGGGCAATGCGGTTCAGATATCCATGGAGTTTCCGGGTAGAACCCTTTTTGCCAATATCTGGCAGATCCATGTTGGCCGCGTCCAGTTGTATCTGCTGGATACGGACACCCTTCGAAACACCCCCCAGGATCGTAAGATTACTGAAAGGTTATACTGTTCAGATCCCCGAATCAGGATAGAACAGGAGATCCTGCTCGGCGCAGGAGGGGTTAAACTTCTTAAAAAACTCGGCATACGTCCACGCGTGTACCATATCAACGAAGGACACTCGGCATTTCTGATTTTTGAGAGAATCGGCATGCTGATGGCAGAGGAAAAATTATCCTTTCATGAGGCCATGGAGGTTGTGCGCGGCAGTGTCGTCTTCACAACCCATACCCCCGTGGAAGCCGGAAATGAACGTTTTAATCAGGAGCTGATGGAACATTATTTTACCGCCTTCATGAAACGAACGGGGATTACCTGGCAGCAGTTCTGGCAGCTTGGCAGACGGGAGGGCACAGAGGGAAAGCAGTTTTTCATGACGGTCCTGGCGCTCAATATGGCCAATAAAAGCAACGCGGTAAGCATGCTGCACGGAGAAGTTTCCCGTCGGATGTGGCGGGATGTCTGGAAAGGATTTGATGGATCGGATATTCCCATCACCCATGTGACGAACGGCGCCCATTTTCTTTCCTACATCTCCCCACGGATGAAATCCCTTTTCAACACCTTTGTCGGCATGGACTGGGAAAAACATCTGACCGATCAGGAACGCTGGGACAGGGTGCAGGATATTCCCGGCAACGTTCTCTGGCGTACCAGATACGAAATGAGACAAAAACTGGTCGATTTTCTCCGGGATGAAATCGCCAGAAACTGGTCAAAATACGGCTACTCAAAAACATGGCAGGAAGACCTCTTCTCCAAGCTCAATTCGGCAACCCTTACAATCGGTTTTGCCAGACGCTTCGCCCCCTATAAACGGGCCGACCTTATCCTTTCCGATCTGGACCGTTTAGACCGTATTTTGAACCACCCCACCCGGCCGGTCCAGATCGTATTTTCCGGCAAGGCCCATCCCATGGACGACATGGGAAAAGACCTGATAAAAAAAGTAATTTCCGTATGCAAGGATCTCCGTTTCCAGGGCAGGATATTCTTTGTGGAGGGTTACGGCATCAACGTGGCCAGGCAGCTTCTGCAGGGGGTCGATGTCTGGCTGAACAACCCCCGCAGACCCCTGGAGGCCAGCGGGACAAGCGGCGAAAAGGTTGTTCCCAACGGCGTGCTCAACTTCAGCATTTCCGACGGCTGGTGGGTAGAGGGTTTCGACGGCTCCAACGGCTGGACAATAGGAAACGTCGTCAAGAAGTACCGGGAAGAAACCGGAAATCCCGACCAGGAAGACGGCGAATCTCTCTATACCCTTCTGGAAAACACGGTTGTTCCCATGTTTTACGAACGGGAAATAACCGGGCTCCCCGAACGATGGCTTGCCATGATCAAACGTTCGATGCAGACGCTGATTCCCCGTTTCAATACCGACAGGATGCTGGCGGATTACTACCATGATCTCTACCTCCCGTCGGCTTTGCGGGAGCATGCGCTCTATCACGATAACTACAGAATCGCCCGGGAACTGGCGAGCTGGAAGGAGAAGCTTCCCGTTCGTTTTTCCTCGCTGCGCCTGATCGAGGTTGTTGTGTCGGGCATTCAGGGGGATACCATTCGGGTCGAGGAACCGCTCGAAGTAAGTGTCCGCATCGACCCCGGGAAAATGACCGCCGAAGAAATTCAAGTGGAAATGGTTATCGGCAGGAGTGATCATGGTGAATTTACAGGAAAACCTCAATGCGTCACCTTGGAGCCGGAGGAAAAGGACGGCGCCGGAATTCTAAAATTTTCCGGATCCCACAAAGTGACAACAAACGGCCCCTACACCTATGGAATCCGGGTTCTTCCCCACCACCCGCATCTGGGGACAAAGCAGGAGCCAAACCTGGTGTACTGGGGGTAATAAAAACCCCGGCCATTCTCCCCATGATGAATGGCCGGGAAAAACACGCCCTGTTTTGTTATCTCTTCACTTCTATCCCAGCCAGGTTCTCGTAGAACCTGACGAGAGCGCTGTGGTCCGCATCCCCAAGGCCGCCGGTATGTCCCTTGTAAAATCCGGACTGTTCATCTTCGTCTCACCTATAGAAAGTCCACTAATTTTTCTCGATTCGAACATAGTAGAACCGCCGTTCCAGTGGAACGGGTTTTTAAGGCCTGTTTATCCTTGACAATGAAGACAAATTTGTCGAAGATCAAGGCGGAATTTTAACAGTTGCCGATTTTCAGAAAGGCGGTAAAGATGTTTGACGATGTCGATTCAGGATGGGAAAGCAGGGTGGTCTCCCCGGATGTGGTGCTCTCCCATATAGAACCGGGCATGAGCATTTTTCTGGGCACCGGTGTTGCGGAGCCGAGAACGCTTGTAAAACGCCTCAAGGAATCAGACATTTACAACCTGACCGATCTTGAACTTGTTCAGATCGTGAGCCTTGGCGATGTGATATCGCTGATTGAAACCCCCCGCGCCTACAAGTACCGCCTTAAAACCTTTTTTGCCGGCTGGCTTGCCAGCAAGGCGATTCTCTCCGGCGCGGTCGATATGATCCCCTGCCGTTTTTCCCAGATCCCCAAACTCGTCGAATCGGGGGCGATCCATATTGACGCGGCATTCGTTCAGATCACGCCGCCCGACAGGGCCGGCTACTCCAGCCTCGGGGTGTCGGTTGACATAGCTAAGTATGTGATGGAAAAGGCCTCTATTGTGGTGGGGGAAATCAACAGCAGTGTCCCCCGCACCATGGGGGATACCTTTGTCAACATTGCCGATTTCGACTACCTTGTCAAGGCGACCGAGCCCCCGATCTATTTCAACCGCTGGCCCGTTGACGGCGTAATGGACAAGGTGGCCGCCATTGTTGCATCGATGATCGACGACGGAAGTTGCCTCTCCTTCTATCCGGGTGCGCTTTTTGAGGCCCTGGGAAAACACCTTGCCGGAAAGCGTAATCTCGGCGTCCATACCCTGTTTTTCACCGACGCATTGATGGATCTGCTGAAATGTGGCGCCATTACGAACAAAAACAAGAATAACTTCAACAACAAGTGCGTAACGTCTTATGCAATCGGAACCCCCGAACTGATGCGATGGCTGCACCGAAACCCCCTTGTCGAGTTTCAGGGAATCGACGTGGTGGCCGACAATATGCGGATCAGCTCCAATGAAAAGACCATCTTCATCATGCCGGTCCGCAAGGTTGACCTCATGGGAGGGGTCGCCCTTCATATTGGAAAGGGAAACGTAACCGCAGGCCCCGGACACGCGCTGGAATTTTACGCGGCCGCCCAGCATTCGTGCGGAGGGAGGGCAATATTTGCCCTGCCCAGCCGCAACCTGAAGGGCGAGGCAAACATCATCCTTTCCGTGGAAGATTTCCCCAATCAATTCAACAACCGCGAATCACTGGATTTGATTGTCACCGAATACGGAATCGCCTCGATGATCGGTCGGACCGTACGGGAGAGGGCCCAGGCCCTCATTGACATAGCTCATCCCGAAGACAGGGAGGAACTGGTCCGGCAGGCCAAGGAAGCCCGCATCCTCTATCGCGACCAGATATACCTTCCCGGATCAGGGGCCCTGTACCCGGAAAAGCTGTCAACCGTCTGCACCCTGAAGGATGGTCTGAAGGTCTCCTTCAGGGCAATCAAACCTTCCGACGAAGAGGAGATGAGACGGCTCTTCTACCGTTTTTCCGACAACGCCGTTTACTACCGATACTTCTCCCATGTGAAATCGATGCCCCACAAGGAAATGCAAAACTACGTCAACATTGACTATCAAAAGACACTCTCGATCATCGGTACGATCTCCGAAAGAGGCGGCGAGAAGATCATCGCGGAAGGCCGCTACGTTCGTCTGAGCGATCGCCCATCCTATGCGGAAGTTGCCTTTATCGTGGATGAGAATTACCAGGGGAACGGAATCGCCTCGCATCTTTTGAAGATTATCGCCAACGCCGCACTGGAACAGGGGATAGAAGGGTTCACCGCTGACGTTCTTTACGACAACAAGGCTATGCTCAAGGTCTTTGAAAAAACCGCCTATCCGATGAACGCAGTCATCAAGTTCGGGGTTTACAAACTGGAATTTCCAATCAAAAAAACAGGGATAACTGATTGACGACAAACCATGTTGAATTATATCCGGCTTAGTGATAGGAGAATTTCCAATCAGCTCGATGAAATTTAACCCTTATACAGGAGATCAATGAATGAAACATCTGCGCGTCCCTTTTTTACTTTTCCTTTTCCTGATGCTTTTCGCTCAACCGTTGCTGGCGAAAGATAAATTTACCATTGCCGTTCTCCCTTTTTTCGTCCACAGCGCGGAAAACATCGATTACATAAGACAGGGAACCGAAGACATACTCCGTTCCCGCCTTTCCCTCAATGAAAAGATGGCCGTTGTCGGCAAAACCACCCTCCAGCCTCTGCTGAAGGAAACGGCTGGGAAGGAGATGACCGCGGCCTTTGTATCGGAGATGGCGAAAAAGACCCAGGCCGATTACGTGGTCTGGGGCAGCCTTACCAAAATCGGCGCCACGATCAATATTGACGGGAAGCTTTTCGACGCCGCCACTGGCTCTGCTTCAGTCACGATCTCGTCTCAATGCGGGCTTGACGAAATCATCCCCCGCATCAACGATTTTGCCGCCAGGATAACCTCGCAGATACTGGGCGTACAGCCTCTTGCCGCAGCCGGGCAGCCTTCCAGTCAGGAAATCATCGTTTCCCGCAAGCCTTCCCCCGCGGCTGCAAGGGAGTCGGAGATTATCTCATCCATGGGAAAGGGCAAAAAGGGCACCTTCACATCCTCCATCAACCCCTACTTTATCAATGCCGAGCAGCCCCTCGACCGTAAAACTTTCTGGAAGAGCCAGCAGTTTTCCAATGCATTCAAAGGAATCGACATTGGCGATGTCAACGGGGATAAATTAAACGAGACGGTCTTCATCGACGTGAACACGATTTTCATCTACCAGAAAAAAGGCAACGACTTCAAACTTATCCAGCAGATCAGGGGGAAGCCGTACGATAACTACATAGGCCTCGACGTCGCCGACATCAACGGAAACGGCGTCAAAGAAATCATCGTTTCCAGCTATTCAGGGCAGGCGGTGGATTCCTTTGTCGTGGAATACACAAACGGCAAGTATGAAACGATTGCATCCGGCCTCCCCTGGTTTCTCCGCGTCATCCAGAACGGAAATTCGGAACCTGTTCTCCTGGGACAACGCCGCGGTCTGGATAACCCCTTCGACACGCCGATTTATCAGATATCCTGGAGCGGCAATCACTATCAGGAAGGCCGGAAAATGAAAATACCCCAGGGGCTTTCCATATACGGCCTGACAATGGACTCCCTGGGCGGAAGCGGGGCGGAAAGAATCATCGCCCTCAACAGCGACGATTACCTCTGCATATTCGAACAAACCACCAAACCCCTGTCAAAGGTGCTTGTTTTCGGCGGAAGTGAAGAATTTCTCTGGAAGAGCGAGGAACAATTCGGGGGCAGCAACACCACGATCGAGCCCATTGCCAAAACCCAGTCTGGAGAGTCGGATGACCGAACATGGTTCATCAATTCAAGGATCATCACCTATGATACCAACAAAGATGCAAAAAGGGAGATCATCCTGCCGAAGAATATCTCCTCCTCCGGGCGCATGTTTCAGAATCTGAAGCTCTTTACCAATGCCGAGGTGTACAATCTCGAATGGGACGGCCTGGGGATTGCTGAAAGCTGGAAAACCAAAAAAATCAATGGGTACATAGCCGATTATCAGTTCAAGGATATCGACAACGACGGGGAAAACGACATCGTCCTTGCCCTTGTTTTATCAACCGGGGGGTCATTGCAGGGCCGCAGCGTCATCGTTTCCTATTCTCTGAAAGCTGAATGAAGGGGTTGACAATTGGATGGAACTGTTGTATCAGCCCTCACCCTGTCCGCAGAGGAAAAAAGCCGCGTGCCGGATTCAATGAATTATCGCGGGCTTTGTCATAACAGGGCGGTGTAGCTCAGCCGGTTAGAGCATACGGCTCATATCCGTAGTGTCCGGGGTTCAATTCCCTGCACCGCCACCA
>DYTH01000114.1 GCA_020726025.1 Syntrophus aciditrophicus | reverse complement strand
TAACTGCTTGAAAAACCATATTCCCGATAGAAACATTCGGGAATGACAAATGGTTATGCAATTGGCTCACCAGAATAAGCCATTCCGGAAACGATGCGGAAGCGTTTTTCCGGACGATGGCCATGCAGACGGCTATAATCAATATCTACGAATTTTTTACGTTGCATTTAAATTTATCTGTCAGTACGGCGGCTATCTTTTGAATGTGTCCCCGTACCGCTGGCCGATCGCGCCCGGGATAGTTTTTAAAGGTAATCAATACACCGTGCAATCCGGCAAAAAAGGCATGGGATAGTGGCCGCACGGGATCCGACATGCCCATTTTACGAAACATGATGTCAAAATGATCAAAGATTTTTCGTTCGGCGATATTCAGCTTTTCGATCATTTCCGGCGTTAGTGAGCCATCGAGCATAAAGTGGGTCATCATACGGAAATACTGGTCGTTTTCGATCAGGTAATCGATATATGCCGAGGCCACTGCCTCAATGTCTCCCTTTTCGCTTTTTGCAGTAATTTCCGATAAAAAACCGATTATTTCCCTCGCCCCGCACAGGAAGGCCTCGATAAAAAGCGAACGCTGGTCGGGAAAATAGCGGTAAATGGCAGCATGTGAGATGCCGGCTTCCCGGGCAATGTCGCGCATGCTGACATTATTGAAAGGTTTGACCGCAAAAACACGTTCAGCAGCGGCAAGGATCGCCTCCTGAAAGGTTGCCCTTTTCATCGTTCCCTCCTGGCTTCCCGGCGACAAGGCGCGGGAAATCAAGAACGGCTTCACCATTGACCGGATCAAATGGAAGCTCGGGACAAGCGAGCTGACGACCGGGGAACTCACCTTTAACGGGGCGGTTGCCTATCCGGCAGGACCCCTCGATCGGGGTGTTGCCAACGTCGTCGGAATCGTCCTGACCTATTCGCGCCTTACCGTGGGATTGTCCGCCGCCGCCTGCATGACCCGCGCGGTCCGCGAGGCAAAAAAATACGCCGGGTTCCGGGAGGCCTTTGGTATGACGATCGACCATTTCCCGCTGATGAAGGAAAATATCGCCAGGCTCGAAAATGTCGCCCGGAGAACCACCGCCGGCGCCTTCAAGCTTTACAGGGACTTTCTTGCGCTTGAAGGCGGTCTGAAGGCGGGACTTGTCGCCGATGAGCCGGATGACGTCAGAAAGAGACGGTTCGAGGTTCGCGAGCTGATCATGCTGCAGAAAATCACCGCCGCCTGGGATTCCACAGAGGTTCTCCACGAGGCGATGTCCGTCTTCGGCGGCCACGGCGTCATGGAGGATTTCTCCTCCCTGCCGCGACTCTATCGGGATTCAGCCGTCAACGAACTCTGGGAAGGGCCGAGAAATGTTCTCCTCACGCAGATATTCCGTGATATAAAAAAGGTGACAGGCTGGTATGCCCCATCGGAACTTGTGAGAAATATCCTGAAGGGTCTGAATGTGGAAGCTGCCGACAAGCTGGCTTTGGAGATAACGGACATTATGGCATTGCCCGATTCAGACATCGGGATGTGGCGGCGCTGGGATATCTTCTGTGCAGACTTCTTTCACGCCTGCCAGAATCTTGCCCTGCATGAGGTGGAACGTACGGCAAAAGAAGCCCGGAGAGAATAACTGCCGGTGTTCTTAAAAAGATGTGGTGCGGAACGTTTTTTTGATTTATAAGTCTAACGCAACAGAAGAAGGATATCGAAAAAACTCCTGCACCGCCCAGGAGGCGATTGACCGGATACTTGATCTTACCAGAGGAGTTAAATCAACATGCAGAGAAACCCGCCGATCCCTGAAGCCGTAAGTTCTGCGGCAGAAGACCTGAAAAACATGGAAGATTTCTACCGGACGCTGGTCATGAAGGCGAACTCCGGAATGGCGATTCTCCAGGATGAAAAATTTATTTTCGTGAACCCCTCCCTGATGGACATTTACGGGTATCGGGAAGATGATCTACTGGGCAGGGCGATGGTTGAATTCATCCATCCGGAAGACCGCGATCAGGCCCGCAAAGACGCAGCCCGGATGCTCGAAGGTCAATCCTTTACTCCTTACAACTATCGCGTTGTCTGTGCAGACGGCCAGACGCGCAGTGTAGCCGAGACTGTCACGCCCATTTCCTGCGGGGGAAGCCCCGCAGTCCTGGTGAACAGTATGGATGTCACTGAGCTTGTTCGGCTCAGAAAACAGCTTGTGGATACCCAGTCCCTGCTCTTAAAGGAGGAACAACTCTTTGCGATAGGGACCCTTGCCGGAGGCATCTCACACGAAATCCTGAATCCCCTGAATATCATTTCGATGAATATTCAGATGATGGAAATGGATGCGTGGCCGCCCGAAAAAACGAAAGCGATGCTCGCGGTCAGCGCCCGCCAGGTGGAAAGAATCGAGAAGATCGTCAGGGACTTGAGCGCGTTTGCCAAACCGTCAAAAGGCGAGTTTATCCCGCTGAACGTCAATAAGCTGATTGAAAGCGTCTTTACGCTTATTTCCCCGAAACTCCGCCTGTCCGGCGTCGAAATTGACAAGCAGTATGAAGGTGAGCTGCCGGACATTCCGATTGACCGGAGCAAGATGTGGCAGGTGATCATCAATCTGTTCAGCAACGCGATCGACGCCATGGATGGAAAATCTGAAAAAAGGCTGCTCGTTGCCACTGTCCTTGAAAAAACCCCTGAAGGAGACTTTGTACGCATTGTTTTTTCCGACTCAGGCAAGGGAATAGATGAAAAAAATATAAGCCGGATCTTTGATCCCTTCTTTACAACCAAGGACCCCGGCATGGGAACCGGTCTGGGACTTTCCATTGCATTCGGGATCCTTCAGGAGCACAGGGGAACCCTTCACGCGGAAAACAACGAATGGGGAGGAGCATCATTTGTTATCAGGCTGCCTGTTCATCCGGCATGACAACCTCCAAAGCAGGCAATAATTTCTTACACCTCCCTTGCTACATCAAGGGGAACCTGTCGTGGCGCGCTGTGAGCGCCCGGATGACGCCGATCGGGGAAAAACAGGGGATCAGATATGGCAACCATACTTATCGTCGATGACGAAATCGATATGTGCAATGCCTTGGAGATGTTTCTTACCTTCAAGGGATATGCATGCAAAATAGCCCATTCCGGAGGCGAGGCGCTGGATATCCTGCACGCTCAGAGGATCGACCTTGTCCTTATGGACGTGATGATGCCGGGGATGAACGGTTTTGAAGCCAGCCGCAGGATCAAAAACGACGAATCGCTGAAGTTCATTCCAATCATCATGATTACGGCCCTCTCCGAAAAAAAGGACCGCATCCAGGGGATCGAGGCGGGTGTTGATGATTTCATCAATAAACCGATCGATCACAGCGAGGTGCTCGCCCGTATCAAGATGCTCCTGAAACTCAAACAGGCGAACGACGTACTCAGCAACGCCTTTGAGTACATCCACAACCTGATCGTTTATGGTGAGGAAACGCTCAAGAGTTATAATTCCATCGATTTCGACTTTGCTTCCAAAATTGACGGAATTGTTGACAGGATCATCCGAAAAAAAACGGACATGGTCCACCAGCCGGAAGGCGTGGTTGTCGGTTACGCTGCCGAAGATAAAACCTGGTCATGGCAATACTACGAATCGGTCATGGAAAAGCTCAATCGGAGCAGTCTGGACGCCGAAATTAACGCGTATCTCCAGCCGCTGGGCAGTCAGGATTCGAAGATCGGATTTCTCAACCAGGACAGCATAGCGCAGCCGGAGTTCAGCGCCTTTATAAAAGCGCTCGAGGCCCGCGGCCTCAGCGTCAGAAACATGGTTTACTATCGGAGCAGGGATATGTGCCTCTTCACGCTGAATCACGGCAGAGAGGTCGGACGGTATGACGCGGCCATCCTGTACAGCATGGTTACCATCGGCGATTCCCTGCGCTCGCTCGCCCTTCAGGCGAAAGAGACGGAAGGGGCGTTCGAGTACGCGATCCACGCCCTTGCCCGGGCTTCGGAGGTCAACGATGAAGACACGGGGCAGCACATATGGAGGGTGGGCGAATATGCCGGTTTCATAGCGGAAAAGCTTGGCCTTCCGGAAAAAACTGTAAAAACGATTCACCAGCAGGCCCCGCTCCATGATGTGGGGAAGCTCTATATTCCCTCGGCGATTCTGAAGAAAGCGGGAAAATTCAGTGAAGAAGAGATGGACGTGATGCGAAAACATCCTTTCTATGGCGCTAAAATCATCGGGGAACATCCCCGCCTTACGACAGGCAGAAAGATTGCCCTCTCCCATCATGAGCGCTGGGACGGAAGCGGCTACCCCCAGAGACTGCGGGGAGAGGAAATCCCCGTTGAGGGGAGGATCGTTTCCCTTGCGGATCAGTATGACGCGTTGCGCAATCCCCGCGCATACAAACCGGCCTTCTCTCACGCCGACGTTTTCGATATCTTGACCAAAGGGGACGGCAGGACGCAACCCGCGCATTTTGACCCGCGCGTGCTTGCTATTTTTCGGGATTTTAACAAGGAGTTCGAGGATATCTACGAACGAATGCAAGGCTGATACTTTTAACAAGGAGGGGTTCTATGAGAGGAAGTAAAAAGGTTTTTTTCGTGTTATTGACAATTTCGATGTTTTTTTTGTTTGCCGCGGACAGCATGGCCGCAAAACCGGGCTTTGACGACAAGGAGATCCGCATCGCCCAGTTAAGATGAAGCTGGCGGAGTCCATCCCGGTTGAACCCACCGACAAGGACCTTGCCTCCCAGATGCTCAAGTTCAAGAACGCCAATCTGGATGCGATTATCATGTGGGTCAGCCCGACCCTCGGGGCGATTACGATGAAGACCGCCGCGAATGTCGGTCTGAAGACACAGTGGGTCTCCTGCGACGGACTTTCCGACTACCCGCTGATGTACAAGATAACGGGCGGTCTCTGGGAAGGGGTTATAACCGGCGCGTTCGTTCCCACCCCCGATTCCACCGAGCCCCTGGTTGTAAAATACCGGGAAGCTGCCAAAAGGCTGGCCCCCAAGGAGAGGTGGGGTGTTTTCTACATGGCGGGCATCCTGTTTGCCGAGCCGCTCGTCGAGGCGCTCAGACAGGCCGGTCCCAATCTGAGTACGGAGGCGGTTATCGCCAAACTCAACACCTTCAAAGACTGGAAAGGGATGGGAGGCAAGATCGCCTGGAACGCAAACCGTCACCAGGGGACCGATTCCGTGCAGATTCAGCAGTGCGGTCCCGGTGCGAAGGCAATTCTTCTTCAGGACTGGACGGCAAACGAGCTGGCCACCTGGAAGAAATAGCGAGCATCTGACGATGACGCCCTGCCGATGCGTCCGTGCGGCAGGGCTTTATCTATGAAAATAGAATATTTCCGTTCAATGTCAAAGCGTTGCGATGCCATGTTTTCGCAGGGGCACGGCATGCCGTGCCCCTGCCCGGTGACCCCGTATCCTGATTTTATGAACATGAAACTTGATGCTCTCGTCAAAAGTCGATTTTGTCACCTTTCGTCATTCCGTGCTTGACACGGAAAGCGAAGCTTAATGTTCATAATCCAGTGAATTTAGTCACTTATGGATTCCGGCTTTCGCCGGAATGACGGTTTTTGGACTTTTGACGAGTTCATCAAACTTCGTTTTCATTGTTCGTTGTGCCCGCACCGGGCAGGGGGGTTTGTATTTTATTTTTGGAGGAAGGTATGTACGATTTTTTGATGACAAAAGAACAGCTCGCATTTCGTGAAGAGGTGCGCGATTTTGTCCGGTGGGCGCCGCGCGACCTCATCCTTGCGATGGACAAGGACGAGATCAAATTCCCGAAGGAATTTTTGCAGGAAGCAGGAAGGCGCAACCTGCTTGGCTGCCGCTACCCGAGACAGTGGGGCGGCCGCGGGATGGACTGGGTGACAACCGGGATGGTTCTGGAGGAGATTGGAACCCTGAGTTATGAACTTGCATGCATTTTTGGTGTCGGGGCGGAGCTTGTCTGCGACGCGCTCATCCAGCACGGTACGGACGCGCAGAAGGAGAAGTACGTCAAGCCTCTTCTGAAGGGGGAGATTTTCGCGGCGGAGGGGCTGACCGAGCCGCGGGGTGGGTCCGATTTTTTCGGCGCCACCTCGAAAGCCGAGGATATGGGCGACTATTTCTTGTTAAATGGTCAGAAACGGTTCATCGTCGGCGGCGAAGGGGCCGATTATTTTCTTCTTTACGCCAAAACGAGCTTCGATTCGGCGGTCAAGCCCCAGGATTCCATGACGGCGTTTATTGTTGACCGCGGCCCCGGCGTCGAGACGAAATACCTCTACAGCCTGATGGGCGGCAGGGGAGGGGGTACGGCGCGCGTTGTCTTCAAGGATGTGAGAATACCAAAGGAAAATGTTGTCGGGCGCATCAACGGCGGCTACGACATCTTCAACACGATGATGATCCCCGAGCGCCTCGGGACGGCGATCATGACGCTCGGCTCCGCCCGGGTGGCGCTCGATATCGCGACCCACTACACGACGAGGCGCAAGGCGTTCGGACGCACTCTGAACTCTTTTCAGGGTGTTTCCTTCCAGATCGCCGAGGCGGCGATGCTTCTGGATGCCGCCCGCTCCCTCGGTTACACCACCTGCCGGGCGATTGACGCCGGTGTGCCGACCGACAGGGCGCGCAGGCTTATTTCCGAATCGAAGCGGTTTATCACCGAATCGTGCCAGAAGGTCGCCCATAACTCCATGCAGGCACTGGGGGGCATCGGCTACACCAATGTCTTTCCTGTGGAGCGCATCTTCCGCGACATCCGCCTGGCGACCATCTGGACCGGCACAAGCGAAGTGATGTCGATGATCGTCGCCCACGAGTGGTATAAAGAGACGGAAAAAAACAGGGCGGCGCTGAAGATGCGCGATTACGAGGCCGACGCCGCCGAGGCCTTCGCCGAGGACGAAAAAATCTACGAATAGGAAACGTAAGCGTCGTCCTCTGGAGGCTGGTTTTAACCCGGGGGCGACTATCATTTCTTTGTAGTTTATCCATCCGGCAGGCGGGGCAAGACGGCACAGGAACATGACCGCCAGTCATTTTCGGGAAGGCAAAACTTTTCAACCGTCGTCAAAAATAAAGTGATAATAGCGAGTTATCTTATGT
>DYTH01000113.1 GCA_020726025.1 Syntrophus aciditrophicus | reverse complement strand
ATCCCCTCCCGCAAGGGGAGGGGAAAATGTACTTTTGACGAGTTCATCATGTTTGGTTATGACAACAAATTCCGCTTGACCAACCGATATGCCAATGCTATTTGAGATATAAACAACTATCATACCGGTGGTATTGCATGCAGACAGCTAAACTTTACGAAATTATTTCCTCATACAACCGCTTTTGGAACACTGGCAATATTGATGCCGGCATCAAAAGGGACCTTCTTCCTGCATGTCTCGGACAGTTGGATTCTAAGGAAGTTGTCGTGCTCAAGGGAGTACGACGGTGCGGCAAGTCAACCCTTATGGCCCAGGTGATTCGAGAGTTGCTTGCCCGGAATGTGCAACCTGCCTCCATTCTACGGGTCAACCTGGAAGAACCGCTGTTCTCTTCAGAATACTCGGTTGAACTGTTGGAGCAGATTTACCGCACCTACCGAGAACGGATACAGCCAGAAGGGAGGTGCTGGCTCTTCATGGATGAAGTCCAGAATGTCGCTGGCTGGGAAAGTTGGGTGCGAGGCCGCAGTGAAACAGAGGATATTAAAATATTTATCACCGGCTCATCGTCACAGATGCTATCCCGCGAGATCGGCGCCAAATTAACCGGCAGGAATGTGTCTTTTGAGGTATATCCGCTCTCGTTTCAGGAGTTTCTTCGTTTTAACAACCTTGAGGTCTTAACTGATCTGGCCTATATGGCCAAAAAAGCAACCGTCAGGAAATTGTTCAATGACTACCTGAAGTATGGTGGGTTTCCTGAAGTGGTATTGAAGGAAGCGACCGAAGACAAGGAACTTCTGCTCAAAAACTATTTCGAGGATCTGCTTTACCGGGATATCGTCACCCGTTATGAGATCCGGGATGTGGCCAATTTACGTAATCTGGCAGTTTACCTGCTGACCAATGTTGCCAAACTGACCAGTATTACCAGGCTGAAAAATAACTTCACCATCTCACAGGACAAGACCGAGAATTATGTGTCCGCAATCATGGAAAGCTATCTGCTTTTTCAACTGCGGATGTTCTCCTGTTCGCTCAAAAACACCATGCGGGCCGGGTTCAAACCGTATGCCATTGACACTGGCTTAAGAAACCGGATCGCTTTCGCGTTTTCCGAAGATATGGGATGGTTGGTTGAAAACGTGGTCTTCTGCCATTTAAAGCGGCATCATGAAGAGGTCTATTATCACTCAAATGGTAGCGATACGGATTTTGTAATTAAGGAGGGGATGAAGATCACGAAACGTATTCAGGTCTGGCATGAGGATGTATCAGAAACCGCCATACCGGATCGAGAGCTGGCCTGCTTCCAAAAACCGCTGGAAGGGCACGAAGCGGCAGAAACAATACTATTGACCAATGACTATGAGGATGTAATTGATACCGGAGCCGCCAGGGTGCAATGTATTCCGATAACAAAGTTTTTGCTTGGACTTGGCCAGTAAATCAAATAACGTCTCCGACGTTTCATGTTAAAAATCAAATTCTGGGGACGATCTGGGGACGGAAAATATAAAAATTTATGTAGAGTGTATCATCGCCGGTCTAATTCTGTGCCAGTTTCACCGGTATAAGGAGCAGACTACTTTCTGACAACGATAATCAGAGATCATTTCCGGAATACGATAATCCACTAAAAATAGTAGCCGACGCGGAGTTCGATGCGGCAGTCGGCGGCTTTTTCGCCGAATTCGGTGTTTGAGCCGCCCTGGATGAAGGCGGCGCGGAGGCGCATCTCGAGGTTGGTGATGCCGGTGTAGAGCAGTTCCTGCGTGACGCTGAAGCTGCCGTCGCGGAGGTTGACCATCCCCGCGATGGATGGGGTGAAGTAGAGGATGTCGGCCGGTTCCTTCTGGCTGAATTTGAGATAGAGGTAATCCTCCATCGGGTTGGCCCGGCCGTAGCCCGCGGCGGCCAGGTTCTGCGCCGTACCCATCATCGCGGCGTTGCCCGTTGTCCGGTAAACGTCAAAACCCCGTTTGATGTAGCCGAAATAGTTCTCCATTGCGTCGGAGTCAAAGCCGGCGCCGTTGTGGTAGTATTCGATGATCGTCGTCAAATCGAAGGTCGTCAGGTGGCGGATGCCGAGAAGCCCGCTTGTCGCGTCGGCCGTTTCCGCGTGCACAACTCCGGCCGCGTCGAGTGTCTGCCGGCGGTTATCGCGGATGTGGGCTATTTCGCCATGCACTTCAAAGCTGCTGGTAACATTCCGGGAAAAATCGAAGCCCATCCGGGCGGTGCGGCTGCCGTCGGCGGCGTAGATCACATCCAGATCGGTGTCGTACAGAAGAAAGTATAATTTTACCCCCACGTTGAGGCGGTTATTCACTATCATCGCCGGTCTAATTCTGTACCAGTTTCACCGGTATAAAAGGGGACCATGATCGCCGGTTACATGGAACCACCCATTCCTTTCATGGAAGGAATTTATTCTCTATATGATTAATTTTATTCCATTTAGTTCATTTACTTCTGATTTGACACTCAGAGTATCTTGTATTATGATCCATCAACACCTGACGAGGAATGGCTATCGAAAGATGTCAAAGAGCCCAAGAGGCAGATAATTCAAAAGTGCATAGACAGGGCAAAGGCTATAAGCTATCCCTTATTTTGTCGGCGCATTTTGCACCGGGGTCTGGAGCTGTTTCTTGTGACCGCTCTGGCATTATTTTATCCGGTGATTTTGGCCTGATTTTTTGCCGGTGATAACAAATGGAGTCGCCGATTTTGACCTTCATCCCCTTTTCGAGCAGGGCCGGGATCAGGATTTCTCCCTTTTTGATGCTCTTGCTGCCCTTCGATATCCGCGAGGGCAGAAGTGGAACGGTCTTGAATTCTCTCTCGGGATAGACGCCGTTGAGCCGTATGTTGGTCGATTCGACGAAATTGCTGAACAGGGCGCCGAACTTGATCCGGGGCGACGAGGACTCAACATCTTTGGAATTCTTCAATATTTCATCAACTTTGACAAATGTCTTTCCCGGCATTCCCAGGTTGAGGGGAAGGTTCTCGATCGAGGAGACATACCCCTTTTTGTGGATCTGGAGATGTCCCATCAGCGAATCGGTGATCTGCCCGATCATCAGCGATTTGAAAGAACCCGACGCAGCAGAAAAAACCAGGACGAAGATAACGCCGATGGCGACAAGAGACGCGGTCAGGACAGTCCGGCGGCGGTAACGCAGCAGGTTTCTGATGGCGATCCGCTGCTTCTGGCCGCCGGAGAGCTGATCGGGGCGTTTGTCGGCCTGCTCCTTCATGCCGACTGCCTCCAGAAGCTCCGAGACCCTCCGGGTACGTTCCGCCGGGGGAATGTGTTTTACCATCAGGAGGGGGTACTCGATATTTTCCCGGGCGCTCAGGACCGGAATCAGGTTGAAGTCCTGAAAGATGAACCCGATGTTGGCTCCGCGGAAGGCGGCGCTCTGTTTCCGGTCGAGGCCGATGGTGTTCGTCCCCGCGACGCGGAGCTTGCCCGATGTCGGCGCGTCGATACAGCCGATCATGTTGAGAAGCGTCGTCTTTCCGCTTCCCGATGGGCCAATAAATGAGACAAACGAGGCCGGGGCGATCTCGAAGCTCACCCCCCGGATCGCCGGAACGATCACCTCGCCCACCTGATAATCCTTAGTCAGGTTTTCAGCGACAATCAGACTCATGTTTTTGCCTCCTGTTTGCATGTGACTCCATCAACGGACGGCTCCTTTTAGCGTGGAATATCTGCATTGTGAAACGATAATAAATCAGGCGTGGCAGGTTATTTTGTCGTACATTTGACTATTCGCCTTGCGTGGTTAGATTAGCGGCATGCAATGCAGGTGGTTTTTCGAAAGATATGAGGGGGTATGATGAAGAAGATACATGTGATTTTTTTGCTGGCGCTGGCTGTAGTCTTTTTTGGTTGTAAAGAGCCGGATGCCACAGACAAGACAAAGACGGCGCAAACCGTGGAGGGGATAACGATGCAGAAGGAAAATGGAATCATGGAAACGGCGACATTCGCCGGAGGATGCTTCTGGTGCGTCGAGGCGGATTTTGAAAAGATACCGGGCGTGATCGATGTCGTGTCCGGTTATACCGGAGGCAACGTGGAAAATCCCTCCTACGGGGAGGTCTGTTCAGGGGAAACCGGCCATCTGGAGGCTGTTCAGGTCCGCTATGACCCTGCCCGGGTCACCTACGAGACCCTGCTCGACGTCTTCTGGCGCCATATCGATCCGACCGACTCAGGCGGGCAGTTCGTTGACCGCGGTTCCCAGTACGCGCCGGCAGTTTTCTATCACGACGAAAAGCAGAGGGAAAGCGCGTTGAAATCGCGGGATGCCCTGCAGAAAACCGGCCGTTTTCAGGCGCCGATCAAGACGGATATCCGAAAATTCGAACGGTTCTACGAGGCCGAGGAACATCATCAGAACTACTGCCGGACGAACACCTTCCGTTACGAAAGCTACCGGAGGGGATCAGGCCGGGATCAGTTTCTGAAAAAGATCTGGGGGGATACATACGCGGTTGTCAATCCGGCAGCCAGCCCCTCTGTTCCGAAGGCTGACAGGGCGGAGCTTAAAAAAAGGCTGACCCCCATGCAGTTCGATGTGACGCAGAACGAAGGCACCGAGCCGCCTTTCCAGAACGAGTACTGGAACAACAAACAAGAGGGGATTTATGTGGATGTCGTTTCCGGCGAGCCCCTTTTCAGCTCGCGGGACAAGTTCGATTCCGGAACCGGGTGGCCCAGTTTCACAAGACCTCTTGAGGCCGAAAACATCGTAGAGAAGAAGGACCGCCGATTTTCGATGGAGCGCACCGAAGTCCGGAGCAAAAAAGGGGACTCCCATCTCGGCCATCTCTTTTCCGATGGCCCCAGGCCCACGGGACTCCGCTATTGCATCAACTCCGCATCCTTGCGCTTTGTCCCCAGGGAGGTTCTGGAAAAAGAGGGGTATGGGCGCTTTACAGGCTCTTTTCCAGATTAATCGTCCGGGAAGGGGCAAATCCGTTCGCGGTAAAAAAGTGCGTGAGCGCGGCGTCATTGCCATCGACCAGGGTGTCCACCTTCTGGACGCCGAGGCTTTTTAAATGATCCATGAATTCCCCGATCAACAGCCGACCGACATTGTTCTGCTGATAATCGGGATCAACGCCGATGGTGTCCAGGGATGCCTTTTTCTCCGAGATCCCGTATTCGCCGATGTACAGTTTTCCCATCACGAACCCCACGATCGTCCCGCCCTCTGCGACGGCCACAAATGAAGTGGGCAACTGATCCGGGGATTGCACGATCGTTTCAAATTTCATTCTGTAGTAATCGGGACGGTACGTCTTGAATACCTTTTCGTCGATTTTAACCACGGCGTTAAAATCTTCAACCCGCATCAGCCTGATCTGAACGGCGCCTGCTTTCATGTCTGCTCTTTTCGATGCTCATGATTTGATGAACTCGTCAAAAGTACATTTTCCCCTCCCCTTGCGGGAGGGGATTAAGGGGAGGGGAAAACTACATTCCGAAATACAGTCACTTATCACCCCCACCCTGGCCCTCCCCCGTGGAGGGGGAGGGAATTTCAGACTTTTGACGAGAGCATCATGATTTAAAAAAATAAAAAATAACATTGTTCTTTTTAGTGTGCGAGAGGCGGTTGCCACGTTCTGATCAGAGCAATCCTGTGCTGAAATACCTCTCTGCCCTGTCCGGAAGTACGGTTGCGATGACCCATTCCGGATGTTCCATGGCGATCTGTCTTGCCGCCCAGACGTTTGCCCCGGATGACGTTCCGCATAAGAGAGAATTGCAAGATGCAAGGTTGCGGGTTGTTGCAATGGCGTCTTCATCGGTGACTTCCATGATTCTGTCGATCAGCGAAACATCCAGAATGTCGGGGATAAATCCATCCCCGATGCCCTGTATCTGGTGCAAGCCCGGTTCATGGCCAAGAAGGGCGGATACATTTTTCGGTTCAACAGCGACGATGGTTACATTCGGATTGTTTTTTTTGAGAAAGGAGCCAACCCCTTGAATTGTGCCGCCGCTTCCAATGCCTGAGACAAAGGCGTCAATTTTATGCCCCGCCTGTTCCCAGAGCTCCCGGGCGGTATTTTGATAGTGAGCCAGTGCGTTCACGGGATTCTTGAATTGATTCGGCATGAATGCATGGTATTTCCTGACCAGTTCCGCCGCTTTTTTGATGGAACCGGCGATATTTTCGCTGTCCGGAGTAAGAACAAGATTTCCCCCGAGCACTTTGATGATGTTCTTTCTTTCTTCACTCATCCCTTCGGGCATGACAATAAAGACTTCATATCCCCTGGCAACGCCGACGAGAGTGATGCCTATCCCGGTATTGCCCGATGTCGGTTCGACAATTTTCATGCCCGGCTTCAGTGAACCATCCCGTTCTGCGGCTTCTATCATCGCCAGGGCGACACGGTCTTTGATGCTGCCCCCGGGGTTGAGAAACTCCGCCTTGGCTACAATTTTTTCGTTTCTCAACCTGATTAAGGGAGTGTCCCCTATCAATTCAATGATATCGCATATTTTTCTCATTCTGAACCTTTCCTGTTGTCATACGTTTGCATTCACCGGCGCCGCCTCAACGCACGACATCCGGTGGAATCATGGTCAAGGGTCGCGTGGTTTTGTGGCGCCAGAATCAAATCCCGCATCCAGGCGACAGGAGTTTTTCGGAAAACAGTCCAAATACCACCGACACATTACGGCTGCGCGGCATACCACGGGCATGCTTAAAAGTCGAGCTGATTTAAGCCTGTCAGCCATTTCTATTGGTATTTCGGCGGCATCATAATCAGGCGCTTCAAGGAAAGTCAACGCATAATTTCATCATTCGTTGTGCCCGCGCCGGGCATGGTGGTTTGTAAACACGACGGACGTCCCCTCAAATGGCGGAGTCGCCACGTTCCGGAAGGGCGCTTCGGGGGACTCAAAAAAAGCCTGTCCCGGAGAGGCAAAATTTTTTTCGCGTCGCTGATTTTCTAATGATATCAGTATGATTATGTATGTCGGTGCACCGACATACCCCCTTGTTTTCAGAGTGCGGACATGTTCTTGAATTGCCGGGAGGGAAGCTGTACGGGCGCTTGCGAAGTTTCAGAGGCGCATGCATCAGGCCAAAGGCGG
>DYTH01000017.1 GCA_020726025.1 Syntrophus aciditrophicus | reverse complement strand
AAGCTTAATGTTCATAAGGCGAAGCTTAATGTTCATAATGTCGGCATCCAGAATATCTTGAAAAGACTGGATTATATACATTAAGCTTCGCTTTCCGTCTTACGACGGTATGACGCACAGGAACTTTTGCAATTGGCTCAATAAATCAAACTTTTAAAGTAGGCGCGGCTGCCTTTTTCCATATCCGCAGTTCCATCTCGAAGGCGTCGTCCTCCAAAAGCCCCGCGTAGGTTCCCCCCGTTTCATGGATCACGCTTTTTACATGCATGGCCTGCCGGATAATGTCCCTGTAGATATCAGCCGTTATTGCGTCTTTTGCGGCGGTGACAACGCCCATGCCCGGAAAAAGCAGAGCCCTCGGAAGAAATTCTTCCACCGGAAGGGTCAACCCCTGCAACTGTCCGGCGTGTCTTTCGATATAACGGGCGTAATCGTCTTTGTAGGATTGCATCTTGCGGGCAACCAGACGCCGCAGGTGTTCCGGATCATCGTAGGGAGGATTTTTCAGATAGACGGGACGGTTTTTTATCCTCAGGAGGTGATCGGGATTGAGCGGCGCCGAGCAGAAAATCTCCTCGGCGCGGGAAGAATCGAGAAGCGCAAGCAGCTTTCCGGTGGCAAGATGCGAAAGAACCACCTCCTGTCCGGTTGCATCGCCCGTGGTTTCCGCTTTCGGGGAAAGCAGTTCCTTTAGCATCGGCAGGCACTGGTTGAAGAGTCGGGAAGCGGTGTGAAGGGATGTCTTCCCCCTTGCGGGGAAAATCGGCGCCGTTTTTCTTTTCAGGTACTCCTCTGCCCTCGTTACATACTGTATCGTTTTTTCGTATGCCTCGCGGGGTGTTTCACCCCAGACGACAAGCCCATGCTGGGCAAGAACAATCGCCGGCGGATCATTTTTGATTATCATTTCGGCGGCCACGACTTTTCCCAGATTGAAACCAAGGCTTGCATAGGGGACAAATCCCGCCTCGTCTCCCAGGGCTTCGGCCACTGTATTTTGTCCGTCTTTTCGATTGGAAAGGGCCAGTATCGCCGACGGGTGGGTATGGACGATGCATTTTTTATCCAGAAACGCGTGCATGGGCGTTTCAATGGAGGGGCTGAAAACGGATTCCTTCAGCATGTGCCGCCGAAACTGGGCGGCTGCCGAGTCATCGCGCAGAAAAGAGAGCGAACGGAGTGTTTTGAGATAATCCAGCTCCATGGCGACAAAATCAGCGGGGAGCACCCGGCCCATGTCGGCGCCCGATGGCTTGATGAAAAGCGCGGGAACTTCCTCGCCTGAGGCTTTTTTAAAGATCCCCTTGCAGGAGGTGTTGCCTCCGCCGTGCATCGCGAGTTCCGGATCTCCCCCGACAAGACGTGTGGCGTAGGCCAAAAGCGCGAGTTCTTCTCCCCGGTCCGGTCCATATTTTCCGATAAATTTCAGTGCGTCAGACTGTTTCCATTGATTTTTCAAGGCACTCCCCCGTAACTCCCCCATGCCGGAAAAACCCGGCAAGCAGAGGAATAAAAAAAGCAATCTAACAACAAACCCCCGGTTCAGGCCGGGGGCATTTTCAACAGAAGTCAGAAGATAAAATCATGAACTTTGCGATTACATGAAAATGGCGGAGGACGTGTGCGCAATCATCAGAAACAGGCGGGGAAAGATTCCCAGATAAAAGACCACGACGACACTGATGGCAATGGCAAGTGTGGAGCCGATGGAGACATCGGGAGCGCCGATCTCCGCTTCGGGTTCCTTGAAGTACATGTACATGACCACCCGCAGATAGTAATAGGCGGCAACAACGCTGTTAAGAACCCCGATGATCGCCAACCAGTAGTACCCTCCCCGGATGGCATCGGTAAGGACATAAAACTTGCCCATGAATCCGGCAAGGGGGGGAATCCCCGCCATCGAGAAGAGAAAGACCGCCATTACCGCAGCTATCACCGGGTGCCTGCCTGCAAGTCCGGCGTAAGATTCGATGCCGGTATTGGGGGAACCCTGACGCCCCAGTATGATCACAACGGCAAAGGCGCCGATCGTCATGAAGCTGTAAACAAGCAGGTAGTAAAGAACGGTGGACGAAAGGGTGCGGTCGCCAACCGTCAGGGCAATCAGGATATATCCGGCATGGGCAATGCTCGAATAGGCAAGCATCCTTTTGACATCATCCTGCTTGAGGGCTGTAATGTTGCCCAGTGTCATCGTGGCGACGGCAAGTATCCACAGCATATAAGTCCAGCCCGACAAAAAAGGATGAAAGGCCGTGAAAAGAACCCTCAGAAAAGCAGCAAACGCGGCGGCCTTGACGCCTGTCGCCATGTAGGCGGTAATGGACGTCGGGGCGCCTTCATAGACATCGGGCGTCCACATGTGGAAAGGAACCGATGCGGTCTTGAAGCCGAAACCGACGATCAAGAGGGCAAGCCCGGCCATGAAAGTCGGCGTCACCATGAAATTGCCGCTGTTCACATACCCGGCAATCTCCCGGATGTCGAGCATGCCGGTTGTGCCGTAAATCAGCGCGATGCCATAGAGCAGAAATGCCGTGGCAAAGGCCCCCAGCAGGAAATATTTCAGGGAAGCCTCAACCGATTTGGCATTTCCTCCCATAAGACCGGCAAGAATGTAGATGGAGATCGACATGACCTCCAGACCGATGAATATCGTGATAAAGTTGTTCGAGGACACCATGATCATCATGCCGAGGGTGCCGAACATCAACAGGGAGTAGTACTCTCCGCGCGCCATATCCTCACGGTCAATGTAGCGGTAGGAAAGCAGCGTGACAAGAATCAGAATGACAAGGGACAGGCCCTTGAAAAATACCCCGAAGTTGTCAATGGTGTAAAGGTTGTTGAAGATATCGATATTTCCGTTCCATGTCTGAAATGTAAAGTAGAGGGCCACGATTGCTCCCACCAGGGGCATGGCTTCCACAAAAAGCCAGGTGCTGTTCTTTTTCCGGAAGAGGGTCAAAAGGAGAGCAACAGCGGCAAAAACGGTCATCGCTATCTCCGGGACAATCCATCCGAAATCCATTTCAGGTATCTGTACAACCATAATTTCCTACCTTTTTGAATTGTAAATTTTAAAAAACATTTTGTCGTATCCAGTCGTCCGACCTGGAGTCGGTCGCGCCTTACTGAACCTTTACCGATACCGGGGCTTCAGTCCTGGCATGAATGAACTGCAAATAATTGGCCGCCGAGACATCCATCTTCTTGAAAAACGGCTGGGAATAGAGACCCATGAAGAAGATGAAAAAGGCGATCAGAACGAAAATAACCGTCTCCCGTGCGTTGATATCCTTCAGTTTCCTGTTTTCTTCCTTCTTTATCTCCCCGTACATGACGCGCTGGAACATCCAGAGCATGTAAACGGCGCCGAGAACAACCCCGGAGGTGGCAATGACGCCTATCGTTACGTTATTGCGGAAGGCGCCCATGAGGATGAGGAACTCGCCGACAAATCCGTTCGTTCCGGGAAGAGCGATCGAGGAGAGGGTGATAATCAAAAAGAAGACGGTGAACTTCGGCATCACGCTTGCCAAACCACCGAATTCAGAGATCATACGGGTGTGCCGTCTTTCATAGATCATGCCCACAGCGAGGAAGAGCCCACCGGTGCTTACGCCGTGGTTGAGCATCTGATAAATGCCGCCTTCAAGCCCCTGCATGTTGAACGCAAAGAGCCCCAGCATGACGTAGCCCAGATGGCTTACCGACGAATAGGCAATGAGCCTCTTCAAATCACTCTGCATGATGCACATGACGGCCCCATAGACAATCCCGATCACGGCAAGCGTGGAGATCAGCGGAGCTGCGGCAAGGGCGGCCTGGGGGAAAAGAGGGACCGCAAACCGCATGAAGCCATACGTTCCCATCTTCAGCATGACGCCGGCCAGAATGACGCTGCCCGCCGTCGGCGCCTCGGTGTGGGCGTCCGGCAACCATGTATGGAACGGAAACATCGGAACCTTGATCGCGAACGACAAAGCAAAAGCCGCAAAAAGCCAGTACTGCATCCCCATCGGGAGGTTTGCCTTGTAGAGTTCGAGGAGACTGAATGTGTAGGAACCTGTCTGGGCGCCGTAATGGAAGTAGAGTGCCATGATGGCCAGAAGCATCAGCACGCTTCCCGCCATCGTATAGAGGAAAAACTTGATGGCCGCGTAGATGCGGCGGGGGCCGCCCCAGACGCCGATCAGCAGATACATGGGAACGAGCATCAATTCCCAGAAGATGTAAAAAAGAACCATATCAAGCGCGCAGAGGGCGCCGACCAGCGCCGTCTCAAGGACCAGAAAAGAGATGAAATATTCCTTAACCTTGTCCTTGATTGCCTCCCAGGAGGCCAGCACGCAGATGACCGTCAGGAAGGTGCTCAAAACAACAAGCAGCATACTGAGACCGTCGATGCCGAGATTGTAGGAGATGCCGAGTTCTGGAAACCAGGAAACACTTTCCGTGAACTGCATCGCGGCGGTTGTTTCGTCAAAGCTGAAAAAGAGCGGAAGCGACAGTGCAAATTCGACGATCGTCCAGACAAGCGTCAATCCCTTGATCAGCGAGGGGTTGTTTCGCGGCAGCAGCATGACTGCGATGGCCCCGGCCAGTGGGAGGAAAATCAGTACGCTCAAAAGGGGATATGTCATGTTCATTCACCAATCCAGTAAAATAAGATAGTATCCATTCAATATTGGCCGGACGCTTAAAAAAGCGGGGCAAAAACGATGTATCCGACGACAATGATCGCACCCAGAATCATGCCGAAGGCGTACTGCTGGACGAACCCGGTCTCGAACTTCCGCAGGCCGCCGCCGATCCACTGAAGCAGTGCGCCAACACCGTTGATGATGCCCTCGATGATGCCGATATCCACCACCTTCAAAAGCACGCCACCCGCCTTCATGATTCCGCGGACAAAAACAAAGTCGTAGAATTCGTCAACATAGTACTTGTTGTTGACGACCTTGAAGAGTCCGGGGAATGCGGCCACAAATTTCCCCGGCATACCCGTATTCTTGACATACATCAGCCAGGCAATGGAAATTCCGATAAGGGCCGTCACGACTGAAGCTGCCATGAGGGTCATCTCCAGGGCCGCTTCGCCGCCATGTCCAGCTTCTGCCGTTGACGCCCAGGCGGAGCTTACCATGCTGAAGCCGGCCGATGCATGCGCTGCCGCGGCATGGCCATGGCCTCCGCCAAGAACCGGGGCGAGGAACTGGTCAAACAAATTCGCCCCCCCCAGCACGTGCGGGATTCCCAGATAACCGCCGGCAATTGCCAGAAAGGCAAGAATCATGAGCGGAACCGTCATCACCTTCGGTGATTCGTGAATATGGTGTTTGACATCCTCCGGGGCGCGGCAGTCGCCGTAAAAAACCCCGAAGAAAAGGCGGAACATGTAAAACGCCGTCATCCCGGCAGTAAGGGCCGCCAGCATCCAGATCATGATGTGTCCATGCGGGGAGCTGAACGCCTTCCAGAGAATCTCGTCCTTGCTGAAGAATCCGGAAAATCCGGGAATCCCGGCTATGGCCAGACAGGCAATAAAAAACGTCCAGTAGGTAACGGGAATCTTTTTTCTCAGACCGCCCATCAGCCTCATGTCCAGCTCGCCGCTCATCGCGTGCATGATGCTGCCGGCCCCGAGGAAGAGGAGGCCCTTGAAGAAGGCGTGGGTCATCAGGTGGAAGATGCCCGCCGAATAGGCGCCAACGCCGACGGCGACAAACATGTAGCCCAACTGGCTGATCGTCGAATAGGCAAGAACCTTTTTGATGTCATACTGGGCAAAACCGATCGTGGCGGCGAAAAATGCCGTCAGAACGCCGATGGTCGCAACAACCATCATCGTCGTCGGAGCCATGCTGTAGAGGAAATTGAGGCGGGCGATCATATAGACGCCGGCCGTCACCATCGTCGCCGCGTGAATCAGCGAACTGACCGGCGTGGGGCCTTCCATCGCGTCCGGGAGCCAGACATACAGGGGGATCTGCGCTGATTTGCCCATGGCGCCGACAAAGAACAGAAAGGTGATCAGGTTGATCATGTTTCCGTTGAGAAGATGGGCGCTCTTGTGGATTTCCCCAAAATTCAACGTCCAGACGCCGTGGGAACCCAGCGTGAAGAAGAGAAGAAATATTCCCAGCAAAAATCCGAAGTCGCCGATCCTGTTGACGATGAATGCCTTCTTGCCGGCATCCGAGGCGGAATCCTTCTGGTACCAGAAGCCGATCAGCAGATAGGAAGAAAGACCGACGCCCTCCCACCCGACAAACATCATGATCAGACTGTTTCCTGTAACCAGGGTAAGCATCATGAAAACAAAGAGGTTGAGTTCAACAAAGAACCTCTTGAAGCCGGGATCGTGTTCCATGTAGCCGATCGAATAGACATGGATGAGAAAGGCGACCCCGCTTACCGTCATGGCCATGACCAAAGAAAGCGCATCGACCCTGAACCCGAGAGGGATGCTCACTTCTCCGGATGCTATCCAACTGTAAACGTTGATTTCGAAGACCCGCGCATCCGCCGGCAACTGGAGAAATTCAAAGAAAATGGCCACAGATGTGAGAAATGAGAGGAAAACCGCCAGGCATGCTATCCAGGAAACGGCGCCTTTCGATATCTTTGTACCGAACAGACCGTTAAAAATAAACCCCACTGCCGGGAAAAGTGGTATCAGCCAGATGTAGTCAGCCATGTATCTTTCCTTTTTAAAATGCGTTTAAAAAATAAATCCTTCTGCGGTGTTCACATCCTCAGCCCTTCATCAGGCTGGCCTCATCCGCGTTTACCGTCCCCTTCATCCGGAAGAGCATGACAAAAATGGCCAGGCCTACCGCCGCTTCAACGGCGGCTACCGTCATGACGAAAAAAACGAAGATGGAGCCGTCCATGGAGGCAAAGGCATTCCCGGAGGAGATGAACACAAGATTGACAGAGTTCAGCATCAACTCAATCGACATGAAGATGACAATCGCGTTCTTGCGGGTAATGGCCCCTACCGCCCCGATGATAAAGACGATCGCGCTGAGCAGGTAACAGTAACTTGTCGGAATTTCCTGAAGCATTTCTAACTCCTGTCGGTACTTTGAATCACTTGTTTTTTCTGGACAGAACCACGGCCCCGATAATTCCCACCAGCAGAAGAATCGAGGCGATCTCAAACGGGAAGATGTACTTTCCGTAAAGCAGCATTCCCATCGTCTTTGCGTTCCCCAGGCTGGCAACAGCCTCTGCGGGATAGGAGCCAACCTTCGCCGTCGCCTGATAAAAAAGCGCCGCAAACATCAGCTCGACAAGAAGGACCACGACAACCAGAGCCCAGGAAAGCCTTGTTCCCATGGCCATTGGGAACCTCTTCTGCTCCTGGGCGCCATTGTCAAGGCTGACCATCATGATAACGAACAGAATCAGCATCATGATCGCCCCCGCATAGACCATGATCTGCGCCACCGCGATGAACTGGGCGTTTAAAAGCAGGTAGATCACCGCCATGGCAAAGAAGGTCACGATCATCCACAGGGCGCTGTGGATGGGGTTTTTTCTTGTCGTCATCAGCAGTGACGAGACGATCACAAGAAGCGCCGCAACGATAAAAACAACAAATTTAAATCCTATTGCACCCATCATCCTATCCTTTTTGCGGAAAGCAGGCTTTCTTTCGTCAGCTTGAAATCATCCCTTGTGTAGTGTACGAATTCATAGTCCCCGCCAAGCTTGATGGCGTTCACAGGACACGCCTCCTGACAGAAACCGCAGAAGACGCAGCGCAGCGAGTCTATCTCGTATTTTCCGGGGTAGCGCGTCCCGTCTTCTCTCTCCTTGATCTCCAGCGTGATGCAGTGGGAAGGACAGACAGCCACGCAAAGGCCGCAGGCAACACAGGCCGTCTCGCCCTGGTCGTTCTTCTCGAAGTAGTGCATACCACGCCAGCGCGGCGAAATGGCCCTCTTCTCCTCCGGGTAACGGATCGTTGCAGGCTTTGAAAAAAAGACCTTTAACGTTAATTTGAGACCTTTAAGCAGCGGAATTATCATAACATTTGCCTCATCTCTATCTAAGCGCCACAAATAACGCGGTTATTACAACATTGGCAAGCGCCGCCGGGAAGAGAAATTTCCACCCCAGCTTCATGATATGGTCGTACCTCATTCTCGGGTAGGTGCCCCTGATCCAGATCAGGATGAAGATCATCACCAGCGTCTTTCCGATGAACCAGATCGGACCCGGCAGAAACGGACCCAGCCAGCCGCCGAAGAAAAGCGTAATCGTAAGCGCCGCTACCGTAACGAGATGCGCGTATTCGGCAATCATGAAGAGGGCAAACTTCATGGAACTGTACTCGACGTTGAAGCCGCAGGCCAGTTCGCTTTCCGATTCCGGCATATCAAACGGGGTGCGGTTGATCTCGGCCAGGGACGCGACAAGATAGAGCAGAAAGGCGAAGGGCTGATAGAGAATAAACCAGCCGTTTCTCTGCGCTTCAACGATTTCGGTCAGACGCAGCGAGCCGGCAAGGATAATCGTCCCGATCAGGATGAGACCCAGGGCGACTTCATAGCTTATCATCTGCGCGGCAGCCCGAAGCGAGCCCAGAACGGCGTACTTGTTGCTGGAGGCCCACCCGCCGAGAACGACTCCGTATTCACCGAGGGTGCCCAGGGCAAAAATGTAGAGAAGCCCGATGTCAATATCGGCGATGACCAGTTTGATGTTGCGGCCGAAGAGCGTGAAGCTGTCGCCAAACGGGATGACAGCGAACATCGAAATGGCCGTCACGAAGGTGATCATCGGGGCGATCACATAGACGGTCTTGTCCGCGTTGTCGGGGATGATATCCTCCTTGACAAAGGACTTGATTCCGTCGGCGATCGGCTGGAGGAGCCCCCAGAAGCCCACCCGGTTGGGACCGAGCCGAACCTGAAGAAAACCCAGGAACTTGCGTTCGATCAGGGTCAGGTAGGCGACTCCCAGCATCAGGACGGTGACGACCACAACGATTTTTATCAGTGATTCGAGCGTGTAGTAATAAGGTTCCATGTTCAGCCCTTGGAAATTAGTTGCTCCCGACGACCGCATCAAGGCGGCTCGCTGTTTTTCCTGCCGGGATTGCCTTTTTAAACATCCTGTCTATCTAAAGTCATGCCTTCCTTAACGTCACGCCAATGGTCTTGGCCATCCGTGAGGAAATTGACAACATCTCGTTATGCTTACTGAAAAGGACACATTCCAGAACGCCCTTCCGGATCCCGTTCTTCACGACAACCGGGCATGCGGTTTCTCCGGCATCTGCCGTGAGCACGACAACATCGCCGGATGAAAGGCCAAGCTCACGCGCATCCACGGGAGATATCCGCAGGGCGTCGCTCTGGACGCTGCTTGCACCCTTGCTGTAGATTCCCCTGTCGGCAAGGTGATGGTTCTTGAAGATATCGCGGAAGATCAACTGGAAGGCGTCCGCATTTTCCGGCACGCTGGCCCCGCCGGTCGCAAAGGAGAGCTTTCCGGCCTTGACCGCAAGCCTCTCCGCACCATTCCCATCCTTTTCCAGCAAGCCGCTCAGACGAATTTCTTCAGTAACCGCTGCGGCGCTCGCGTAGGTCTTTTTGCCGAGACGCCCCAAAAGCGCGTTCAGAAAATCAAACCCGGCCGAGGGTCCTTTGCACGCCTTGTTGACCGCGCCCAGAGAGCCGTTCCCGGAAATGAAGGAACCCTCCTTTTCGGCAAAGGCGGCCGACGGAACAACGACGCCGGCACTGTCCATGACGAAGGTCGGCAGAATGTCGCAGACTGCAACAAACTCTTTCGCGGCAAGCGACGTTTTGACCATCCCGCCGTTTAAATACTGGAAGGGATCATCCTCGTAGAAGAAGATGCTTGCGATATCGGCGTTTTCCAGAAGCTCTTCCGTCGCGGCCATGTTCTCGATGAGCGAAACGGCGCCCAGGGCGTTTGCCTGGAGCGCGACCGGCATCACCAGCCCCTTCTGCGGCAGTCCCTTAAGTATGCTGAAATTGAGCAGCGCCTTCAAGCCCTCTTCATTGCCGGTAATACCCGAGCCAAAAATGACGCAGACATTTTCCGCATCGGCAATCAGTTTGTACGCCTTGTCGAAGAGTGCGGCATCGATACCGACCGGGGCTTCCGCGGAGAGAGCCTCGAGCGACTGTTTAATCCCGGCAAATCCTTCAAGGGTTTCGGCATCTTTGCTGTACCTGCCGTCCTTCAATAGCCGCCCGGAAAGGGCGTTGAAAACGGCGGCATCCTGTCCCGGAAGGGGCTGCAGATGGGCGCTGGAGATGCGGGCGAGAGAGTTGTCGAGCGGATCGATCGAAACAATCCGGGCGCCGTGGAGTTTCACGGCCTCCCGCACCTTGTTGGCGACCAGGTGGTTATTGATCAAAAGATCGGCGCCGGCAACAACGATTGTCTGGCATGTCTGGATCTTTTCGTAGTCGTAAAGAGGACTTATCCCCATCTGCGCGAACGCGGCCGCCGCCTTCCCGGTATGGTACGACGCGGCGGAGGCAACCCGTGAATTGTTCAATGAGGCGGCAATTCTGGAGACGAGGTAAATCTCTTCGTTCGTGGCCCGGGGAGAAACGACGAAACCTGTCCCCTTTCCGGCGGCGGAGAGTTTCTTCAGACTTTCGGCCGTGAAGGCGAGCGCGTCCTCATTTGAAACAGTCTTTTTCTGGCCGTCTAAGTTTCGATAAGGGGCGCCGATCCGCTCTTCGGCGTTGACGAAGTCGTATCCGAAACGACCCCTGACGCACAGCGAGTCGTTGTTCGGCGGCAGGTTCTTCTCGGTGACGACCTTGGTGATCGTCTTTCCATCAAGGACGTTCAGCGTCAACTGACAGCCGAAGCCGCAGTGCGGGCAGGTCGTGTCTATCCGTTCGCTCTGCCAGATCCGGCTCTTGACCGGGCTCAACGTTTCTGTGAGCGCTCCGACGGGGCATACCGACAGACACTCGCCGCAGGAAATACAGTCGTCTTTGTTAACCGCGGCGATGCGTGATTCGAATCCGTTTCCAACAATATCGATCGCCTCCCTGCCGGATATCTCGCGGCAGGCGTGGAAGCAGCGCCCGCAGAGGACACAGCGCGACTCCCAGTAGTGAATAAGCGGGGTCGGGTAGGCCTCTTTGTGGTCTATCCGCACCGCTTCATACTCGGTCTTTTCTATCTTGTGTTCGTAAGAGATGTTCTGAAGCTGACATTCCCCACCCTTGTCGCACTGCGGGCAGTCGAGCGGGTGCGAGGTCAGAATGAGCTGCAGGAACTGCTGCCTCATCCTGAAGAGATGGTCGGACTGGGTTGTAACGTTGTTCCCGTCAAGGGCCGGGGTCGTGCAGGAGGTCATCGGCTTGTCGTAACCATCCACATCAACCAGGCAAAGACGGCAGGAACCTATCGGCAGAAGCTTTTCATGGAAGCAGAAGGTGGGGATGTAGATGCCGTTTTCCCGGGCCGCCTCGAGGATTGTCCTTCCCTCTTCGGTAACAACTTCTTTTCCGTCTATAGTCAAGCGAATCATATCTTTTCCTTACCTTCTCATCACAGGGCGATCATGCCTATCCGGTAGCAGCGCAGGCAGCGGGAGGCCTCCTTTATCGCGACGTCCGTCGTGTAACCGTCCTCCACCTCATCGAAATTCCACTTTCTCACCAGAGCGTCGAGCATGGGGAGATGGGCCTTGTGCTCCCCTCCGATCATGCCGATGTGCTCCTTGTCGTTGTAAACGCCGAGTGTTGCAAAGAGGTTGCGGAAGTTCTCGTTCTGCGACGACTCAACCTTGTTCCCGGTGAGATAGAGGTCGATCTTTTCCGCTGCCCGCTTGCCGTTCCCGGTTGCCCGAACCAGTACATCCGGCCCGGTCACGCAGTCGCCGGCGGAAAAAACGCCCGGCTGGGACGTTTCGAAGATTTCTGCGTCGGCGCCTACGGTGTTGCGCTTGGTTGCCTTTACCCCGTCCGCCTCGGTGAGGAACGAAAAATCGAGCTGCTGGCCTATCGCGGGAACGACGATGTCCGCGTCAATGACGAACTCCGAGCCCTTCACCGGAACAGGCCGACGTCTTCCGCTCTGGTCGGGTTCGCCAAGCTCCATGCGAATCAGCTCAACGCCCACCACCTTGCCATCTTTGGCGATAATTTTCGTCGGGTTGCAGAGGTAGTGAAACTTCACCTCTTCGTCTTCGGCATCGGTGATTTCCACCGGATCGGCGGGCATTTCCGCCTTGGTGCGCCGATAGACGAGATTAACGTCGGGCTTGCCGACGCGGAAGGAGGAACGAACGCAGTCAATCGCGACGTTGCCGCCGCCGACCACGACCACCTTCTTTCCCTCCGGATAGGGGTCAATCCCCTTGTTGATATCCTCAAGGTACTTGACGCCGGAGATAAAACCCCGGTAGTTCTGATCCTCGCCTTCCACCCCCATCGGCATGCTTCCCTGGGCGCCGACGCCGATAAAAACCGCGTCGTAATCTTCGCGGAGCTTCGCAAAGGGAATGTCCTCGCCGATCTTCACCCCGTAGCGGATATCGACTCCCAGCTCCTGAACCAGCTTCACCTCGCGGTGGAGGATGTTTCTCGGCAAACGGTAATCGGGAATGCCCATGGCCGCCATTCCACCCGGTTCGGGATGCCGCTCAAAGATCGTCGGCTGGTGGCCCATCTGGATCAGATAGTTGGCGCAGGATACGCCGGCGGGGCCCGCGCCGATTACCGCGACTTTCTTGCCCGTTTTCGGCGCGGCGGGAATCTCCTGATGCCTGCTTGTGTCTATTTCATAATCGGCGACAAAACGCTTCAGATATTTTATGGAAAGGGATTCATCTACATTGGCCCGTCGGCAGCTCGACTCGCAGGGACGTACGCAAACCCGGCCCAGCGTTCCGGGAAAACAGATGCTCTTGCGGATGGTGGCCAGAGACTGCGTAAAGCGCTGTTCGCTGATCTCCTCCAGGTAGCGGGGGATATCGAGTGCGCTCGGGCAGACGCTGACGCAGGGGGCCGTGACCGAATAGCGGTAGTTGATCTCCGGGGACCTCTTCCTGCCGACAACGGCCTCGGAAAACGCCTTCGGAAAATGTTCCAGCGCGTGCAGTATCGGCACCAGACCCGTCTGGCCGATGGAGCACTTGGAGCCATCGCGAATCGAGGGCGCCAGTTCCTTGATCTTGTCTATATCCCCCGTCCGGCCCTCTCCGGAGGCTATCCGGTTAAGAATATCGCTGACGATCTTTGTCCCGACGCGACAGGGAAAGCACTTCCCGCATGACTCACTCTGGACGGCCTCCGCATATCGGGCACACAGG
The DNA here is from genome assembly GCA_020726025.1 of Syntrophus aciditrophicus. Classification (GTDB taxonomy): domain Bacteria; phylum Desulfobacterota; class Syntrophia; order Syntrophales; family UBA5619; genus DYTH01. The sequence continues at coordinate 14,307 of DYTH01000017.1, read as the reverse complement.
CCAACAATGTCAACATCGTCGTCGCGCAGAACGATCCCGTCCCAGCCGACAAAGGCCTTGATCGGCTGCCCCGGGTGAAACTCGTCAAGGAGCTTTACCTTTGCAGGAGACTTCGCATCTGCGGCCACCCCGCGGTTGTCGATCACCTCGCCCTGCCAGGAACTGAAAATTACATCTGCCATAGTCATTACTCTCCCAAAATCAGGAAGCTTCCCGAAACGAACCTTTTTTGAACCTTATCTGTCTATCTCTCCAAGGACGATATCGATACTGCCGATCGCAGCGACAATGTCCGCCACCAGCGCCCCGTCAATCATCTTCGGCAGAGCGCCGAGATTGACAAAGGAAGGCGGTCTCACCCTCACCCGGTAAGGCTTGTTGGAGCCGTCGCTTACAACATAAAAGCCAAGCTCGCCCTTGGATGATTCAATGGATGCGTACGCTTCGCCCACGGGCGGTTCGAAGCCTTCCTGCATGATCTTGAAGTGCCGGATCAGGGAGGCGATGTCCGTCTGCACGTCCTTCTTATCGGGGGGGACAACCTGCGGGGCATCCTGCGCCGCAATCGGACCCATGGGCAGCTTCTCTATCGACTGCCGTATAATCCTGATTGACTGACGCATTTCGATGAGACGCACCAGGTACCGGTCATAAACATCTCCGTTTTTCCCCAGCGGAATGTCAAAATCGAAATCCTCATAGCCGGTGTAGGGATAGGCCTTTCTGACGTCATAATTGACGCCGGATGCCCGGAGCACCGGGCCGGTCACCCCGTAGTTGATGCAGTCTTCCGCCGACATCGGCGTGACCCCCACCGTTCGTCTTTTCCAGATGGGGTTGTTGGTCAGCAGGGTCTCGTAATCGTCGATCCGCTGCGGCAACTCATCAATGAAGGCTGACAGGCGGGGAAGGAAGGTGTCGGGAATGTCGTCGGCGAGGCCGCCGATCCGGATGAAGCTCGGCGTAATTCTGGCGCCGGTGGCAAGCTCAAGGATCTCGATGGCCGTTTCTCTCTCCCGGAAGGTGTAAAAAAGCACCGTCATGGCCCCGAGATCGAGGGCGTGCGTTCCCAGCCAGAGAAGGTGGGCCGCGATCCGCTGCAGCTCTGACATCATGACCCTCAAATACTGCGCCCTTTTGGGAATGTTCAGGTCAAGCAGCTTTTCAACCGCGAGACAATAGGCAAGGTTGTTGGAGACGCCGCTCGTATAATCGAGACGGTCCGTGAAGGGAAGCCCCTGACGCCAGGTCATCGACTCGAAAAGCTTTTCTATCCCCCGATGAAGATAACCGATGTGCGGTTCCGACTTGGCGACGTTTTCCCCGTCAAGCTCCAGAAGCACTCTCAGAACCCCGTGGGTTGCGGGATGCTGGGGGCCCATATTGATTGTCATGGTGCGTGATTCAGCCATCGTTTTGATGCCCTCAAAAGGTCTCTATTTTTCTATTTCCGGATCGACTTTGAACGGTTGATCGAAATCGGGCCCCTTGACGTCGTAATCCTTCCGCAGGGGGTAGCCTGCAAAGTCATCGGTCAGCAGGATATGTTTCGGATTGGGATGATTCGCAAACACAATCCCGAACATCTCTGCCGTTTCCCGTTCCATCCAGTCCGCCGCCATCCATATTGAGCTGACGGTATCCACCGCAACGCCCGGGGCTACGCTCGTCTTTATCCTGATCTTGTTGTTGAATTTCATGCTGTGCAGAAGATAGGAGAGGGAAAAACGCAGAGAACGATCGGGAAAATCAACCCCCGTCTGGTCAATAAGCAGGTCGTAGGCAAGTTCACTGTTCTGTCTGAGAAATGTCATGACTTCGAGAAGCTTGCTCGCTTCCACCATTACAGTCGTTTCTCCCCTGAACTCCTCGATTCCCTGAACCGCTTGCGGAAATTTATCCTTAAGAAACTTACCGGCTGAACGACTATCCATTGTTCCTCCCAGGCAGGCTGACAAGTTTTCTCTGTCCGGCCGGTTCCACGGCTATCTTTTTCTGCAGTTCAATGATGGCCTTGAGCAGCCCTTCGGGCCGCGGCGGACATCCCGGCACATAGACATCCACGGGGACAATCTGGTCAACTCCCTGCACGACGTTGTAGGACTGAAATATTCCCCCGCTGCACGCGCATGCCCCGTAGGCAATAACCCATTTGGGTTCCGGCATCTGCTCGTAAATTCTCCGCAATACCGGCGCCATTTTCTTCGTCACCGTCCCGGCCACGATCATCAGGTCCGTCTGGCGGGGAGAGGGCCTGAAAACCTCTGCGCCGAAACGGGCAATGTCATACGTGGCGGAGCTGGCAACCATCATTTCAAGCGCGCAGCACGCGAGACCGAACGTCACCGGCCAGATGGAATTCTTCCGTGCCCAGTTGATAACGTCCTGAACGGTCTGCGCGGTGGCGGGCACTGTGTTATCTACTCCCATTCCAACGCCCCTTTCTTCCATACATACACGTAACCGACAAGGAGAATAATTACAAAAACCAGCATCTCCAGAAATCCGAACATCCCGAGATTGCCTGTCACCAGGGCCCAGGGATAAAGAAACATGACTTCAATATCGAAAATGAGAAACAGCATGGCGGTAAGATAGTAACGGATATTCATCTTCATGCGGGTTGGACCGATGGTTTTCATCCCGCATTCGTATGTGTCAAGTTTTGTCTTTTTTGAAATTTTGTGTCCCAGAATGGAGGACGCCCCCACAATGAGCGCCGCGATCAGAAATGCAAAAATGATGATGATCAGAACAGGAATGTAATTGGTCATGCTTCAGAACCCCTTTTAATAAATTTCAACGCAAAAATGAACGGCGCTTGACGGGTTTTCCTCGAAAGCGGGGAATTGCTACACCGAAGTTGCTAATTATGTCAAGCAAAAATTTTATCGGTTTTTCAGCTTGACAAAAACGTTATTTAAACGCATGAAAAAGTTCAGCGCTGTCATTGGATTTACGTATGAAGATGCCCATGTGCTGGCTTCAATGATATTCAAGTCGAAGCAAATGAGACCCGTGAAGAAATTCAGGTCTTCTCAAAATCAAGGTCGATGTTCCCGTTTTTTAAAAGGGTATTCACTGTTTTATAAACCCCTATGCCCTCAGGCGGGCACAACGAATAATGAAAACGAAGTTTAATGTTCACAAAATTTCAGATACGGGGTCACCGGGCAGGGGCACGGCATGCCGTGCCCCTGCGAAAGCATGGCTGCGCAATTGGTTGATATTGAACGGAAAGATTCTATTTTCATTAAAGGGGTCAGGTAGATGAGGAAATGCCGTTTTGTATCCGTTGTTCTCCTTCAGATTATACTTCTTATGGCGTGGGCAGTGGGGACAACCGCCGCTGAAGAGGCCAAACCTCTCACGCTCGTTGAAAGCATCGGGATTGCGTTGCAAAACAGCCCGCTTGCCGACTCTGCCGCAGAAGGGGTAAAAGGAGCCGAAGCGCAGCAAAAAGAGTCTTTTACCGGGTTTCTGCCAAAGCTGAGCGCCTCGTACAGCTACACAAGGATCAACGAGGAACCGGCTTTCACCTTTCCGGGAATCCCCCCTGCTGTGCCCGCAACGACCTTTAAAACCGGAACGAAAGACAACTACACCTGGAACATTCTGTTCCGGCAACCCGTTTACGCGGGAGGCGGTATTGCGGCGGCGTACGAAACAAGCAAAACAGGCGTGGATATCGCGCGTACGGCGGTAATGCAGACAAAGCTGGACATCGTTCTGGAGGTGAAAGAGGCTTATTTCACTATTCTCAAGGCGCGAAGAATTATGGGCGTTGCCTCCCAGTCTCTGATGAGGCTTACCGCCCACCGCGATTCGGCCAACGCATTTTACGAGGCGGGGCTGATTCCCCGCAACGATCTTCTGCGCGCCGAGGTTGAGCTTGCAGCAGGCAGACAGCGGCTTCTGAGCGCTGAAAACGGCGTGGCAATGGCGGAAGCCAGGTTCAATACGCTTCTCAGGCGAAATATCCATGCCCCCGTTTCCATCGAAGACAGCATGGAAGAATCCGTTGAATCGGGGCCTCTTGATTCCTGCATAGCGGAAGCCCTGAAAACCCGACCCGAGGTGAAATCCCATCAACTCCGGCTTGACCAGGCCAAAAGCATGGTAAAACAGGCAAAAAGTGAATATTATCCCCATGTCTCGCTGGTCGGAAGTTACGAAAGGTACGGCGATACGCCCGGAGTGGCAGGAAGCCCCTGCCGGGATCAGGAGAACTGGCAGGTGACGGCGGTTGCCAACTGGAATTTCTGGGAATGGGGAAAAACCGGATACCGGATTGACGCCGCGAGAAGTCGTGAAAATCAGGCCGACGCCATGCTTTTTGCCCTGAAGGATCAGATTGCCCTCGAGGTAAAAAACAGCTTCCTGCTCCTTCAGGAGGCCCAAAAACAGTTGCCGGTGGCAAAAAAGGCCATCGAGCAGGCGGAAGAAAATTTCCGGATCACGAACGAAAGGTACAAAGAACAGGTTGGAACGGCTACCGATGTCATTGACGCGCAAACCATCCTGACTGCGGCCCTGTCCGATTATCAGAACCACATCGGCGATCTCAACATTGCCAGGGCGAGGCTGGAGAGAACCATGGGCGTTGACTTCAAAAACCGTCCATAACCTGAGGCTTTGTTTCTGCGGAATTTGCCATGGCCAGAAATAACAGGGGCGCAAGACGTCAGAAGGATATTGCCCGGGTACTCCGGGATAGAAAAACTGTGCCGCCATCAAAAAGTAAAAAGGGTGAAATAAATGACCGGAGAAAAAAATAGTTTCGGCTGGTCGGAAAATGACCTGCAGTCTATCTCCTCAACGGGAATACCCCCTGGAGAAATTGAACGACAGCTTGCAGTCTTCCGTACGGGCGCTTTCCCTGTCCGCCTTTTGAGACCCTGCACCCCCGGCGACGGGATAACCGTCATCGCGGAAAAAGAAAAACATGCCCTGTTGACTGCCTGTGAGGAGGCCCGGCAGGATGGACGGCTGATGAAATTTGTTCCCGCCTCCGGGGCGGCAAGCCGCATGTTCCGCGAATGGCACGTTGCTCTGATGAACGGAAAATTTACCGATGCGACACGGGAAGACTATTTTGGAGAGACCCTCCGTCAGTACGCCTTTTATGCCGACCTGGAAAAAACAACCGCCTCAAAAGGGAAACTGCTCGAACAAATGCTGGATGGTAAGGATTACAGAGGCATTCTTGCGCTGATATTGACAGATCAGGGGCTCAATTATGGAAGCCTCCCCAAGGCGCTCCTGAAATTTCACAGCTACCCCGACTCTTTGAGAACGGCCATCGAAGAGCATCTCGTCGAGGCGGCGATGTACGTCCGGGACGACAACAGAATCGCCCGGATTCACTTCACCGTTTCCGGCGAACATGAAAGGCTTGTCAGGGAAAAACTTTTACAGGTTATGAGTATCTACGAGCTGCGTTTCGACACGGTCTTCGATTTCGACATTTCCGTACAGGATCCCGCCACCCACACGATCGCCGTCGATCTCGAAAACAGGCCCTTCCACGACGAAAACGGAAAGCTCGTCTTCCGGCCTTCCGGTCATGGCGCCCTTCTTTCCAATCTTGAAAGTCTGGATACCGATATCGTCTTCGTAAAAAATATAGACAATGTGGTAGCCGACAGCCACAAAGGAGATACGGTTCTCTGGAAAAAACTGCTTGCCGGTTATCTGCTCACCGTGCAGCAGGAGATATTTGACTATCTGCTGATTCTGGAAAACCCCACACCTTCCGTGGAAAAAATCCCGGAAATCGTTAATTTCTGTGAGAACAGACTTAACATTGGTTTCCCGGAAATTTTTAACGGTTTTGCTGATTGCGAAAAACGCCATTTCCTGTTCGATACGCTAAACCGCCCCCTGCGGGTCTGCGGGATGGTAAAAAACGAAGGAGAACCGGGCGGTGGGCCTTTCCGGGTCGAAAATCGTCTGAAAGTCGGCGAATCCTCCCTGCAGATCGTGGAGGAATCACAGATAGACAGAAACGACCCGCAGCAGATGGCAATCTGGTCTTCCTCAACCCATTTCAACCCCGTGGATCTCGTCTGCGGGCTCAACGATTACCGCGGACGCAAGTTCAACCTTGCCGAGTTTGTCGATAATGAGACGTCGATTATCACCAGAAAATCAGAAAAGGGCAAGGATCTCCTTGCATTGGAAAGGCCGGGGCTCTGGAATGGCTCCATGGCCTTCTGGAATACGATTTTTGTCGAGGTTCCACCAACCACCTTTGCCCCTGTCAAATCGGTAAACGATCTGCTGCGGGGGGCGCATCAGAACCGTCAAGCCTGATAAAATCAGATAAGCAGCGCCTCCGAATCGTCAGGGCTCATCGCAATTGCCTTCATCAGGAATGTCTGCCCCTGAAAAAGCAATGACACAGAAGCTTCTGTGTCCCGGGGTGCGTCACTGTAACGAAGACACAGTCTCATCGCCAGATTGCGTGTTTCTTCGTCGCCTCCGCCGGGGACAAGGACGGTCGGGCCGGGAAAACTCTCCGCACGGATGAGCGCGTCCCCCATCGCGTACATCTTCTCGATCATGTTATTTTCACTGGAATTTCGTCCTGCCACAACCCTGGTTTCGGCATTGATTCGGAAATGTCTTCCCACTTTAAGCAGCTCTATGTCGCGGATAGCGTAATGGGGGTTCGATTCAAAAAGATCGCGCAGCCGTCGGGAAAAGGCCGGATCCGTCAGCAGACATCCACCCGCCGGCGGGGGCCAGGAGACAATTCCGTAAGAAGCGGCCATTTCCATCTGGCGTTTCCGGCCTCTGCCCTGAAGATCAAACAACCTGCTTCGATCAACTTTACCGGTACGCTCAGGGTTTGTTTCGGGAAGGATTTTCGCGGAAAGCGGGCGTAGAATCATGTCGGACAAACCGGCATTTTTTGCAGTCATCAGAAGGGTGTTTTTCCCCTGCGACATGGGCCTCTGCCCGACAATTTCACCGGTGAAGAGAAAGTCCGCCCCCCTTTCCGCCATCATCCGGCCGGCGATTTGAAACATCAGCACCCGGCAGTCGATGCAGGGGTTCATGTTTTTCCCGTAACCCCAGCGGGGCGCGTGAAGCATTTTGAGATGCTCATCCGTTATGTCGATCACCTCGAGGGGAAGATCAACCTGCATCGCCGTTTCTCTTGCCCTGGCAGCGCTGAAAAATGGCGTCTCAAATGAAATTCCGGAAACTTCCACCCCCTGCCCGGCCATGACCTTGCAGGCAAGTATGCTGTCGAGCCCCCCGGAAAAAAGTGAAATCCCTCTTATTTTCAATGGATGATTCCTTATCAGGATATTCGGGTCTTTTATTGGCAGCGGATAACGACAGCATTGCCAACATTTTTTGCCATCGGCAGAAACCAGTCGGGCATATCGAAATCAACGAGATAAAACTGTCCTTTGGAGGATGCGCCGCTGACGGCGGAAAAGGAAATTTCAAGACGGCGTTTTCCCCCTTCTTTGGGATATCGCCCAAAAAAATAACCGCGGGAAACAGGCAATCCAGCTTTCCGGAGCGCCTGCTCGGCAAAGGCGACGCCTCCACTACTCTGGTCGATTAAAAGCAGCTCAAATCCTTCGTCGGTCAGTATATCTACAAACTGCTCGGGCAGTTTTCGCGAATGGATTATCAGCTTTCGCTGCCCGCTGCGGACGAGCAGATCGGCTGTAATGGAAAGATTGAATCCGCTGACAGCCTGCTTGAAAACATCAACCGGGACATTACGCTGGGAAGTTTCTCCAAGGGCCTCCAGCAATCTCTCAATAAAAGCGCCACCCCGGGCTCCCCTTAAATCTATCCATTCTGCCTGTATGCGCGGGGCTTTCCCAAAACTGACAGACAATGGCTTACCGTCGGAAACAAAAACTACGGGAAGACCGTTGTTTTCAAGAAAAGATCGTACAGACTCCGGCAAGGGCGCCTCATTTTCCCCAAAAAAGAAAACTGCCTGACGGTAAGGGGCGCCCTGTTTTTTTTTACCGCCTGAAATCATCCAGTCCGGAACAACCATAATGGAAGGATTGGATGATAGAATAATGGGTTCTTCCACACGCGTTATTTTGTAATGGCTTGAAGCGCGGATTATCCCCTGCAAGGCGGCGTCAACACTCTGAAGCTCGGGGCCTGTCAGGAAATGATTGTTGCCCCAGTGTTGACGGATCGCCTGCTTTACGCCAGCCTTGAGATGATTGTCGTAATCGAGAAAAACCGTTGTTCCGTCATCCAGCTCCACCGATGGAATAAGCCTGGAATGAATCGTTATTTGAGATTTTCCCGGCAGGGGAATATAGTACTCCCCGGTGTCATTGATTGTGCCTTTCAGTTTTTCCATAACAGGCCTGATTGCGAGAATCAACCTCTCCAGCCCTGAACTTGCCTTTGCCGATGCTGCCTTTTTGTTTTCATCCTGCAACGTCATGTTCTGATCAACGTTCCGACTGCTTCCCATCTCTTCTGTTTTGAGAAGATCGGAGGGCAAAAGCAAAAAACCTCCGGCCGACAATTGGTTTAAATCCTCTATCTCCGGATTTAATGCCTTAATCCGACGGTATGCGTTGATAGCTTCCGAAGGGGAAATCTTGAGCTTAAAAATAAGAATATTGGTTATGGAGTCATTCCGACTGATCCGATAGGGTGTCGTTTCCCCTTTGTCATCCTTTCGGGGAAGAGGCGCTGTCCCGGGTGGATTCTTGTCGTCCGGAAGGTCAATGACGATCTTCTGCCCAGGATAAATTTGATTGATGTTCTTTATCTTCGGATTCAAACGTCTGATTGCTGAAAGAGAAACAGGTTTTTTAACGGCGATTTTCTTCAGGATCGACAAAAGGGTTTCTCCCTTTTTGACCGTGTGGATATAGCCACGTTCCCTGCCGATTGTTTTATGAAAAGAGAGGGTTGCTGTGTTCTGCCGGGCGTCAAGGGGTGATGCAAAACAGACCGCAAACATCAACAGAGCAAGCTTCGTCGCAGCTTTTATTGCGCTCACGAAATACGATGTCTTCTTGACTGAATTTCCCATGGATTACCAGCCTTCAACGACTCGGCATCATCCGCCGATGCGTAAAGAGCGCATCCCTCGGGACGGGCATAAGTCCGTCCCTGTCATGTTCCGATTGACGGATGACGGGTTATGGTGCGTCCGGTTATCGCCCGCTCTGAAAGTTATCGCGCAGCAGCTCCCTGGCGATGATGATCCTGCGTATTTCCGCGGTGCCGGCGCCCACATCCCAGAGTTTCTGGTCAAGGTAATGGCGTGAAACCGGGTATTCACTGCAGTATCCGTAACCTCCGTGGATCTGGACAGCGGCGTCGGCGATCTTCGTTCCCATTTCCCCGCAGAACAGCAGGGCTGCCGCCGCCTTCCGGTCGAGTTCGGTGCCCTTGCCCCCTATCTTCGTTTCAAGCGAGTCGCAGTAGGAGGCAGCGCTGTAAGCCATCCATTTCGACGCCATGTAACCGGTGTACATATCGGCCAGTTTCCCCTGGATAAACTGGAATGAACCCAAAGGCTTGCCGAACTGCACCCGTTCCTTGGCGTATTTGATGCTGAGCTCCAGACAGGCCCGCTGCGAGCCGAGTGAACAGCCGCTCAAGGTTATCCGTTCCGTGCAAAGGCCGTTGGTCAAAACCGAAACCCCCTGATTCAAGCCGCCGATCAGGTTTTCCTCGGGGATTTCCATGTTATCAAAGGTGAGGAGGCCCGTCGGGGAGCTTTTCATTCCCCATTTGTGGATCTTTTCACGATAGAAACCCTTCATGTCCTCTGTCAGAAAATAGAAGGCGGATATGCCGTGGGCGCCGCGCATCGGATCGGTCTTGGCGTAGAATACCATCAAATCCGCGACCGGCCCGTTCGTGATGAAGGTTTTGCTCCCGTTGATCACATAATGGTCTCCTGACTTGACGGCCCTGGTTGTCATCCCCATCGCGTCCGACCCGGCATTGGGCTCCGTTATCCCCAGACAGCCGATATATTCGCCGCTGCACGCCTTCGGGAGGATTTCCATTTTCTGGGCCTCTGTGGCGTTTCTGCGGAAATTGTCGAAACAGAGGGTCTGGCTGGCCCCTACCGTCATCGAAAGGGCGTTGCTGACGCGGGCAATGGTTTCATAGAGCAAGAGCGTCTCCACATACCCAAGCCCCGCACCCCCGTATTTTTCCTCGTAGGCGACGCCATTAACCCCAATCTTGCCGAGTTCGCGGAAAATATCCGGCGGCATCCGATCTTCCTCGTAGAGCTTCTCCATCTGGGGTTCGAGCCAGGTGGAGGCCCAGCGCCATACGGTGTCTTCGAGCATTTTCTGCTCATCTGAAAGTTCAAAATTAAGTGTCATACTTTACCCCCTTTTTTTCGTCGCCAGGACGATTTTTATAGTAAAACATGCCCGTAACAGATGGATTGACTCTGTACAGTCATCTCTCATTTGCGACCGTCTCATCCTTGATTTTCATCATTCATTGCGCCCGCCCCAAGGGCGTGGAGGTTCATTCCAAAGTCATTCCTGACAATGATGGAATCAAACGGTCGGCCTTATACGACAAGCCGTGGAAAATATCCAGAGGGAAATTATTCCCTTCCTGCCATCGTTCATCCGCTTGACAGGCGGCCTGGCCGTTAGTAAGCTATCGCCCGAACAGTTCACATGGGTTTCATCGGATGGACTGTCATGGACTAATCAGGAGGTCGTCATGGTGTACGGAAGGCTTTTCACTCAATCTTTTACTGTCTTACCCCTCTTTTTGTCCCTGCTTATTTTTACGGGTACGGCCCTGTCCGCTACCGGGAACGATACCCGTCCCGACCGGGGAATCGCCGTTTACACGGATTATTCGGGCATATCCATTGCAACCGGGGAAAGCGTCCAGATGGATTTAACCCTGGAGAACAAAGGCAAGACAGATGAAAACATCCACGTGGCGCTTGCGGAGATCGACCGGGGCTGGAAGGCGACTTTGAAAGGCGTCCGCTACCAGGTGACGGGAATGTACGTTCCCGCCGGAAAGATAAAGACCCTGTCCCTCAACCTTGAGCCGGGAAAAGGGATCGGCTCAGGTCCGTACAGCTTCCGTTTTGACGCCAAAACGGCGGACGGAAAATTCTTCGCAACGCACACACTTAACGTGGATGTGCAGCAAAGAAAAGTCGCTGCGGACGATATCCGGATCAACGCCGCCTATCCAGTGCTGCGCGGGCAGACCGATTCCAGGTTCGAATTCTCGCTGGATGTTCTGAACAAAAGCGAGATGGAGAGATCGTTCAATCTCTCCGCCGTGGCCCCGGAAGGGTGGGAGATCAACTTTAAACCCGCCTACGAGCAGAAACAGATCTCAACATTGCGCGTCAAAGAGGGTCAGAGCCAGACGATTGCCGTGGAGGTCTCGCCAAAACCGGGGGCAGGCGCGGGCGAGTACCCCGTTAATATCAGAATCAGCGGAAACGACAGCAGCGCCGAGGCCCGGCTGACCGTCGTTCTTACCGGCACCTGCCATCTTGATGCCGGAACGCCGAACGGCATTCTTTCACTCGAAGCCTATCCAGGGAAAACCGTTTCTTTTTCCCTTTTCATAAAGAACAGCGGCTCAGCTCCGAACCGCAACATCGCGTTCTCCTCGTTCAAGCCGGAGAACTGGGAAACGACCTTCAAACCGGAAAAGATAGACGCGCTCGCCCCCGGTGAAATGCGGCAGGTGGAGGTAACGATAAAACCCGGACAGCAGACCCTTGTCGGCGATTACTCGGTCGGCATCATGACCAACGGTGAAAAGGCCGAAAAAACCGTCGAGATGAGGGTAACCGTAAAGGCGTCCGCGGCCTGGGGCTGGCTGGGGATAGGGCTGATCGTCCTGGTCATCGCGGGTCTGGGGCTTCTTTTCATGAAAATGGGGAGACGCTGACGTGGACGGGGAACCCGTGATCCGGATAGAAAATCTCGTCAAGCGCTATGGGGCGCAGACGGTCGTAAACAGCCTGAATCTCGAGGTGGCCGAAGGTGAGATTTTCGGTTTTCTCGGGCCGAACGGCGCCGGCAAGACCACCACGATGCTGATGATGCTGGGTCTTGCCGAGCCGGACTCCGGAGCAGTCAGGATCTGTGGTTTCGACCCGGTGCGCGAGTCCATCAAGGTCAAGAAAGTTATAGGATATCTCCCTGAAAATACCGGCTTTTATGATGACATGGATGCCCGCGGCAACCTGCGTTTCATTGCCCGCCTGAACAACATCCCGGACAGCGTCTCTTCGGGGCGGATCGACCGGCTGCTTGACGAGGTCGATCTGGCCAGGGAAGCCGACAAGAAGGTGGGGAGCTACTCGAAAGGAATGAGGCAGCGTCTCGGAATCGCCGAGGCGCTGATCAAGGAGCCCCGCATTGCCTTTCTCGATGAACCGACGGTCGGCCTTGATCCGGAAGGAACGAACCGGATGCTCGACATCATCCGGAATTTGAGCCGCGAGCGGGGAATGACCATCTTCTTTTCCTCCCATCTGCTGGATCAGGTGCAGCGAATTTCCGACCGCGTCGGCATCATGATCGGCGGCAGCCTGGTCGCCGTCGGCCCTCTTGCGGAGCTTGCCGAAAAAGGGCTGGGTGTGAAGGAGGGCGGAGTGTTCACGCTTGAAGATATCTATATGAAATACTTCAGGGAGGGGTAATCTTGAACGGCGTGCTGACAATATACCGCAAGGAAATGGAGGATCACTTCAGCTCGACGCGGTTTCTTCTGATCACGATGCTCATTTTCATGGTCGGGGTGATCATCGCCGCCCTTTCCGGAATGTCGATGCGGGATGAACTCAAGGGAATGGCGAAACCGGATTTTATTTTTCTGCTCATGTTCACCTCTACCGGCAAGCTCTTTTCCTTTGTGCAGTTCATCAGTTTTTTCGGGCCGCTGATCGGCATCATCCTCGGCTTTGACGCGATCAACAGGGAACGCGCGGGGCGGACGCTCAGCAAACTCGCGGCCCAGCCCATCTACCGCGACGCGATCATCAACGGGAAGTTTCTGGCCGGCGTCACCATGATAGCCATCGTGATGCTGTCTCTTGTCCTGATCATCGCGGGGCTCGGCATAACCCTGGTGGGGGTGGTCCCCGGCCCGGAGGAAATAGGGAGGCTTTTCATCTACCTTGTGCTGGGCATCCTCTACATAGCGTTCTGGCTTGGGGTGGCGATCCTCTTTTCGGTTGTCTTCAGAAGCACGGCAACCTCGGCGCTGGCGGCGCTTGCCGTCTGGATCGGCCTGTCGTTTTTCATCGGACTCGGCGGGAGCCTGCTTGCCGACGCCATTGCGCCGATCAACGATACGGCGGATATCGCCCGCGCCCAGGATGCCATCATCAAAAACGCGGAAGTTCAGCGGGTCGTCTCGTTCTTTTCCCCGTCAACCCTCTACGGGGATGCGACCTCGACAATCCTGGATCCGCTGCGCAAGTCTCCCCGTTCCTTCATCCTGATGGGACCACTGGAGAGGGTCTCGCTGTCGCGTTTCCAGAACCCACTGCCGCTTAGCCAGAGCATCGTGATCGTCATGCCTTTTTTTGTTTCTCTCGCGGCGATCACCTTTTTGTGTTTCGGCATCTGTTACGCGGTTTTCATGCGCCAGGAGATCCGCTCGACATGAAGCGGCGTAAAGAGTCCCTTTTCAAATAAACAGATATGTGTTAGTTGAACACAACTTATCCTACAGGAGGCAGATTGTGAAAAAAGAGATCATCATACTCATGGCGCTGGTTGCCCTTGCGGCAGCGGGATGCCAGAAAAAGGAAGAACCGGCGCCGCAGGCAGTCTCGCCGCACGGCGCCATCATGCAGCCGACGGCGCCCAATCCGGGGACTCCGCAACCCCAGGGCGTCTGCCCGGTTTCGGGCGCGACATCCGGAAGCGCGCCATCCGGCGGGAACCCCCACGCGGGCATGCAGGCAATGCAGCTTCCGGCAGACGTTCCCGCCGCCCACAAGGGCAAGGTCATCCAGAAAATGGACGCGGCCGGGTACACCTACCTCGAGGTTGACGAAAAAGGGAAAAAACTGTGGGTGGCCGTTATGCAGACGCCGGTAAAGGAAGGGGATGTTGTTGAAATTCCCGAGTCGCCGGTCATGGTCAACTTCACAAGCAAGACCTTGAACCGGACCTTTGACGAAATCCTGTTTGCGGCGGGCGTCAGGATTGTAAAAAAATAGGCAAAAAAGGCGTTGAGGCTGAAAATTCATCTGCCTGGTTGCAAGTTTGATGAACTCGTCAAAAGTCAAAAATGCCCAAGAATCGTCATTCCGGTGAAAAC
>DYTH01000112.1 GCA_020726025.1 Syntrophus aciditrophicus | reverse complement strand
GCTGTCCGCCAGCCTTGATCGTGCTTGCCGGGGCACACCGGGCGAACATACAGATTCACCGCCGCACAACATATAAAATCCGCAGAGACGGGACTATCATGTGAAACAGGCCATTACGGCAGAAAAAGAACCCAATCAATCGGTCATATCCCTCATTGCCGCGATGAGTTCGTTTCTGACGCCGTTTACATCGTCCTCGGTCAACATAGCGCTTCCGTCGATCGGCAGGGAACTTTCCCTGAGCGCCCTGTCGCTCGGCTGGATTGCCACTGCGTATCTTCTGGCCGCGGCGATGTTTTTACTCCCTTTCGGGCGCATCGCGGATATACACGGAAGAAAGAAGATTTACCTTGTCGGGATGGTGATCGACGTAACGGCCTCGGCGATGTGCGCCCTTCTCTCCTCGGAAATGGCGCTCATTTTCTTCCGTGGGATGCAGGGCCTGGGAGGGGCGATGATTTTCGGAACGGGCGTCGCCATCCTGACGTCTGTTTATCCCCCCCAGGAAAGGGGAAAGGCGCTGGGAATCAATGTCGCGGCGGTTTACGCCGGTCTTTCAACGGGGCCTCTCATCGGGGGGCTCCTGACCGAACATGCGGGCTGGAGAAGCATCTTTGTCCTCAACGCACTGTTGGGTCTGATGATTATTCTTCTCGTGCTCTGGAAGATGACCGGAGAGTGGAAGGGAGCGGAAGGAGAGAAATTCGATTACAAGGGCTCCCTTATCTACAGCCTGTCGCTTGTCTTTTTGATGTACGGATTTTCCGTTCTTCCCGGCCTCCGGGGTGCGCTTTTGATTGTCGCGGGGGCGGTCGGTCTTTACGGTTTTGTTGTCCGGGAAAAACGAACCGTTCATCCCCTTCTTGAGATTACCCTGTTCACTCAAAACCGCGCCTTCAGATTCTCCAACCTGGCCGCCTTCATCAATTACGGGGCCACGTTTGCGGTTGTCTTTCTCCTTAGCCTCTACTTTCAACGAATCCGGGGCTTTACGGCTGAACATGCCGGAATGATCCTGATCGTGCAGCCGCTGATGCAGATTGTTTTTTCCCCCATCGCCGGGGCCCTCTCCGACCGGATAGAGCCGCGCCTGCTGGCAACGGCCGGAATGGCGGCCACAACGGCCGGCCTCGTCATGCTTTCGTTCCTGCAGGCCGATACCAGCCTCGCCTGGATTATTGCCTGCCTCGCCATCATGGGAATCGGCTTCGGCTTCTTCTCGTCGCCGAACACCAACGCGATCATGTCCTCCGTCGAGAAGAAATTTTACGGCTCCGCGTCAGGAATGGTGGGCACAATGCGGCTTACCGGCCAGATGTTCAGCATGGGGATCATCATGCTCCTCTTTTCCCTCTACCTGGGAAAGGTGCGAATAACACCTGAATATTATGATTTGTTTATGCAATGCGCGCGTACGGGCTTCGTTGTTTTTGCAGCTCTTTGCTTCACCGGCATTTTTGCGTCCCTTTCTCGAGGAAACATGCATTGATCAAAAAATACACGGAAGAGCCAATTGCAAAACCATTTGTCATTCCCGAATGTTTCTATCGGGAATATGGTTTTTCAAGCAGTTAGAACCAGATTCCCGCTCAGAATCGTTGCGGGAATGACAAGAATGGGGGGTTTTGCAATTACCTCGGGATAAAAGCTTTCCTTTTTTATCATGGATCAGGAGGTGGAAAATGGGTACAAATAACGTCTTTTTTCTGGAAGTCATTGAATGGTTTGACGAATCGGGAAGGGAACTTGTTCATCGCATTCCGGAGGGCGGCTCGGGCGAGATCAAATGGGGAGCGCAGATGACGGTGCGCGAAAGCCAGGCGGCCGTCTTCTTTTACAACGGCAAGGCCTACGACGCCTTCGGCCCGGGCCGTCACACACTCAAAACCGCCAACATCCCGCTTCTTACCTAGGTTGCCAGCATCCCCTGGGGAATGATGAGCCCGCTGCGTGCCGAGGTCTATTTCGTAAACATGAAGACCTTCCCCAACCTGACCTGGGGAACCCGCGATCCGGTGGCGTTTCGCGACTGCGAACTGGGACTTATCCGCCTGCGGGCTTTCGGCATCTTCAATTTGCGGATCCTCCAGCCGCTGCTGTTCATCAACAGCCTCGTCGGAACACAGGGTGTATTTTCCACGGAAGAGATATCTTCCTGGCTCAACCGGGTAATTGTCTCGCGCTTCAACGATTTCATGGGCGAGAGGATCGACACGGTTTTCGATCTGCCGGCCCGCTACAACGAGCTTTCCGGAGAATTCAGGGAACTGCTTCAGGGCGACTTCACAAAATTCGGGATGGAGCTGAGCGACCTCTTCATCCAATCGATCACGCCGCCGCCCGAGGTGCAGAAGGCGATCGACGACAAGAGCAAGCTCGGTCTTTTCGACGACATGAACAAGCTTCTGAAGTTGAAGGCCGCCATGGCAATGGAAAATGCCTCGACAACGCAGTCAGAGGCCGGCGCCGACCTCGGGATGGGAATGGGCTTCATGATGCCGGCGATGTTTGCCGACTCCTTCCGGGATAAATCCACACCGCCCCAAACTGCAAAGGCCGGAGAAATTCTCTGCCCCTCCTGCAGGTAGCCGGTGACTGCGGACGCGAAATTCTGCCCCCATTGCGGACAGCAGCTTTTAGTCGTAAAAAAGTGCCCCTACTGCGGCGAAGACCTCCCGCTGAACGCGAAATTCTGTTTAGCCTGTGGAAAACCGGTCGATGAAAAACCTTCAGAAAAGAAATGTCCCACCTGCGGCGCCATGAATTTGCCTGGGGCAACCTTCTGCAACCAGTGCGGAAACAGAATCTGATTCAGAAAAAGATCGTCGATTTATGCATGCATTTTCAATTAAGGAGCGCTTTCCATGAACAGCAACTGGCAAATAGAGCAGAGCTGTCCGCAGTGCGGAGCGCCCGTCGTTCTCGAAGAAGCAGACAGGATACTGACGTGTCCCTTTTGCCGAACTCGCCTCTACCTGGCCCATACAGGCTATTTCAGCTACCATATCCCGGTCGTTTCGAAGCAGGGTGGAGAGGTGATTTACATCCCCTACTGGAGGCTTAAGGGAGCTGCCTTCAGCGCGTCCCTGTCAGGACTGGCCCACCGTTTTGTCGATGCCAATGCCGTTGCGGTAAAGCTCGACGGCTTGCAGCCCTCACTTGGACTGCGCCCCCAGACGCTCAAGCTTCATTTCACCACCGGGGAGACTCCTGGAAGATTCATAGCGGCTGACCGTACTCTTGAAGAGGCTCTGCCGCAGACTGCGCAAAAAGCCGCGGAGACCTTCAGCCACAACTTCATCGGCGAGACTGTAAACAGAATCTACTCCCCGCTGATTCTTCGCAACAAAGAGTTCTACGACGGTGTACTCGGCAAGCCTTACCCTCCAGTCAAACCGGATTTCATAGAAAACCTCCTCACCCGGACAGCTCCCCCGGAAGGTGAGATTAAATTCATTCCGACACTCTGTCCACATTGCGGCTGGGACATGGAAGGCAAAAAGGAGGCGGCCGTCATGACTTGCGGAAACTGCCAGTCCGCATGGGCCCTTCAGGAACAGACATTCGAAAAAATCCCGGCGGTCGTCGTCCTGGCTGATCAGAACGAAAAAACCGTTTACCTGCCCTTCTGGAGGATGAAAACCCACATCGACAAAATCGGGATCTCCTCCCGCGCCGACCTGATCAGAATCGCCAATCTCCCTCGGGCTATCACCCCCGAACTCGAAAAGACGCCCCTCTACTTCTGGTCGCCGGCATTCAAAATCAACCCGAACCTTTACGCGCGTCTCTGCCGCCAGATGACTGTGCTTGCCCCCTGCGGAAAGGAAAGTCAGGAGCTGCCTGCGGCAAATGCATACACTGCCTCTCTGCCCGTTGACGAAGCCCGGGAAGGGATAACGGCTAATCTCGCCGGACTTGTCGTTGACAGAAAAAGACTCTACCCGCTTCTTGCCGATCTTGTCGCGCCTCTTGACGAATACCGGCTTGAATACCACCCATTTTTAAGCAACGGCCGTGAACTTGTCCACAGGGGCGGCATCGCCGTCGATCTCACCGCGCTTTCATTCGGAATGAAGCTCTAAACTGTAAATTCATCCATTCAGTCCCTGGAGTTTGCGGGATACTCTATCGCACCCTTTTCGTTCATGCCATGTACCGACTGAAAAATAATTTCAGCTTGTCAGATTATCCTTGAAATGGTAGGAGGAAACCCCAAACAGCGTATTTTATACGGGGCGTTTTTCGGTGTGAAAAAGGTGTCCATGCATTGAAAAGGCCCTGAATAAAAATACCATGAACAGACAGGAGGAAAAATCGATGTCCATGCTTATCAGCGGAATTGTTTCGGTCGTGGTCGGTATTATCGGTTTTTCCCTCTGGTGGAGCGCCTTCGTCATCGCCCTGAAGGGGATTATCCCCATCCTGCTTATTCTCGGTGGAATTCTCGCTGTTTACATCGGATTGGACTCGATGGAGGATCGGGCACGGGAAGAGCGAACAAAACAGGAAGAAAAAATCCAGAAAACGCGGGATGAAATGGATCAGATCAGGCTTCAGGCGGAGCAGTACCGGGAAGAGCTCGACCGGTTGAAGGGAACGATTAAAAAAGACGAGCCCTGACGGATAATCGGGGCCGTCCAGAGACAGAATGAGCCGTATCGTTTGAAATCATGGATATTTCATCAGGACTGTCGGCCGCCGAATTTTGCAGCGAGACCATCCAGTTCTTCCCAGCGGCTGTAGGCAGCTTCCAGATTTCTCTCCAGAATCTTCAACTCTTCGTTAACCTCATGGATCCTGCCGGTGTCCCGTCCGGCATAAAATGCGGGGGAATTGATCAATGCGTGCAACTGATCCCGCTCTTTTTCCATAACTTCAATCGCCCGGGGCAGCGCCTCCAGTTCCTGATTCTCCTTGTAGGAGAGTTTCTGTTTTTCCTGCGCGGCCTTCACTTTTTTGAGTCTCGCCTCATCCTGTTCCGACTTCAGCGGCCGGGCCTGCTTTCCCTTCTGTCTGAGCCAGTCGTCATAGCCGCCCACATATTCCTGAAGTCTCCCCCCTCCCTCAAAAACAATCGTCGAGGTTGCCACGTTATTTAGAAAAGAGCGGTCGTGACTGACAATAATAATGGTTCCCCTGTATTCAAAAAGACGCTCTTCGAGCAGCTCCAGTGTTTCCATATCGAGATCGTTGGTGGGTTCATCGAGAACGAGGAGATTGGCCGGGAGAATGAAAAGTTTGGCCAGCAGGAGGCGGTTGCGTTCCCCGCCCGAAAGCGAACTGACCGGCGAAAGGATCCGGTCCGGGGGAAAAAGAAAATCCTGGAGGTACCCGACAATGTGACGGGAAACGCCTCCCACGACGATTGTATCGTTTCCATCGGCGACATTGTCCTTCAAAGTCCTGTTTTCGTCGAGCAACGCGCGGAGCTGATCGAAATAGGCCACCTGAATTCCTGTTCCGAAACGGATACTTCCCGCATTTACTTCCAGTTTTCCAAGAAGAATTTTAAGCAATGTCGTTTTACCAGAGCCATTGGGACCGATCACGCCTACCCTGTCGCCGCGGATAATCGTTGTAGAAAATCCATCCATGATCCGGTTATCCCCATAGGAAAAGCAGATATTTTTTGCCTCGACGACCAGCTTGCCGCTTCGGGTCGCCTCCTGGATCGAAAGACGCACATTGCCGGCCTGCTCCTGACGTTCCGCGCGCTTTCGCCTCAACTCCATCAGCGCCCTCACCCGACCCTCATTGCGGGTGCGGCGCGCCTTGATGCCCTGTCTGATCCATATCTCTTCGCGCGCAAGCTTCCTGTCGAACTCCCGCGCCTGATTTTGCTCGGCTTCGAGCAGGGCCTGACGGCGGTCAAGGTAAATGCTGTACCGGCACGGAAACGACGTGAGCCGGCCACGATCGATTTCCACGATGCGTGTCGCGACCCTCTGGAGAAACGCCCGGTCGTGCGTCACGAACAGCAGCGTTTTTTCAAAGTTGAGCAAAAAATCTTCAAGCCAGAGGACAGAGTCGATGTCCAGATGGTTTGTCGGCTCGTCGAGCAAAAGAAGATCCGGATCGTTTACCAGGGCCCGGGCCAGAAAAACCCGCCGTTTCATCCCTGCCGACATAAATCTGAATTCGACATTCCCGTCGAGGCCAAATCGGGAAAGCGCCGCTTCCACCCGCTGATGATAGCGCCAGCCGCCTGAACCCTCCAGACGGCGCTGAACCATTTCAAGATTTTTCAGCATGCCTTCTTCGCCGCCGCGGGACAAACGAACAGCAGCGTCGTGGTATTCATGAAGCAATGCGAGATGTTCACTGCCACCCGAGGCAGCGACATCATAGATTGATCCCGGCAGGTCATCGGGAACGTCCTGGGGAAGCATGCCGATCCTAAACCCCTCATTGCCGAATATTTTACCGGAATCTGGAGTAACATCGCCCATCAACAATTTCATGAGGGTTGACTTCCCTGAACCGTTGCGCCCCAGAAGACCTATCCGTTCACCTTTTTCTATCTGCAAAGAGGCGTCATCGAGCAGCAGGGGGCCGCCGAAACTGACCGAAACCCCATTAATCCATACGAATCCCATATTCCTCCAGCGGCAGTCATGCCTTTTTCAGCCCATCTCCCGGCACCCTGCCGAAAGCAGGGCTTCTACCATAAAAAACTATAAAAAATAACTTGCATTTATAAATATCATTGTGTAGTATCCCCGTCACTTGATGTGCAGCACGTTTTTGTTTTTGGGTAACGTACGAAAAAGTCGGCCGCGCAAACCAGCATCATGGCAAGTGCGGTTTTTTTGTGCGTAAAGCGTAAAACGACGGGCTGCAAGCCGAATGACTCGGCATAATTGAATGGTTCCCAGCAGGACCCCCAAAAAAGGAGAAGTAGAGATGTCAGAAGGAAAAGTAAAATGGTTCAATGATTCAAAGGGTTTCGGTTTTATCGAACAGGACGGCGGCGCGGATGTTTTTGTACATCATTCCGCCATTTTAGCGGAAGGGTTCAAATCCCTCTCCGAGGGCGACCGGGTGAGCTTTGAAGTGGTATCCGGCCCCAAGGGCCCTGCTGCGGCGAATGTACGCAAGCTGTAAGAGATAAGGATTAAATTTCCGTAAAAACCCCTCCCTCATCCGGAGGGGTTTTTTATGGCTAAAGATT
>DYTH01000111.1 GCA_020726025.1 Syntrophus aciditrophicus | reverse complement strand
TATAGAGGAACCTACTGACTTTGTCAACTATTTACCTATATTTTTGTCGCAGACCGGAAATGACAATTTTAATGGCAATAGTTTCCGATGAATGATACGAAACCCCGAATGCGAACGAGCCGTTCGTACGGTACGTGTTTCGTGGGGGTGTTCTCTGGAGCGGCCCTGCAATAATGTTGGCTATAGGCAGCTTGCAAACCGCAAGACATCGTTTTGACCCTTGGAGAGGAGAAGATCATGGCAATTTTTGAGTATGGCACGTATGATAACACGTTTGATGCGCCGGATAATCTGGTGGCTATTTTCGAAAACAGCGTAGCCAAATTCGGAGCAAATCCGCTGATCGGAGAAAAAGATGCATCGGGGGTTTACCAATGGACGACATACAGTGAAATAGCAAGGCGTGTTGATAATTTACGTTCAGGATTAGCTGCCGAAGGGGTGAAGCGGGGGGACAAGGTAGGCATCATCGCCAACAACCGGAAGGAGTGGCTGATCGGGGAGATGGCTGCCCAGGGATTGGGCGCGGCCTATGTGCCGATGTATGAAAAAGAGCTTGTCTCTATGTGGAAGTACATCGTCCGTGATGCCGCAATCAAGGCGCTGCTCGTTTCCAGGGCGGACATTCTACCCAGGATAAAGGATTTTCAGTCTGAAATTCCAACACTGGAAAAGATATTTCTGATTGAGGGTTCAGGTGAAAACTCCCTGGAGGAACTGGAGAAAAAAGGGGCGGCCAATCCCGTACCCGCCATTCATCCGGAACCGGCCGAAGTTGCCGTGTTGATATACACTTCCGGCACGACCGGCGAGCCCAAGGGGGTGCTTCTTTCCCATGGCAATCTGGCGGAAAACGTCAAGGGGGGCCTGGCCTGGTTTCTGAACCTGACCGAAAACAGCCGCTGCATCTCGATGCTGCCGTGGGCGCACTCTTTTGGAATGACTGCGGATTTGCATGCATTTTTGTTGCGGGGGGCCTCCATCGGCATTATGGGGTCGGTCGAGACGCTGATCGAGGATCTGCCAAAAATCCAGCCGACATTCATGATCACCGTGCCGCGGATCTTCAACAAGGTTTACAACGGGGTCTGGGCCAAAATGAGGGAAGAGGGCGGCCTGAAGCTGACCCTCTTTGAAATGGCCCTCGAGGCGGCAAAATGCAAACGGGAGACCGGCAAGGCGGGTTTGAAATACAAGCTTCTCGATGCGGTCGTTCTGAAAAAAATCCGCGCCCGTTTTGGGGGAAGGCTTGAAAACGCCGTCACCGGAAGCGCCCCGATGAACGTGGAAATCGCGAAGTTTTTCATCGATGTCGGAATTCCCACCTACGACGCCTACGGCATGAGCGAAACCTCGCCGGCGATCACCATAAATTCTCCACTGATGGGAAACCGCCTCGGCTCGGTCGGCAAGCCGATCAATAAAACGAAGGTCGTGATCGACCGTTCCCGTACCGGCGAAAACGGGAATGACGGTGAGATCATCTGTTTTGGCCCGCAGTGCATGGTTGGCTATCACAACAAACCGGAAAAGACGGCTGAGGTGATCGTCGAGATGAACGGGATGCGGGGGGTGCGTACGGGCGACCGGGGTCGTCTCGACGACGACGGATTTTTGTACATCACCGGTCGTTTCAAGGAGGAATACAAACTGGCCAACGGCAAGTATATCCACCCTGACACAATCGAGCTGGAAATGAAGGTGCTTCCGTGGGTTTTGAACGTGGTGATCGTCGGGGCGGGACACGACTACAATGTCGGCCTGATTGTTCCGGACATGAAACTGCTGAAAAATATCGCAATGGAGCTGAATCTCTCCGTCGAGCCGAAGGACCTTTTCGACCCGGCCAGCGGCGAGGGTAAGAAATTGAAGGAGCTGCTGACGGCTGAAATCGGCAACCATCTGAAAAAGACCATCGGCTCCTACGAGATTCCCCGGAAATTTGCGTTCATACTGGATGACTTTACACTCGATAACGGCATGCTGACCCAGACCATGAAACTCAAGCGCCAGGTGGTCATGCAGAAATACGGAGACATGCTGGAGAAACTTTACCAGGAATAAGATATGGCGATTGCGTCAGGCGTTGAATATGTTTTTTTATTTTCATCCCCGCGAAAACCGGCATCCAGGGGCTTGAGATGGTTTAAAAATTGCCGGACGCAGGTTTTACGCGGTTTGACGTCTTTTCAGGGGCGTATGGAACAAGGGGAATCCAGGTTTTGGGGAAGGACGGTTTTTGTCGCTGTTGCGCTGTTTGCGCTTATGGTCGCGGCATCCGTTCCGGTCTTTGCCGCAGAGGCGCCGTTGAAGAAGATCGCGCTGGCGCCCATGTGGTCTCCGCAAGCCCAGTTTGCCGGTTATTACGTGGCGCTCGACAAAGGGATCTATGCCTCCCGCGGAATAGACCTGTCGATCATCAAGGCTGGTCCGGGCATTTCGCCGGTGCAAGCCCTCAAAGACAAGAAAGCGGACTTTGCCGTCTTGTGGCTTACAACCGCCATTCGCCATCGTGCTGAAGGATTGAAGCTTGTCAACCTGGCGCAGATCATCCAGCGGTCGGCGATGATGCTCATTACGAGAAAATCAAGCAATATAGATACGATAGCGGCGATGAACGGCAGGAGTGTGGGGATGTGGGGGGGAGATCTCTCCATCCCGCCCCACGCCCTTTTTTCCCAGGCGGGCGTCCATGCGCGCGAGGTTCCTCTGTCGCACACGGTCAATCTTTTTTTGCGCGGCGGAATCGATGCGACATCCGCGATGTGGTACAACGAGTACCACACGATCCTTAATTCGGGCGTTGACAGTGATGAATTGAACCTCTTTTTTCTCAATGCCATGGGAATGAATTTTCCGGAAGACGGGATATACGCGCTGGAATCATCCATCCTCAAGGATCCGGCCCTTGCCGATGCCTTTGTCGAGGCGTCATTGGATGGATGGCGGTACGCCTTCGCCCATCCCGAAGAGGCCATCGACATCGTTGTCAAGTACATGCGCGAGGCAAAAGTTCCGGCTATCCGCGTTCATCAGCGATGGATGCTGGAAAAAATAAGGGCGCTTTCCGAATCTGGCCACCATCGGAGATTGTCCGGTCGTCTTCAAAAACAGGATTATGAGGCGGTTTGCCTTTCCATGCGCAATCAGGGAATTGTCAAAGACTGCCTGGAATATTCCGCTTTCTGCCGGAGACGCGATGCCGGGGAAAAATAGCATTGTCGTCAAACTGGCGCTGGTGATAACCCTTTGCAGCGCGCTTATTTTTGCAGCAACCCTGGGCTACAACTACTACCGTTCCCGGCTGATTCTTGAGCAGGAGCTGGAAAAAAGGGCGCGCAATCTTGTATCATCGCTCGTGCACGGCATCGAGACGGAGCTTGTTTCTGTTGAAGAAACGGCGAAGGGTGTTGCCCTGGCCGTGGAAACCGGTAGCTATGATGAGCGGGCGCTTCACGAGCTGATCCGATCCGCTGTAAAAAACAACCCCAGAATATACGGATCGACCGTTGCCTTCGAGCCTTACGCCTTTTCCCCTGAAAAAAGGCTGTACGCCCCCTATTTCTATCGGAAAGATGGAAGCATTTTGCAAAGCAGCCTTGAAGACGCCTACAAAAATCTTCCCTATCCCTACTGGGACTGGTACCAGATTCCACGAGAACTGGAAAAAGTGGAATGGAGCGAGCCCTATTTTGATGAAGGCGCGGGAAACACAGCCATGACCACCTGCTCCGTGCCTTTTTACAGGGAAACAGACGGGGAGCGCCATATCCGGGGGATTGTCGCGGTGGATATCTCGCTGGACTGGCTTACCAGGCTTGCCTCGTCTGTCCGCGTGCTGAAAACAGGCTACGCCTCCATTCTTTCCCGCAACGGCATGGTGCTGGCACACCCGCTCAAGGATGCCGTTATGAACGAGACCTTCTTCAGCATCGCCGAGGCGCGCAACGACTCTTTTCTGCGAAAACTCGGGAAAAAGATGATCCAGGGCGGATCGGGGTTCATGCGCTACAAAAGCCTGACCGGCGTTGACGGATGGATGTACTACGCGCCGATACGCCCGACGCACTGGACTCTTGCCGTTGTCTTTCCGGAAACCGAATATGTTGAAGATATTAACCATTTGACTGTGACTATGGCGATCATGGGTTTTATCGGGATACTTCTGTTAACCGTGGCGGTGATCGTCATTGCCGGGGGAATGACAAAGCCTTTGCGCTCTCTTGCCGCGGCAACCCACCCGTTGGCTGAAGGAAACTTTGACGCGGAAATCCCCATTGTCCACTCCAAAGATGAAATCGGTCTTCTCGCCCACGATTTTCAGGCAATGAAAGAATCGTTGAAGGGGTACATAAAAAACCTCACGGAAACTACGGCGGCAAAAGAGCGCATTCAGGGCGAGCTCAACGTGGCGAAGGAAATACAGGCAAGTTTGCTGCCCCGCCTGTATCCTGCCTTTCCGGATCGCTCTGAATTTGACATTTACGCCTCGATGACGCCGGCCAAGGAGGTCGGCGGCGATTTCTACGATTTCTTTTTTATCGACGACGATAATCTCTGTTTTCTCATTGCCGATGTTTCCGGCAAGGGAGTTCCGGCGGCGCTCTACATGATGGTGGCAAAAACCCTGCTCAAGTCCGAAGGACAGCGGTTGGGCGAGCCGGAAAAGATGCTTTCGTTCGTAAACAACATTCTTGCGGAAGAAAACGATAGTTGCATGTTTGCCACGGTCTTCTGCGCGATTCTCGATACCAGAAACGGCATGGTGCGTTTCGCCAATGCCGGACACAATCCTCCACTATTTGTAAAAAAAGAGGAAATTAAATATCTTGTCGTTGAATCAGGCTTTGTTCTTGGTCCCATGCCCGATACGGTCTATAAGGCGGAGACCTTGCAGATGGAGCCCGGCGATACCCTGTTTCTCTATACCGATGGTGTGACCGAGGCACAAAATCCGGCGGAGGAACTCTACGGCGAACGGCGGCTGCTCGATGCGCTTGCATTTGTCCCCCGAAACGATCTTATGAAAATGGTGCATGGAATCATCAATGACGTCGCTCACTATGCCAACGGCGCCCAGCAGTCCGACGACATTACACTGATGGCGATTACCTATCGGGGGAAAAAGGGTTAGAGCAGTTCAGGACACCGCGCATGCTTCACGGCTTTCGCGGGGATGACAGACAGTGATATTTTATTAGTGTTGCGTGGAATAACGATCATTCAATACAGGAGAAAGAGATGGAAATCGACATAAGGAAAGAGGCGGGTGCGACGGTGGCGACGATGAAAGGCAGGCTCGATGCCGTTACGGCGCCCGAGTATGAAAGCAGAATCAACAGCGTGGTCGAGGGGGGAGAAACACTGCTGGTCATTGATTTTGAAAGGCTCGACTACATCAGCAGCGCCGGGTTGCGCGGGCTTCTGGTGACCGCAAAGCTGCTGAAGGCAAAGCAGGGGAAGGTGCGCTTTGCCAATGTTCGCGGCGCCGTCAAGGAGGTGTTTGACATATCGGGATTTGGTTCGATCTTTCAGATGGATGATTCCGTGGCGGCTTCACTGGCGGCCTTGACAGACCATTGAAAGTTATGACGCACGATACGAAGCGTTTTGCAGCGATAATCGCAAATCTTGACGCGGTAAGCGCCTTTGTCGAGGAATGCGCCGACCGTTTCGGTCTTGACGCCGGAAAGAAATTCGGCGTGCTTCTTGCCCTCGAAGAGGTCTTCGTCAATATCTGCCACTATGCCTATCCGGATGGCGCAGGCGATGCGAAGATAACCTGCATCGACGACAACGGTCTGTTTGTTCTTGAAATTTCCGACGAAGGTCGGCCTTTTGATGTTCTGTCGCGCCCCGATCCGGATACTACGCTCGATATTGAGGAGCGTCCGATCGGTGGTCTGGGGATACATCTTGTCCGCAGGCTTTCCGATGGCGCCAGCTACCAGAGACAGGGCGGTCAGAATATACTCCGGATGGAATTCAAAAGGTAAATTCGGGTTTCCTGATCCATTGTTCAGGCCGGGTGGCGCTTTTCCCGGGGATTTACAGCGATGCGCGGATCACATCGTCGCCGGCTTCAAGGTAGAGGTCATTAAAGTCGCCTTGCAAAACCGCGAGGGACTGCAAAGGGGGCAGGTCAAAAAGTCATTGATTGTAAGGGTCTGAAGACCGGGGAAGCATCTTCGCCGCTATGTCCGCGGGTTTGCCGAAGTAGAGCTGGCTTGTGACCAGTAAATCGACGCCGGTTGCGGCGTAATCCCCGACATTTTCCTGGTTTATTCCGCCCGCCGCGGCCAGAAGGATTGCCGGATGGCTTTTTTTGAATGTCGGCGCGAAGGCAGCGAGTTCCGGCAGAGGGATCTTGTCCAACTGGATGATATCCACCCCGCCGGTTTCGGCAAGCGTCAGGGCATCCGGCAGCGAATCTACTTCCACGGTGATTTTATGCCCTTGAAATTGCTGTTTTAACCGCGTGATTTTATCCAGCAGCCCGGAGAATCCTCCCAGGTAAACGAAGTGCTGCTTGAAGACAAGAATGGTTTCGGACAGTCCAAGGCGGTGGGGAAGCGCTCCACCGGTGGTGACGGCCTTGATCATCATCGCCCTTGTCCCGGGAAAGACCTTCCGGGTGGTGACGATTGAAACCTCCGGATTCACAGCCTGCGCGGTTTTTACCATCTTTGTGGTGCGCGTGGCCATTCCTGACGCATACTCCATCAGATTGAGGGCAATTCTCCATCCCGCGTGCAGGGACTCGGCGTTGCCCTCTGCCTTGAGAAGAAGCTGATCTGCGGTAAGCGTCGAGCCTGATTCGGTCAAGGATGTGATCGTTGCGCCGCATTTCGCCAGCGCCCTCGCCGCCTCTTCGGTTCCGCAGACCGTGATCGGGTGGCGGGTGTAGTACGCGATGGTTCCCGGTTTCTGGTTTATCCCCAGCCCAAAAGTGGTCAAATCGAAGTAGGGGATATCTTCCTTGATCAAGCGGTCAATTTCTTCGTCGGACAGGCAGCAACGCATCGCAATCTCCCATAAATAGTTTATTTGAAATTTTTTTCTGGCCGTTAAACCTGTGTATCATGCCGGGCTTCATTCCGGGGCACCTATTCACGGATTTGTGATTATGTCAAGAATCATGGTCTCGTCAAAAGTCGATTTTGTCCCCTTTTGTCATTCCGTGCTTGACACG
>DYTH01000110.1 GCA_020726025.1 Syntrophus aciditrophicus | reverse complement strand
GATTCCGGCTTTCGCCGGAATGACGGTTTTTGGACTTTTGACGAGTTCATCAATAGTGGACTGAAAAATGTGTTTTCAAAAAACGCAAAATAATTTTGCTGAATAGTTGCCAATTGTTATCAATTTACTGGTGCGCCTCATCCCAGTTTTTTCCCCAGGCGATCTCGACCTTCAGCGGCACGGAGAGCTTGATCGCCCCTTCCATTTCAGAGCGAACCATCTCTGCCAGCGCCTCCCTTTCAGCGTTCGGCGTCTCGAACACCAGCTCGTCATGCACCTGCATGATCATCACCGCGGAGAATTTTTCTTCACGCAAGCGGCGGTGAATGTTCACCATGGCCACCTTGATCAGATCAGCGGCGGTTCCCTGGATCGGGGCGTTGATCGCCGTCCTCTCGGCAAATTGCCTGATCTGGGCCTGGGGGCTGGAAATCTCCGGGAGATAACGGCGACGATTGAGGAGCGTCGCGACGTATCCGTTCTTTTTCGCCCCGGCGAGTATTTCGTCGAGATAGGCGCGTACGCCGCTATACCGCTTGAAATAGCTGTCGATATAAACCTGGGCAAGCTTCTGGGAAACCCCCAGTTCCTTCGCGAGGCCGAAGGCGCTCATCCCGTAGAGCACGCCGAAATTAATCACCTTTGCCTGACGTCGCATGTCAGGGCTTACCATCTCCGGGAAGACCCCGAAGATGTCCGCAGCGGTGCGGCTGTGGATGTCCTCTTTCGAGGCGAACGCCTCCCGGAGCGCCTCGTCTCCGGAGAGGTGGGCAAGGACGCGCAGCTCTATCTGCGAGTAGTCCGCGGAGACGATCTCCCAGCCGGGCGGGGCGAAGAATGCCTGACGGATTCTCTTTCCCTCAAGCGTCCGGATGGGAATGTTCTGCAGGTTGGGGTTGGAACTGGAAAGCCTGCCGGTTGCCGTCGCCGTCTGATTCCAGGTGGTATGGATTCGTCCTGTCCGGGGCATTACCAGCGGCGGAAGCGCGTCGATGTAGGTCGATTTGAGTTTCGTAAGCCCCCTGTAGGCCATGATCTCCGCGGGGAGTTCATGGCTCAGGGCAAGCGAAGCAAGCACATCGACGTCGGTGGAGTACCCTTCCTTGATCTTGCGTCCGTGAGGCATTCCCAGTTTGTCAAAGAGGATGTGCTGCAACTGTTTCGGGGAGTTGATGTTGAATGTCTCACCGGCCAGCGTGTAGATCTTTTCTTCCGAAAGCCGGAGGAGCTGCTCCATTTCGGCGGACATCTCCCGCATCAAACCCGTATCCAGAAGAACGCCGTGGCCCTCCATCGCCGCCAGAACCGGGATAAGCGGCATCTCGACATCGTCAAGAAGATTTTTCATCCCGTCCTTATCAAGACGGGCCGCAAGCGTTTGGAATAACGGAAATATCGCAGCGGCCCTCTCCACCGCGTATGAGGCCGCCTTTTCCAAAGGAAGAGAGGAAAAGGAAACCGCTTTAACACCCCCTCCCAGAACATCCTTCTGGGAGGGAATCTGACGTCCGAGCGTGTCGAAGAAGACATCAGCCAGCTCAAAGCCGCGGCGCGCCTGGTTTGCCAGATACGACGCGATCATTGTGTCGCAGCCCGCGCCTTGCAGCGAAACATGGCGACGCAACAGAACAATAATCGCGGTTTTCAGATCGTGGCCATATTTGGCGACCGCCGGGTCGGCAAAAAAAGGGGCGAGTCCGGCCAGGGCATGATCGGCACAAAGGAGCGAAGAATCGCCATCGCAGATAAAAGGGATGTAGAACCCCTCCCCTGACCCTGTCGAAACGGCCAAACCCGTAAGCGACGCCCGGGTAGCCTCCGGCGAGGAGAGCAGCAGTTCGAAGGAAAAAGCGCCCGCGGTTTTCAGCGTTTCTATCAGGGCGGTCAGATCGTCGAGGTCTCTGCATACGCGGAACTTCACCTCGCGGGCCGGGGCTTCGCCCTTGAACTCCTGAAGCAGAGACGAAAACTCGAATTCACGGAAACAGCCGACCAGTTTTTCACGGTCCGGTTCGCGGCGTCGGCACTCTTCGATGCTGAAATCGAACGCGGCATTTGTGCGGATCAGCGCCAGATCGCGGCTGAGGAGCGCCTTGTCGGCATTTTGCAGGATGGCGTTTCGGGTCTTTTCGTTGTGAATCTTCTCCGGATGGGCGAGGATCGCGGCGACGCTGCCGAACTGCTCAATCAGACGCTGCGCCCCCTTCGGGCCGATGCCCGGCACGCCGGGAATGTTGTCGGACGTATCGCCCATCAGCCCGAGGATATCGACGACCTGCGCCGGTTCCACGCCGAAGCGCTCCTTCACCGCCGCCACATCCCAGGTCTTGTCCTTCATCGCGTCAAACATGACGACGTCCGCGGAAACGAGCTGCATCATGTCCTTGTCGCCGGAGGCGATGATCACCTCCATCCCCCGCAGGGCGGCCTGCACGGCAAGCGTGCCGATGATGTCGTCTGCCTCGATCCCCTGCTTTTCGAGGATCGGGATCGAAAAGGCGCGGGTGACCTCCTTGACCAGAGGGATCTGCGGGATGAGGGCATCGGGTGTCTCTTTTCTGGTCGCCTTGTACTCCCCATACGCCTCGTGGCGGAAGGTCGGCCCCTTCACGTCGAAGGCGACGGCGATGTAGTCCGGCTTTTTGTCCCGCAGGAGCTTCATCAGCATGTTGGTGAAGCCGTAGATCGCGTTGGTCGGGAAACCTTTTGAATTTGAGAGTTCGCGAATTGCGTAGTAGGCGCGAAACAGGTAATTGCTCCCATCCACAACGACAAAACGGGGACGTTCAGGTTGTTTATCGATCATGTCTTCTCCAAAAATTTCCCGGGCGACGACCCTTTGACCCCGTCCCTTCGCAAAGAAGAAGCAGGCTAACGGGAAAATAAAGCTCCGCTTGGGCTATACGTCAAATTTTGCGTTGATCTTGAAGGTGCGCGTCGCGGGGAGGCTCAGGATGTCGTCAACGCCGGTCTCTTTTTTGATGTTTTCCAGCGTCGCCGCGATTGCGTCCTCGCCGGTCATGATCAATGTAAACCAGATGTTGTACGCGTTGTCGCGTCGGTAGTTATGGGTGACGCCGTCGAGAGAGTTGACCGCGGCGGCAAAGTCGGCCACCTTCTCTTCGGGAACGCGGGCCGCGCAGAGGGTACTCTTGAAGCCGAGCTTTCTTAAGTCAAAGACCGCCCCGATCCGGCGAATAACGCCTTCTTCCTTCATTCTTTTCACGCGGACGAGAACTTCCCGCTCGTCGCAACCCGTCTGTTCGGCAATGCGCAAAAAGGGGCGCGCCGTTACCGGGAAATTTTCCTGGATCAAATTGAGGATCTTTTTATCGGTCTCGTCCATTGCAACCCACGGTAAATAAGGCATTTTTAAGCTGTTTCAGGCGAGCTTTTTCGGCTCGTAGATGCAGTACGGCTCCTCGGCCAGGTAATCGCCCGTCGCCTCGTAGGCACGGGCCCGGCAGCCGCCGCACACCTTCAGGAATTCGCAGCGGCCGCACTTTCCCTTGTAGAGGCTCAAATCGCGCAGGTCCTGAAATATTTTTGAGTTTTCCCATATCTCGCCGAAGCTGTTTTCCTTCAACTGGCCGCAGTCCAAATCCAGATAGCCGCACGGCTGCACCTGCCCGGTATGGGAAATGAAGCAGAAAGAGCTTCCACCCATGCAGCCGCGGGTCATCGAGTGGAGCGAACGGACATCTCTGGTGCGCTCGGCGGCGGCCATTCTCCCGGACGAGCCGTCAAGCTCCTTCTGGCGCTGATGGAAGATCCGGTAGTAGTGGGGCGCGCAGGTCGCCTTCAACTGCATCGAGCAGGCAAGCCCCGTGTCGAAAAACCAGTCCAGCGTCTCTTCGTACTGGAGCGGTGATATCTCCTGATCGGCCATCTCCTTGCCGCGCCCGGTGGGGACGAGAAGAAAGATGTGGTGCGCGGCCGAACCGACATGATGGGCAAGATCGTGAATTGCCTGCATCTGGTCGAGATTTCCCCTGGTGATCGTCGTATTGATCTGGAATTCCATCCCGACCCGCTTCATTGACTCGATCCCCTGCATCGTCCCGGCAAAGGCCCCCGGAACCCCCCGGAAGGCGTCGTGGCTGGCCGCATCAGCGCCGTCGATGCTGACGCTCACCCGCTTTATCCCGGAGTCGATCAATTTCCGGACGATAGCGTCGCTCATCAGTGTCCCGTTTGTCGCGAGCACCATCCGAAGTCCCCTTGAATCGCCGTAAGAGGCCAGGTCATAGACGTCGTCGCGCAGAAGCGGCTCCCCTCCGGTCAGAATGATGACCGGCTTGCCGACGGCGGCGATCTCGTCGATCACCTGCATGGCCTTTTCGGCGCTGAGTTCCCCCGGGTAGGGACCGTGCAGCGCCGAGGCGCGGCAGTGCTTGCAGGCAAGATTGCAGCTCCGGGTTATCTCCCAGGCGATCATCCGGATGGTGTGGGGCAGGATCAGCGAAGATTTGTCTTCAGTCGTCATGGATTTAAACCCCTGCCGGTTCGTCTCAAAAACTCCGCCGCCTCGGGGGCAAAGTAGGTGATGATCATGTCGGCGCCGGCGCGTTTGATGGCGGTCAGCGACTCCATCATCGCCCGCTCGCCGTCAAGCCAGCCCATGGCGGCCGCTGCCTTGATCATCGCGAATTCGCCGCTCACGTTGTAGGCGGCAAGGGGAAGGTCGAACTCCTCCTTCGCCCGCCGGATGACGTCAAGATAGGGAAGCGCGGGCTTTACCATGATGATGTCGGCCCCCTCCTGGACATCGAGGGTGATCTCGCGGATCGCCTCGTCGGAGTTGGCCGGGTCCATCTGGTAGCCGCGGCGGTCGCCGAAGGCCGGGGCGCTTTGGGCCGCCTCGCGGAACGGGCCGTAAAAACACGATGCGTACTTGGCGGAATAGCCCATGACAGGGAGCGTCTCGAAGCCGGCTTCGTCAAGTCCTTCGCGGATCGCGCCCACCTGACCGTCCATCATCGCCGAGGGGGCCACCATGTCGGCGCCGGCCTTCGCGTGTGAAACGGCCATCTCGGAGAGCGCCTCCAGCGTCACATCGTTTGCCACTTCGCCCTTTTCGATGATCCCGCAATGGCCATGGCTGGTGTATTCGCAGACACAGACATCCGTGATGACAAGAATATCCGGCGCTTTCGCCTTGATCTCGCGGATCGCCGTCTGGACGACGCCTTTATCAATCAGGGCCTGCGAGGCGACCTCGTCCTTTTTGTCCGGAATGCCGAAGAGAATCACCGCCGGGATGCCCAGTTCCTTAAGACGCTGTGCCTCCAGGACGATGTTGTCCACCGACATCTGGAAATTCCCCGGCATCGACGGGATCGGTTTTTTCACTTTCTTCCCGGTGACGACAAAAAGCGGGTAGATCAGGTTGTCAACCGTCAGGCGCGTCTCGCACACCATGCGACGGAAATTCGCGTTTTTTCTCAACCGGCGCGGCCGATACTCCGGAAATTGCATGTCTTTCTCCTTAAATCAGGGACCGTGCCCTATTTTTTGATCTCCTCATCGGTCAGAAAACAGGCCGGATCGGAGGCCCAGATATCGCCCGTAACCGATTCGGCGCGGGCACGGAAATTGCCGCCGCAGATGGGAAGCCAGCGGCAGGTCGAGCAGCGCCCCGTCACGTTGGGTCCCTTGTTCTTGAGCTTGGCCAGAAGCGGGTTGCTCATATCCGTCCAGATCTCACCGAATGGTCTCTTTCTGACATTGCCGAACGAAATGTCGCGCCAGAACTGGTCCGGGTGAACCTCGCCGTCCCAACTGATGCAGCCGATCCCGTTTCCGGATGAGTTCCCCTCGTTCATCTGGAGCAGCTCCAGCACCTCCGCCGCCCGTTTCGGGTCTTCCTTCAACAGGCGCAGATAGACGTACGGTCCGTCGGCGTGGTTATCGACCGTCAGTATCTCCTTCGGAAGTCCGCGGTCGAAGAAATCCTTTGTCCTGTCCATGATCAGATCGACAACCTTCCGCGTCTCCTCGTGATTCAGATCGTCGTGAACCAGGGCCGAGCCTCGCCCGGAATAGACCAGATGGTAGAAGCAGCAGCGCTCGACGTTCTCCTCTTCCATGATGTCGAAGATGGAGGGCACATCGGCCACGTTGTACTTGTTGATCGTAAAGCGCAGGCCGACCTTGATCCCCATGTCCCGGCAGAGACGCAACCCCTTCATCGACGCCTCATAGGCGCCGGGGACGCCGCGGAAACGGTCGTGCGTCTCTTGCGTGCCGTCGAGGCTGATGCCGACGTAGGACAACCCGATTTCCTTGAATATTTTGGCCTTCTCCTCGTTGATGAGGGTCCCGTTCGTCGAGATGACCGCCCGCATTCCCTTTTTCACCGTCTCTTCGAGAAGCTCCGGCAAATCCCGTCTCATCAGCGGCTCCCCTCCGGAAAAGAGCAGAACCGGCGCGCCGAAGGCCGCAAGGTCCGCAATCACCCCCTTTGCCTCATCGGTGGTCAGTTCATCCGGATAGTCGATGTTCTGCGAGCCGGCGTAGCAGTGGATGCACTTCAGGTTACAGCGCCTGGTGACATTCCAGACGATCACCGGTTTTTTGTCCTTCGAAAACTGCAGCAGGTGCGAGGGAAGTTTTTTGGATTCGCGATTGTACCGAAGCACATCCCCCGGTTCAACCGCCCCGCAGTATAATTTTGAAATCCCGATCATTTTTCAGCCTTTCTTGCATGATTTAATCCCTCCGGCACGTTCCCGCAAAAAGCAGGGCCTGCCCGAAGAGGGCCTGCCCGAAGAGGCGTCGAACTTAACAGCTATCTGGACTGAATGCAATCCCTATGTAAAATAGCGGAGGATTCACTGCCGTTGTACCCCTAAGGCGGCTGGTCATAAAACACACTTGACACAGGGGGCATGGGCAAGGGGGGAACCACTGTATTAATTTGTATAATAATCGCCATGTTACTGGATTCCGGCTTTCGCCGGAATGACGGAGGAATAAACAAAGCTGTCATTCCGGCGGAAGCCGGAATCCAGAGAAGTAAAAAAATTATGTAATTCAAACAATTATAGCCACCCCCTGTGTCAAGTGTGTGCAAAGACCAGCCTTGCGGGAGGGGATTAAGAGGAGGGGAAAACTACATCCCGAAATACAGTCACTTATCGCCCCCACCCTGACCCTCCCCCGTGAAGGGGGAGGGAATTTCAGACTTTTGACGAGAGCATCAATGAATAGCGTTTAAAATCAGCTTATCC
>DYTH01000001.1 GCA_020726025.1 Syntrophus aciditrophicus | reverse complement strand
AATTGCAAAAGTCCTTCTTCGTCATTCCGGCGAAAGCCGGAATCCAGTCTTTTCATCCCTTTCTGGGCCCCGGCTTTCGCCGGGGCGACGGATTAGCTTATTTTGCAATTGGCTCAACAGATAAAAAATCAAGGAGGAGCATCCATGGATTCTGTTTCATTTTCCGATATCGCGATCGTTGCCTGCGGCACCATGAGTCTGGAGTTAAGCCATCTGAAGAAAGAGGGTTTTCTTGATACCGATCACATACTTTACACCACGCCTGGCATGCACGACAATGCCCTGAAGCTGGAGGAGCAGCTCGATGAACGGGTGAAAAAGGCAAGGGAAAGCGTCAAAAAAATCATCGTCGTTTACGGCGGCAAGTTCTGTTACATCAACATGGTCGATCCCTACAGAACCATGAAAAAGGTCATCGCCGATCTGGGTGAAGGGGTTGCCCGGGTCAATGCGACCCATTGCATGGACATGATCGCCTCGGAAGAGGAGCGCGAAAGGATTGCCCAGGAGGTGGCCGGCGGCGAGAAGGTGTGGTGGATGACGCCGGGATGGGTCAAGTTTCGCGAACAGGTCTTCAGGGGCTACTACAAGGACGTCGGCTTTGCCACGGAAAACTTCCCCAAGCACACCGGCGGGGCAATCGTGCTCGACGGCGTGGGGTACATCGATCAGTTCATGGAAGAGCGCCCCGAAGAGTTTATCGAATACTCCGACTGGATGGGAATTCCTCTGCAAGGCTACAATGTTACGCTGGACCGCTTCAAGTCGCTTTTGACCGAACAGGCGCTGAAGCTCAAAGAGATATAGGAGAGCATTTTGAAGATTACAGCCGCATTTGCCACGGACGACGGCAAGAGTTTCATGGAAAGGCATTTTGGAGACGCCCGTTATTTCGATATTTACGAAATTGACGAAAACAACGTGAAATTAATCAAAAGAATCGATAATTCCACAGACAAAGACGATGCTGAGGATGTTCACGGGGACCCTGTCAAGGCAGGGGGAATCATGGGACTCCTGGTGAAGGAAAAGGTCAATGTGGCCGTTTCGAAAAACTTTGGCCCGAACATCACGCGCATTCTCAAAAAATTCGCCTGCGTTCGCTTCCTCGGGGGCGAAATCAACGAAGGGATCAAGCGCATTCAGGAAAACATCGGAGATGTTTTTACCGAACTCGAAAAAGGGGAAGCACGAAAACATATCACGTTGTCTGTATAAATTTACCATCAGGGAAACACCCTCCAGCCCCATCGTAAACAGGGCGCTGGAGGGTGTTTTACAATAAAGCGAGGCTGTCGGCGATGGCCATCCCTTTGATGGCTGGCTTGAGAAAACCGTCCTTTATCTCCAGAAAACCACCTCTGACAAGGTGATCGATTGCACCCTTTTTTTCTTTCAGCAGGTCCCCGCCAAAACGGAGGTTGTAATCCTGGAGGCAGATCCCGGCCCGCGTCCTGAAGCCGAGAAACAGGCTTTCCATCCGTAAATTTTCCTGGTTCAGCGTCTCTTTTCCTTCGACGGGGAGATGCCCGGTCGTCAGTGCGTTGCTGTAGCCATCCACCGAAGAGATGTTCCAATGCCTCTGATGCGCCCTGAAAGAGTGCGCCGACGGTCCCAGACCGAGATAGCAGGTGTGATCCCAATATTTACGATTATGGCGCGATTCATGGCCGGGCAGGGCAAAATTGGAGACCTCATAGTGAAGATACCCCTCTTTTTGCAGAAATTCGGAGGTGAAAAAAAAGAACTCCGCCTGGCTGTTTTCATCGGGCAGCAGAACCCTGCCTTGAGCGGCCTCTTGATGCAGGGGGGTTCCTTTTTCCACGGTCAACTGGTAGCAGGAGAGGTGGGAGGGGTGAAGTGAGACTGCCCGGCGGAGGGTATCTTCCCAGACTTTCCTGTTCTGTCCGGGAATTCCGTAAATGAGATCCAGGGATATATTGTCAAAGCCCCTTTTTTGCGCCAGTCGCACTGATTCTTCAGCCTGCATTCCACGATGCCGTCTGCCAAGAAAGCGGAGAAGCGCATCGTTGAAGGACTGAACGCCCATGCTGATTCGGTTGACCCCGGACTGAAGGAGGCCTTTAAGAAGGTCGGTCGTTATATCGGCCGGATTCGCCTCAACGGTGATTTCCGCTTCCCCCTCAATGGAGAAGGAGCGGCGGGCATCGGCGATCATGCGCGTCAATTGAGCCGGGGAAAGAACGGAAGGGGTTCCCCCTCCAATATAGAGCGTATCGAAAGCAGCCGTCCAGTCGCTGGAGAGGGCCATTTCCTGCCGCAGGGCTGCGAGAAATTCTTCTGTCCGGGACAAGCAGCCTGTAACGGAATAAAACGCGCAATAACGGCATTTGCTTTTGCAAAACGGGATGTGAATGTACAGACCGGGCTGCGACACGTCTATTCCGCGTCGGACTTCAAGACGGACAGAAAGGCGCTCTGCGGGATACTGACGTTACCGATCATCTTCATCCTCTTTTTGCCCTTCTTTTGTTTCTCGAGCAGTTTTCTCTTCCGGGAGATGTCGCCGCCGTAGCACTTGGCGATGACGTCCTTGCGGAACGCGGTAATGGTTGTCCGGGAGATGATCTCGCCGCCGATTGCCCCCTGGATGGCGATCTTGAACATCTGTTTGGGTATTTCTTCCTTGAGCCGCTCACAGGCCTGAAGACCGCGGGTGCGGGCACGTTCGCGGTGGACGATCTGGGACAGGGCATCAACCTTTTCCCCGTTCACCAGAATGTCGAGCAAGACCAGGCTGCTTTCCCGGTAGTCGATAATGTCGTAATCAAATGAGCCGTATCCCTGGGTGATGGACTTGAAGCGGTCGTAAAAATCGAAGATCACCTCGGCAAGGGGCATCTCATAGGTAAGCTCCGCGCGTCCGGGGGTAGGGTAGTTCAGGGTTGAATTGACGCCCCTTTTTTCCATGCAGAGCTTCATCACGGCGCCCATGTACCTCTCCGGAAGCATCATGGCAGCCCGGATGTACGGTTCTTCGC
The DNA here is from genome assembly GCA_020726025.1 of Syntrophus aciditrophicus. Classification (GTDB taxonomy): domain Bacteria; phylum Desulfobacterota; class Syntrophia; order Syntrophales; family UBA5619; genus DYTH01. The sequence continues at coordinate 61,443 of DYTH01000001.1, read as the reverse complement.
CTTTGAGAATGGACATCTGGTCCGGGTAATGGGCGGGGTTGTCCACAAACAGCGTTGTGCCGTCCTTCAGCGTAAAGCGGTAGCGGACGCTGGGGACGGAGATGATGATCGAGAGGTCAAACTCCCGCTCCAGACGTTCCTGAACAATGTCCAGGTGGAGCAATCCCAAAAAGCCGCAGCGAAAACCCTGACCAAGGGCGGCGGAGGAGTCTTTCTCATAAACAAACGAAGCGTCGTTGAGTTTAAATTTATCAAGAGAATCGGATAGATCAGAATAATCGTCGGCGGCAATCGGATAGATCGAGGCAAAAACAACCGGCTTTACCTCCTTGAATCCGGGGAGCGGTTTTGCACAGGGGCGATTTTCCAGCGTAATCGTATCGCCGGTGCGGACATCGGAAACCGTCTTCACCCCGGCGATGATGTATCCGACATCGCCGGCGCTCAGGCGGTCCCTTTTTTCCCGCTGCAGGAGAAAATGGCCAACCTCTTCCACTCTGTAGGAGGAGTTGTTGTAAACAAAACGAATCGTATCGCCGGATTTCACCGTGCCGTTGAATACCCGGCAGTGGATGACCGTTCCCCGAAAGGAGTCGTACTTGGCGTCAAAGATCAAAGCGGCAAGGGGGGCGTCCGGATCGCCCTCGGGCGGGGGGACGCGCGTCACGACGGCCTCCAGGATCTCTTCGATGCCGATTCCCATCTTCGCCGAGCACTTCAGATGATCCGTCGCATCCAGACCCAGCTCTGATTCGATCTGTTCGATCACCCGGTCCACGTCGGCCGAAGGGAGGTCTATTTTGTTGATGACGGGAATAATTTCAAGGTTATGCTCCATGGCGAGGTAGAGATTTGCCAGCGTCTGGGCCTGCACGCCCTGGGCGGCGTCGATCAGCAGCAGGACCCCTTCGCAGGAGGCCAGCGACCGCGACACCTCGTAGCTGAAATCAACGTGGCCCGGCGTGTCAATCAGGTTCAGCGTGTAGTCTTTTTTGTCTTTGGCACTGTAGGGGAGGGAGACGACCTGGCTTTTGATCGTGATCCCCCGTTCCCGTTCGATATCCATATTGTCGAGGATCTGATCCTGGAAATTGCGATCCTCGACAATGCCTGCAAACTGGATCAGACGATCGGCAAGGGTTGACTTGCCGTGGTCTATATGGGCTATGATGCTGAAATTTCTAATTTTGTCCATATATCCCCGTCATGTTTTATGTGGTGCATCGTGAACGGCTTGCCTGATTTTCCCTCTCAGGAAAGTTTTGCGGCAAGGGCCGCCGATACCTCGCCTACGCCGGGTGCTCCGTCAACTTCGATGACCCTCGTCCGATTCCGGAAATAGTTGACGGCGGCAAGCGTCCCCGTCTGGTTGTCATAGTAGATGTCATGCCGCTTGTTGATGGCTCCCTCGTCCTGGTCATCAGCCCTGGCGCTTAACTGGTCGGAACCGCACACCCTGCAGACCAGTTTGCCGTCTTTTTCCACCGGCTTTATCGCATCGATGAAAATATTGTTGGGATGGTTATTGTCAACCGCGCAGATGCGACGTCCCATGATCCGGTTTTTGGCCGTCTCTCGGGCCAGGGCAATCTCGATGACGTAATCGAGCTTCATGCCAGCTTTATCCAGCGCTTCGGCAAGAGCCTCTGCCTGGGCCAGGTTGCGGGGAAAACCGTCGAGCAGCCATCCCGCTTTGCAGTCCTCTTCCTGGAGGCGGTTGAGGATCATCGGTACGGTTATTTCATCTGGAACCAGCTCTCCCCGGTCGATAAATCCCCTGGCTTTGTTTCCGAGCTCCGTCTGTTTTTTTATGTTTTCACGAAATATGACGCCGGTTTCTATATGTGGGACGCCGAACCTTTTTTTTATCAGCGCTCCCTGAGTCCCTTTTCCGCTTCCATTCGGGCCAAAAATCAAAATGTTCATTGAGCATACCCCTTTCTGAAATTAGATTATTGATTACTGGATGTCAGCATCTTCACACGAAACCGTTGTGCATGGTTGTGATCGCTCCGTCTGAAAGAAAGAACGGAGAAAATCCAAAAAGCGGCGGAAGATTAGAGCAAGAGTTTCCGGTTGTCAAGCAATAACCGTTCGAGCTTGTAAACCCGCGGACAATTTGCAACTGCCGTGTTGACTTTTACGTTCACTGAACGTAATAGGACAGAGCTTTTTAACTTTCCATTTTATTAACCGATTCAGGCAATCATGGAAGAAAAAACCATTCCGCCGGATAGTACAATAGAACGAATTCGTCTGGTTATCCTCTCCCGGCTGTTTATTGTTACCTTCATTCTGGGCATCCATGTCTATGCCGAATTAAATTCTGGAGCCGGACTCTTTGATACCCCCATTTCCATCTTCGCGCTGGCTATCATTTTTACCTGCACGTTTTCGATAATTTTTGCTTTGCTCCTCCGTTATCATAGAAACACGGCCGTTAACATCTACATTCAGAGTGGTGCGGATCTTGTTCTCATAACATCCTTTGTTTACGGAACAGGCGGGATCCAAAGCATCTATTCAATCTTTTATCCCCTCGTCATCATCTACACAGTCATATTTCTTGAAAAAAAAGGAGGGTTGGTGATTGCCACCGCCGCGGCCGTCCTTTACGCTCTTTTGGCAATCCTTGAGTATTACGGACTGATAAATCCGTTAGTTGTTTCCCAGTTCACAACGTATCGTCTTGAGGTCGGCTATGTGCTGGCCAGGGTTGTCACCCATATATTATCCTTCTATTTTACCGCATTACTATCCATTTACGTCGTCGGTCAGGAAAGAAAAACGAGGGCGCTTCTGGCTGAGAAGCAGGATGCTTTCGCCCGGCTTGACATCCTGTATAAAAGCATTGTTGAGTCTGTCAGCACGGGAATCATTACCGTAAATCTGAATGGCAGAATAAAATCTTTCAATCGTACGGCATCAACGATTACTGGCTATCTTTTCAGCGAAGTGGAAAATCACCTGCTTTCCGAGATATTTCCTGATCTTGACAGTTATCTGCAGCAGCAGAAAACACAGACAGGCAGCTCCTCCAAGTCGGCACATTTCGAGGGAATATTTCATACACTGAAAGGTCTGGAATTGAAACTTGGCGCTTCTTTTTCCAGCCTGAAGGATCCACAGGACAATGTCATTGGAGATATTTTAATATTTCAGGATATTACAGAAGTAATGAATATGCGAGAGGCCCTGGAAAAGAATCGCCGCCTGGCCTTTACCGGTGAAGTTGCCGCCAATCTCGCCCATGAAATACGCAATCCCCTTGCCGCCATAGGCGGGTCAGTCCAGCTCCTCAGACAGGATATCCTGCTTGACCACGGCAACCAGAAACTTTTTGACATCATTTTGAGAGAAAAGGAACAACTGGAAAAATTTCTGAAGGATTTTCTTCTGTTGGCCCGTCCTGCACCCGGCATCTGTGAAGACGTTGTTCTCCAGGAGGTCATTAACGAGGTTGTCGATTCTCTTCGTCTTCTCCCCGACTGGCGCGAACCGCTGGATTTGAGGATCAAACTTCCTCCGGAGAAATTCAGGATCACTGTTAACGTTGCAGAACTAAAACAAATTTTATGGAATATTGCCGCAAACGCCCTTCAGTCGATGCCCAATGGCGGGACACTCATTCTGGAAGCGAAAAATGTTTTGCTTGAAGGGATAGATTCCGTGGAGATCGTTATCAAAGACAGCGGGAATGGCATTGAAAAAAAAGATTTGCAGAAAATTTTTGATCCCTTCTACACCACGCGCACCGTGGGGACAGGATTGGGGCTGGCAGTGGTAAGCCGCATCATTGAAAATTGGATGGGAACAATTACCGTGAACAGCGAACCAAAGCAGGGGACCACGTTCACCGTTACTTTCCCAGTACAGGTTCTTTACTGTAAAAATTAAAATTTGCGTTGAAGAGGTGAAAATGTCCAATATTCTTATCGTTGACGATGAGCAAGGCATGCGGGAGCTTCTGGAGATCATGTTCAGCAGGGAGGGGCACAGGGTTGCCACGGCGCCGGACGCCGCAAAGGCAATCCTGCGCTGTCGCAAGGAATCCTTCGACCTGGTCATTACCGACTTGAAAATGCCCCATACCGACGGATTGACCTTTCTCAAGGATGTAAAAAAAACTTCACCAGGAACCATGGTCATTCTCATGACGGCTTACGCGTCAGCGGAAACCGCGCTCGAGGCTATGAAGGAGGGCGCCTTCGACTATTTTGAAAAGAGTTCACGGATTGAAGATTTAAAGGAGATCGCAAAAAAAGCCCTGGCCGGAACGGAAAAGAAACTCGAAGACATGCTGTTTCTTAAAGAGATTGGGGAGCAGGAGCATTTCGGAAAAATGATCGGCAGCAGTGATGAAATGCTGAAAATATTCGCAATAATAAGAAAAATCGCACAAACGACCACAAATGTCCTGATTCTCGGGGAAAGCGGGACGGGCAAAGAGCTTGTGGCAAGGGCAATCCATGAAAACAGCTCCCGCAACAAAATGCCGTTTGTCGTCATCAACTGCGGGGGGATACCGGAAAACCTTCTTGAAAGCGAGCTCTTTGGTTATTGCAAGGGCGCCTTTACGGGGGCTTACAGCGACAAACAGGGGCTTTTCGAGTTTGCGAACGGGGGGACCATATTTCTGGATGAGGTAGCGGAGCTTCCCCCTTCCCTGCAGGTAAAGCTTCTCAGGGTGGTTCAGGAAAAAACCTTCAGACGCATTGGAGGTCCCGATGACATACTGGTTGATGTGCGCATTATTTCCGCCACCAACAAAAATCTTTACGAAATGGTCAAATCGGAAAAATTCCGTGAGGATCTCTACTACCGACTCAATGTCATTCCTCTTTCGATCCCGCCGCTTCGCGAAAGAAAGGAAGACATCCCGCTTCTGGTCAAACACTTTATTGATCAGTATTCACAAGAGCAGAAAAAAGAGGTGAAAACAATTTCATCTTATGCGCTCGATCTGCTGATGGATTATCCATTTCCAGGCAACATTCGCGAATTGAAGAACATCATCGAAAGAAGCGTGGCCATGGAGAACTCCAATATCATATTGCCCGACAATCTTTTTCCGGACAATGTGATGATCGTCGATCAAAAGAAAAATCAGGTCAGCGCCGCTCTGCAAGTCGATGTTTCCGAACAAGCAGGGAATCTCAACGAGATGATGGAGGTATTTGAAAAGAGCCTCATACAAAAGGCGCTGAAAAAATCCAGTGGATCCAAAACAAAGGCTGCCGAGTTTCTGGGCATAACGTATGATTCTCTCCATTACCGGTGCGAAAAGCTGGGAATATGCGCGGGAGAAGCAAAATTTCCTTGACTTTGACATGGCCCGTGTTTTATAGACCCACTCGAGCACACAAACACAGAAATGCAAAACTCCAAAAAAAAGCAGGTTTGACAAAAAAAACGGTTGCGTCGGTTTCTTCTTGCGGGGTAGCGCCATGGACATTGATTTGATTTGTCTGGGCGGTTAGATGCCCACGGTATAAGTGGTCTACTGTGGCTCATAATTTTTTTTATTGGAGGAGGGTGAACATGAAAATTTTTAGGAGAGTGTGTCTGGTTGGCATCGTTGCCGTTTCTTTTCTGTGGACCGGAATGGCTTTCGCGGAGGCTATCAAGGTAGGCGCTGCCATTAATTTAACGGGCCCCGCGTCAAGCTGGGGGAAATTCCACGCCAAGGGACAGCAGGACTATTTCCGCTATGTGAACGAAGTAAAGGGCGGTGTTGCCGGCAACAAGATTGACATGATTCTTGTTGACACCGCTTACAAAGTCCCCGAGGCGGTAGCCGCGGTCAAGAAATTCGCCGTTCAGGACAAGGTTGACATGATCGCCACATGGGGAACAGGAGAAGGGCTTGCCGCCAAACCGGTCATCCAGAATTACAAAATTCCCACCATTAACTATTCGACCGGCTGGGAGATTCTGGAAGCCCCCATTCAGTACATGTACCTGCCTTTCGGGAGCTACCGCCTGGATTCTGAGGCTGTTCTTGACTACATTCATGCCATTCACAAAGGGAAAGATGCGCCGAAAGTCGGTCTTCTCACCTACAACAACGCCTACGGACGCTCCATACACAAACCCGCGAAGGAATATGCAGCTAAAAAGAATATCAACATCGTTGCAATCGAGGAATTTCCGCCCAAGACGGTTGATCTCTCAACAGAACTTTTACGCCTGCAGAAAGCCGGCGCCGAGTATCTTTTCATTCAGATGCTTCCATCCGCCATCATTACCGCACTGCGCAGCGCCGACCGTATAAAATACGATGTTCCATTTCTCGGCACCTGGACCTCGACGGATCCGGATTTCTTCAAGATGGGACAGGGTCTTATCAAACACCGTCTCACCATGCAGTTTCCCGGTTGCCTCCCCGGAGACAACAACAAGGGAATTGAGCTGATGAACGAGTTGATCAAGCGCTACAAGACCGTCGATAAATTTGACAACGCCTACTGGGAAGGGGTTGTTGTCGGAAGCATCATGGAACGCGCCATGATTCGGGCAAATGAAAAATCCAAGGCCATCAACAGCGCAACAATCAACAGCGCTATGGAATCGTTCAAAAATGAAGACTTTGGTGGTTTAATCCCCGCTGTTTCCTACTCGCCTGCCAATCATGAAGCATCCTTCAGCGGCCGGATGGTTGCGGTCAATGAGGATGGGACCTTTACACCGCTGACGAACTTTTACGTCCCCGGCAAGGAAAATGTAAAACTGATCAAATAAGACACTGTGAGAACATCTTTTCAGTCCGTTTTGGGCCCCGGCTTTTGCCGGGGCGACGGACAGACTGATTTTACAATGGGCTCTCATGGCATAAGGGTATCCGTATGCGCTCTAAACAGGGGGATAGACTCAGATGAAGGCGTTCAGGGGACAGCCGTCCATATACAAAAACAAAGAAAAAGCCAGAAGACCGGCGGATATTCAAATCAAAGGGCTGTCCCTTTCATTCGGAGGCGTGAGGGCGCTTACAAATGTTGATCTTGAGGTAAAGAGCGGCGAGCTTTTTTCCGTCATTGGGCCCAATGGAGCCGGCAAGACCAGTCTCATGAACTGTATTACCGGCTTCTACCACCCCGAGGCTGGAAAGATCATCTTTAACGGAAATGAAATCCAGAATCTGCACCCCCATGAGCTTGTAAAAATCGGCATTGGAAGGACATTTCAGAATATTGAACTTTTCCCCGGCATGACCGTTATTTCCAACCTTTTTCTTGCCAGGCACATCCACTACAGTTACGGTTTTTTGCCTGCCTGTTTTTTTTCCAGATCGGTCAAGGAAGAAGAGATTGCCCATCGCCGCATCCTGGAGGAGATCATTGATTTTCTTGAAATTCAGTCCGTCCGGAACAAGCCGGTTGGATCGCTTCCCTACGGAATGATGAAGAGGATCGAACTTGGGCGTGCGCTTGCCCTTGAGCCGGACCTCCTTGTGCTGGATGAACCGTTTGCCGGCATGAATCTCGAAGAAAAAGAGGACATGGTGCGTTTTCTCCTTGAGCTTAATCGCGCGTGGGGCCAGACAATGATCCTGGTCGAGCACGATATGGCTATCGTCATGAGTATTTCCCGAAGGATAGCTGTGCTCAATTTCGGAGAGAAACTGACTGAAGGCGCACCCGGTGAAGTCGTCAAACACCCCGAGGTGATCAAGGCATACCTCGGGGATGATAACAATCTCTGAAAGGGGAACATTCTTGAGTCTCGACAACGACGCAAATAAGAACAGTTTCCAGGGAACTGTTCCCCAAATGTTGGCATACCAGGCCGAAAGCGGTATTGGCGATAACCCGGCCATACGGGAAAAAGCCTATGGGATCTGGGATGTGTACAGTTGGAAAGATTACCTTGGCTACGTAAAAAAGGTCGCTCTTGGTCTGATTGCAATCGGCATAAAACGCAAGGAAGTTGTAGGACTTATTACCGACAACCACTCTGAATGGCTTTTTGCTGAAACGGGAACGCAGGCGGTTGGAGGGATCAGTCTCAACCTTTTTACTTCAGCCGTAGCCGGGGAGCTTGCCATCGCCCTCGGCAGGGTAAGCGCGGCTTACGTTTTCGCGGAAAATCAGGAGCAGGTTGACAAGCTTCTCGAAAGCCGTCAGAAATTAGACCATGTCAGAAAAATAATCTACATAGATCCTACGGGGATGCGTTACTACAAGGATAATGACTGGATTATCTCTTTTGCCGATCTGCTTGCTGAAGGCGAAAAACTCGACAGTCAGAATCCGGAGCTCTTCCACGAGGAACTCAAAAAAGGCAGGGGCGACGAAACAGCCCTGATGATACAGACTTCGGGGACGACCGGATTGCCCAAAATGGCAACGCTCTCTCACAACGGCCTGATCTCCATCGGTAGAATGTGGTCTGCGGCGGTCGATATCAAACCCGGGGAAAACTGGCTGTCGATGTCGCCTCCCGCATGGATTGTTGATCAGATGTGGTGTTTTGGTGTTGCTCTTTACACCGGAATGACGCTGAATTTCCCCGAAATGCCGGAAACCGTGATGGACGATTTTCGGGAGATTGGCCCTTCACGAATTATTACCGGTTCCCGTTTCTGGGAAGACATGGCCTCGAAGATTCGCGTGAAGATGTCCGATGCGGGTTTTATCAAGCGCTATTTTTTCAATACCGCCGAGAAAACAGGGCGTACGATGGAGGCACTCCGGGTCGAGAAAAAAAGCCCTCCCTGGAGCCTGAAGCTGCTCTATAGTCTTGCCTCGGTCACTGTTTATCGACGACTGCTTGATCGGATCGGCTGCGCCAATTTCCTCGGCGCCTATACGGGCGGGCATCCCATAAGCCCGGATGTGATCACCTTCTTCCGTTCTTTTGGGCTCAATCTCAAGCAGTGTTACGGCCTGACCGAATCGGGAGGCATATTTCAGATTCAGCCGGATGATGAGGTGAAACCGGAAACGGTGGGCAGACCCCTTCCGGGAGTGGAGCTTAAAATCGATGAAAATCAGGAAGTTCTCATCAAAAGCGGCTCGGTATTTCAGGGGTATTATCAAAACGAGGAGGCGACCCGTGAGGCCTTCCGCGACGGCTGGTTGAGAACCGGCGATGCCGGTTACTTCGACAAGGATGGACATCTGCTGATTATTGGTCGTAAGGAAGAGGTGATCCGCACGAAAAGCGGGGAGGCATTTTCCCTTGATTTCATCGAAACGAGACTCAAATTCAGCCCCTATATCAAAGAGGCCGTCATCTTCGGCGAGGGACGTCCCTTTTTGACGGCGCTGATCAATATCGATTTGGGCAATACGGGAAGCTGGGCAGAAAAGAGAATGATCCCCTACACGACGTATCTCGATCTTTCCCAGCAATCCAAAGTGGAGGAGCTGATTCTCGCGGAAGTCGAATCCGTCAACAAACAGTTGCTGGATTTCATGAAGGTCAGCAAGTTCATACTCCTGTACAAGCTGCTTGACGCCGATGACGAGGAATTGACCCGGACGGGAAAGGTTCGCCGCCACTTTGTCAGCGAATCGTACAGTCGCCTTATCGAGGGGATGTACGCCGGCGATGCCGAAATACCGGTCAAGGGCAAGATACGCTATCGGGATGGACAAATCGGTGAAATGGATACCACCGTCCGCGTTCTGACCGCTTCGTAAAGAGCAGCCGGGAAATTTCAAAACGCAAGATCAGGGAGGGGAAAGTGGATTTTTTCATGCAGCTTTTGATTGGGGGGCTTTCCGTTGGATTTGTTTACGGGCTCTCCGCCATGGGATTCGTGATGATCTTCAAATCGTCAAGCGTCCTGAATTTTGCCCACGGCGAACTGCTGGCGCTGGGAGGTTATTTCTTTCTTATTTTTATAACCATCGTAAAGTTGCCTGTCATCCTTGCCTTCATTTTTACACTTCTTGCCTGTTTCATTACCGGAATCCTGATTGAAAGGGTTTTCCTCCGATCGCTGATCGGGGAAAAACTGATTTTTGTCATCATGCTGACAGTTGGTCTGGCGGCCATGTTCAAGGGTCTGCTGCTGCTGATCTTTGGAGGAAATCTCTACACATACCCCGATTTTCTTCCGGCAGCCATGGGTATCCAGCTTGGGGTGGTTCAGGTTCCTCCTGTTTATGTGGCAACCTTTGGAATCGGAATATTCTTTCTGGTGCTTTTCGGGTTGTTCTTCAAATTCTCCTCTCAGGGAATTTACATGCGCTCCGTTGCCGACAACCAGCGGGCGTCTTTGTCCCTCGGGGTTAATGTCCGGCGCGTTTTCGCACTCTCCTGGGCCATTGCCGCCCTTGTGGCCGGGATGAGCGGCGTGGTGCTCGGAATTATCAACGGAGTCAATGTCCATGATTTGTCGGCTCTGGGACTGAAGGTGTTTCCGGTCATCATCCTGGGCGGCCTTGACAGTATCGGCGGCGCGATTGTTGGCGGCCTGATCATAGGAATTCTGGAGACCTTCACCGGCGGCTACATCTCACCGTCGCTTCGTGATGTTATCCCGTATATCATCCTGGTGTTTATCCTGCTGGTCAAACCATACGGCTTGTTTGGTTTGAAAGAAATTGAACGGGTTTAATGATGAAAAAATTTCAACTACATCCATGTGGAAACTACAACGAATCCTACAACAGTGAGCTTACCATTTATTCTACCGATTTCGGCAGAATAGGGGTCGTGGTCGGGATACTCCTTCTTTTCCTTGTCCCTTTTTTGCCGATCAGCCCGTATATCATTTATGTCATGAATCTTACGGGGATCGCCGCGATTTCCGTTGTCGGACTGAACCTTCTGACAGGCTTCACCGGGCAGATATCCCTGGGGCATGGGGCTTTTTTCGGGGTCGGCGCCTATGCAGGCGCCATTCTTGCTACAAGATTAAACCTTCCCATTTTCATCACCCTTCCCGCCGCCGGATTGATTACCGCGGGAGTTGGGATGATTTTCGGCGTGCCGTCCGGAAGGCTTAAAGGCCTCTACCTGACCATTGCCACCCTGGCCGGTCAGTTCATCATTGAATATGTCCTTGTGCACTGGGAATACATGACCAAAGGCACCATGGGGATAACATTGCCGATGCCGAAACTCGGCGGATTCACGCTCATGGGAGATGTTCCCTTCTTTTATTTGATATTTCCCCTGCTTATCCTGATGACCTGGATTGCCGTGAATATCATCCGCACCCGTTTCGGCCGGGCATGGATTGCGATCAGAGATAACGACCGTGCGGCCGAGGGAATGGGGATCCCTATTTTCCCCTACAAGGTGTTTGCCTTTGCGGTCAGTTCGTTTTACGCCGGGTTTGCCGGCGCCCTCTGGGCGTACTATATGGGAAGCATCACAACGGAACCATTCAACCTGTCGCTTTCCGTTGAATACCTCGCCATGGTGATTATCGGCGGTATGGGAAGCATCTCCGGCTCGATTTTCGGCGCAGTCTTCATTACCGCCTTAAACGAGCTGCTGCGCCTGATGACCGACACGTTGATGAACAGCGCCATCGTCACCCAGCTTGGTCTGAGTCTGGCCCCTCTGCGGGAATTCTTTTACGGGGTCGCAATCGTCCTTTTCATACTCTTTGAACCTCGCGGACTGGCGGAGTTATGGCGGATTGTCCGCTCCAACTTCCGCCTCTGGCCCTTCCCCTACTAAAGGTTTTTCAATGGAACAGAAACTGCTGCAGATCAATAATATATCGGTCGTCTATTCAGACGTGATTCAGGTGCTCAAGGGCGTTTCACTTTCTGTTGAGAAAGGACAAATTGTCTCACTGCTCGGAAGCAACGGCGCCGGCAAGACAACCACGCTCAAAGCCATCTCCGGGCTTCTGAAACCCGAAAACGGCATGGTGACGGAGGGGGCAATTGTTTATAAAGGCCTCCCGATGCACAACAAGTCGCCCGAAGAGATCACCAGACACGGTATTATTCAGGTACTTGAAGGCCGTCAGCCATTTAAATATCTGTCGATTGAGGAAAACTTGCGGGTTGGAACCGCAACGCGCGCAGGGAAGCCGTATCAGGAGGACCTCGATAAGGTTTACAAGTATTTCCCCCAGTTGAGCAACATGCGCAAAAAACTTGCCGGTTACTGCAGCGGAGGTGAATTGCAGATGCTCGTCATTGGCAGGGGACTGATGGCTCACCCTGAATTGCTTATGCTTGACGAGCCATCCCTGGGGCTTGCGCCGATACTGGTTCGAGAGATATTCGATATTATCCGCCGCATCAACGAAGATGAGGGCACAACCATTATTCTGGTCGAGCAGAACGCCAAGATGGCGCTCAAGATTGCAACCTATGGCTATGTCATGGAAAACGGAAAAATCGTCATGGAAGGTCCCGCGGAAGAGGTAAGGGAAAATCCGGATATCAAGGAATTTTATCTGGGAATGTCCGTTTCCGGCGACGCCAAGTCCTACGATGAAGTCAAATCGTACAGACGACGCAAAAGGTGGCTTTAGGATGCCGCGGTTTTCGCGTCCTTGATGACCAACTGTATATTTCCAGAATGATTCCAGTCGTTTATCTTTGGCATGAAAACAATGTCAAGCGATGCATGGTTTAAATCGGCAAGCAATTGGCCCTGATTGAACCATATCGCCTCCTTGACAGCGCCATCCTGCGACACCCGCATCTTCAAGTGGTTGTTGCCGACAATGGTAGTTGACAAGACGCCGACATTTCTCGCATGGAGAACGGGTTCCTGATTGCCGCTCCCGAATGGCGCCAGCATCTGCATTTGTTCAAAAAGTTCCATATCTACATCAGACAAAACGCATGAGGCATCGATCGTTGTGCAGGCGGCAAATTCCTCTTCCGGGCAACTGTCGGTGATGATCTTGCTGAGCTGTTCGGTAAAAGGGACAATGTTTTCTTCTTCAATCAGAATGCCGGCCGCGAACCGATGCCCGCCATAGGCCAGCAGATGCGACTCACACCGTTTGATCCCTTCGAACAGGTTGAAATCGGCGGCGCTGCGTCCGGAACCCTTCCCGACGCCGTCTTTGATGCTGATCAGGATAGCCGGGCGACCAAAACGGTCGGCCAGTCTGGATGCCACGATTCCGATTACCCCGGGGTGCCAGTCCGAAGAAGAGAAAACCATCGGCTCATTTTCCCCGGAATTTGCGGCTTTTGAAACGGTTTCCAGAAGCTGGGCAAATATCGTTCGTTCCATGGACTGTCTTTTTTTGTTGAATCCCTCGAGCATCTGCGCAAGAATGAGGGCATCGTCGTCGCTTTCAGCCAGGAGCAGTTCCACCGCATGAGAGGCCGAGGCGATTCTTCCCGCGGCGTTTATCCGGGGGATCAGCGTGAATGAAGCCCTGCTGGCCTCCACCGTTTTTCCCTCCATCGTGCAGACCCTTTTCAGGGCGCGGATTCCCGCCCTTTTATCCTGGTTTATCAGCTCCATGCCGATTTTGGCGAATATCCTGTTTTCATCGACCAGCGGAACAACATCGCCAATGGTTCCCAGGGCCACAAGGTCAAGATAGTCGCGCAGATTCGGGTAATTGCTCTCGGTCCAGAACCCCTCGTTTCTCAATATGCCCCGCAGCGCTATCAGAAAATTAAAGACAATGCCGACAGCGGCGAGCTGTTTGAACGGAAAAGGGCAGTCGTGCCTTTTCGGATTGACGATGGCCTCCGCCCTGGGAAGTGTTTCCGACGGTTCATGGTGATCCAGGATGACCACGTCGATCCCAAGCTTTTTGGCCAGATCGATCTCTTCATGATTAGCCATCCCGCAATCAACGGTTGCAATCAGCGTTACACCCTCGGAGTGAAACCTGGCGACGGCAGCCGGATTGAGGCCATAACCTTCCGCCATCCTGTCCGGTATGTAAAAGGTCACGTTATCGTGGATTTTTCGTATAAAGCGGTAAAGAACCGCAACCGATGTTATTCCGTCCGCATCGTAATCCCCATAGACGACAATTTTTTCCTTGCGGCGAAAGGCGGCGGTCATTCTTTCGACTGCCTCCTTCATATCGCGCATCAAAAATGGATTGTGCAGGTTATTCAGGGAAGGATTGAGGTACTGTCTGATTTCTTCGGGGGTTCCGATGGCCCGGTTGGCGATGATTCTGGAAACGATGGCCCGGATGTTCATCCCGGCGGCCAGCAAATTCCGGGTTTCGATGTTCTCTTCCCGCAAACACCAACGGGTCAGCGGAAGATTATGAACGGACATCGTGCTTTGATTCTATGGAAATTATCATAACCAACAAAGGCCGGGTCAACTGGTGAGGTTTCCCGGCCTTCCCATACGGATGAGTAAACTGTTTAGACAACCTTTTTGACGAAACCCGACCGGATGCAACGGGTGCAGACCTTCACCTGTTTGATTCCACCGGACTTTTCATCCACACACCGGATTTTCTGCAGATTCGGCTGCCACACCTTTGCATGTTTGTTGTTTGCGTGGCTTACCTTATTTCCCCGTAACGATTTCTTCCCGCACACTTCGCATACCCTTGACATAGCCGCACTCCTCGTTGAATTGTTGCGGAGGTTTAAATCATCCGGGCAAGAAATGCAAGCATTTTTTAATCGTTGACCAGGGAAGGGGGCTGACCGGTGGCCTCCAGTACCCGCATCCAGATATTTCCGTGCGGATCAAGCCTGCTTCCGGAGCCGATCATTTTTAACGGAATATGGACGTACTCATCCTTGACCAGACCGACCAGCATCCCCGTTTTACCGGCCATTCCGGCGTGAACGGCGTACTGGCCAAGCGCTCCGCAGTACCGGCTGTCGCAGGCATTGGCTGGAACGCTCCGTATCATGTAGCTGGGATCAATGTACTTGATGTTAATCTCCTTATTCAGTTGTTTGAAAAAGGCCTCAATGGATTTTTTCAGATAGGCGCCGATATCGAGGAGTCGGGGATTGCCCGAGGCGTCGGTCTCTATTTTCTTCTGACGATCAGGAGGGTAGGCACAGGTTGCCCCATAGGCGACATTTTTGTTTTCTTGTTTCTGGTTTCCCTCTTCACACAGAAGATACTGGCCGGCGCCTTCGGCCACAAGAATCACGCAATGCGAGCTTTTCGAAAGCCTTTCCTGAAGAGCCCTGAGCAATCCTTTTTCACCATCAAGATCAAAGGGAATCTCCGGAATCAGAACAAAATTTACGTCATTCTGGGCCAGGGCCGCCCCGGCGGCGATATGGCCGGCCTCCCGGCCCATGATTTTTACCAGTCCAATGCCGTTTGGCGCCCCTTTCGCCTCAATATGGGCACACTGGATTGCCTTGACCGACTCTGAAACCGCGGTATCGAACCCAAATGATTTCTGTATGAGATTCAGGTCATTGTCTATTGTTTTGGGTATCCCGATTACGCCGATATTAAGCCCCCGGCGCGTGATTTCTTCGGTAATTCCTTCGGCCCCCCGGATGGTTCCATCACCCCCGATGATAAAAAGCAGATCGATGTTCATCCTTTTGAGGGCATCCACCATCTCTCCGATATCCTGACGGCCGCGTGAGGAGGAAAGAATGGATCCCCCGAGATTGTTGATGTCTTTTACAGTATCGGGTGTAAGCTCAACGATGGGATGACCATATTTGTGAATGAGTCCCTGATACCCGTACTGAATGCCGACAACATTATGCACGCCGTAACGGTAGTGGACTTCCATAACCAGCGAACGGATGACGTCGTTGATTCCGGGGCAGAGCCCTCCGCAGGTAACAATTGCCGCCTTGGTCTTGGGTGGTTCGAAATATATCTTTTGACGAGGACCGGCCATCTCGAACGAAAGAGGCGATCCGTCCGGTGATTTCAGCGAATCAAACTCATTGAGATAGTTATTGAAGAGAAGTCTCCTCGTTTCGGGGACAAAATAGCTGACGGAAACAGGAGAAGGGATAGTACACTCACCCAGTGTCTGGATGGTAAAATCATAGTCGTTGTCACTTTTCATGATCATCTTCCTCCTTCAGGTTATTGTCACCGGCGGATTGACGAGGGAAGCCGCTTCTATTTTCCCGGAGCTTTTGACGCGAACGGTACGGCCGATTATCTCAAGCCTGCCCTCCGCATAGTACTGAATCGCCTGGGGGTATATCCGATGCTCCTCTTTCAGGATTCGCTCCGAGAGAATCTTTTCATCATCACCCTCAAATACCGGAACCACGGCCTGGATAATCACAGGCCCGGTATCGACCCCTTCTTCGGCGAAGTGCACGGTGCAGCCGGAAAATTTCACCCCGTAGTCAAGGGCCTTCTGCTGAACATGAAGTCCGGGAAAAGAGGGCAGCAAGGCTGGGTGGATGTTCATGATTTTCATTGGAAAGGCGCGAAAGAAAATCGGGGTGAGAATCCGCATGAATCCCGCCATAACGACAAGATCCACACCGGATGCATGGAGGATCTCAATCATCTGTCTGTCAAAATCCGCTCTTTCTGGAAAAGCGCGATGATCCAGAACAGCGGCAGGAATGTTGTGCCTTCTGCACCGTTCAAGTGCATACGCATCGGGGTTGTTGCTGATTACAATGGATATCCGGGCGTCAAGCTGATCTTTTTCACTATGATCTATGATGGATTGCAAATTCGAGCCGCTTCCTGAAACAAGAACGCCCAGTCTGATTTTTTTCCTGTTCACAGTGCACCCTTAATCTCAGATGAAGGAAACCAGAGGGGCGTTATTCCCTCTCATTTCAATGGAGCCCAGGGAATAAGCGGTCTCTCCCAATTTTTCCAGCCTGTCGATAATCTCTGCTTCATCATTTTTTGCCACGATAAGGATCATTCCGATTCCCATGTTAAATACCCGGAACATCTCGTCCATGTCGATCTTTCCGACATCGCGGATCAGATCAAAGACGAGAGGAACAGGCCAACTGCCGTTCCGGATGTGGCTGCAGCACTGCGAAGGGGTGATGCGGGGAATGTTTTCTATAAATCCCCCTCCGGTAATGTGGACAATTCCGTGGATGTTGAAATTTTTAACAAGATTCAGGATCGGTTTTACGTATATTTTCGTCGGCGTGAGCAGTTCGAGCCCCAGTGGGTTGTCGAAGCCCTCTATCACGTCGGTTGGTTTCAGTTTGCCCTCGTCAAAAAGTACGCGGCGCACCATGGAAAAACCATTGCTGTGCAGTCCCGAGGAGGCGATTCCAATGATCCTGTCCCCGACGCGGATTTCCGAGCCGTCTATCAGCCTGTCGGAATCCACGACACCGACGCAGAAGCCGGCAAGATCGTATTCACCATCGGTATAAAAACCGGGCATTTCAGCCGTCTCGCCACCCAGAAGAGAACAGTTTGCATCCTGGCAGCCCTTGACGATGCCCTCAACAATCTTGACGCTTTTATCAACGTCGAGTTTGCCGGTGGCTATATAGTCGAGAAAGAAGAGCGGTTCCGCTCCCTGAACAATGATATCGTTTACAGACATCGCAACCAGATCGATCCCGACGGTGTCATGCTTGTCCATCATCCGGGCGATTTTGAGTTTCGTGCCGACACCGTCTGTGGAAGAAACGAGTATGGGATCCTTTGTTTTTTCTGTGTCGAGATGAAAAAGCCCTCCAAACCCGCCGATTCCACTCATCGTTTCTCTTCGGGAGGTGGTTTTTATCAGAGGTTTTATCCTCTCCACAAAAGCATTGCCCGCATCGATATCAACCCCCGATTCACTGTACGTCATTTTATCCAGCATGCACATCATCTCCCTGAAATAAATTATTCCTGAAAAAAATATCAATCCATCAGAACGTCTGCCTTTTGCGCCGACTCCATAGCTCACATTCCATGGAAAGTCAAATATTTCCTTGCCATATAATTTATAATCTGCTAAAAAGACTACGCTTTCTTATTTCAAGGTCATTTTTTACCCTGGACAGCTAAACCTATGGACACGCGCGTTAATTTAATCGAAAAGATTGAGACCCCGCTTTTATTTGCCGCCTGGAACTCATACAGCCGTCTTTCCCTGGTAAAAAACCTCAGGGAGACCGTCATCACCCTCTTGAAGCAGTTGGAAACGATCCTGACAAAAAACGACGGCAACCACCCTTCGATTGAAGCTGCCAGAAGTCAAACCGTCGCCCTTGAGACGCTTTTCCAGGGCTTCGATGCCGGGACGAGCGATGAAAAAATAGAGATCATCCAATCGGCGTTAAGCGAGCTTGCCGCCATGAAAATCACCCTGCAACAGGTTATTTCTGGTGAATCCGCCAGGAAAAAAGAAGAACCCGCAACCCGGGGTCGGGCGGCGCTGTCGGGTTCCATCAAATTCCTGCCCGGGGTAGGGCCGAGGCTGGCCGGGCTCTTCGCCCGCAAGGATATCTTTACCGTCGAAGATATCCTCTATTTTTTGCCCCGCCGCTATGAAGACCGGCGGCACATTTCCCTGATTATGGAGACCATCCCCGGGGTAAAACAAATCGTCGTGGGAAGGGTTGTGCATTCCGCAATGCATGATTACGGCAAAAGAAAGATTTTTGAGGTTTCCGTCGAAGACTCTTCCGGTATGATCAAGGCCAAATGGTTCAAGGGACAGGAGGCTTTTCTACGTAAGGCTTTTCCGAATGATGCACGGGTCATTCTTGCAGGCGTGGCGACAGGCTTTCCGTTTGATCGTGAAATGATTCATCCGGAATTCGAGATATTAAGCGAAAACGAAGACCAGCTCCTCCACTTCAAGAGAATTGTGCCTGTTTATTCTGAAACGGCGGGGCTACCGCAAAAAACCATCCGCCGTATCGCCTGGAAAACGGTGCAATCCTTTGCGCCTCTTATGACAAGTCCCGTACCGGAAGAAATATGCCGGGCTCGCTCTTTGATGGATTTTGAAGAGGCCGTCAGGATGGTGCACTTCCCCGGCAATGACCAGAAGATTGATCTCTACCAGCAAGCCGCCTCTGAAGCCCATCGCCGCCTCATTTACGATGAGTTTTTCTTCTTTCAGTTGGGGATGGCATTAAGGAAAAAGGGGCAGTTGCTGGAAAGGGGAATCTCTTTTCGTGTTACTCCGGAAATTGTGAACAGATTCAGCCAGACATTGTCCTTTACGCTGACCGCCGCCCAGAGGCGGACCTTGTCCGAGATTCACAAAGACATGGCTTCGCCCATGCCGATGAACAGACTTTTGCAGGGAGATGTCGGCTCGGGAAAAACGGTCGTTGCCGCAGCCGCGTCTTTTCTTGCCTGTGCGAACGGATATCAGGCGGCTATCATGGCCCCGACGGAGATACTGGCCGAACAGCACTTTCGCAATATATCCAAAATGTCGTCACAGCTCGGGATTCCCTGTGAATTATTGACGGGAAATCTTTCCACGCTACAGAAAACCGGGGTGATAAAGAGAATCGAAACCGGGCAGGCGGGGATCATTATCGGGACGCATGCGCTGATTCAGGGGAAAGTATCATTTAATCGGCTCGGGCTTGTCGTCATTGACGAGCAGCACCGTTTTGGCGTTGTTCAGCGGGCTTCTCTGCGTAAAAAAGGAGACATGCCCGACGTTCTGATCATGACCGCAACGCCCATTCCCCGCACGCTGGCCATGACCGTTTACGGCGATCTTGACGTATCTCTTATCGATGAGATGCCGCCCGGCAAAATACCCCCGGCAACAAAAGTCTATGCAGAATCCCAGAGGGCGCGCGTCTATGCGTTCATCCGTCGGGAAGCCTTGAAGGGCAATCAGGCCTTCATCGTCTATCCCCTTGTGGAAACATCGGAAGCCCTTGATTTGAAGGATGCCGTCCGGATGGCCGAACATCTTGGCCGCGATGTCTTTCCCGATTTTTCGGTAGGTCTTGTCCATGGCCGGATGAAAGGCAGGGAAAAAGAACAGGTCATGAAAGATTTTGTCGAAAAAAGAGTGCAAATCCTTGTAGCAACAACCGTCATTGAGGTCGGAATTGACATTCCCTCGGCATCCCTGATCGTTGTAGAGCACGCCGAACGCTTTGGTCTTTCCCAGCTCCACCAGTTGAGGGGACGCGTCGGCCGGGGTGGGGAGGCTTCGTACTGCATCCTTCTGGCACAGAAGCCTCTTTCCGGGGATGCCCGAAAGAGATTGCGCATTATGGAGGAAACAAGCGACGGCTTCCGCATTGCAGAAGAAGATCTCGCCATTCGAGGGCCGGGTGAATTCATGGGCGCCAGGCAATCGGGCCTTCCCGATTTCAGGATTGCCAATATCGCACGGGATGGACGGATACTGGCCGAAGCCAAGGAAGACGCCTTTTCCATCGTGAATGAAGATCCGGATCTTACAGAAGGAAAGCATCAGGCTCTCAAGGAAACACTGATCCACCGGTGGGAAGGTCGCCTGGACATTGCCAAAACCGGGTGAACAACAGCCCTTGTTCCCATCGTCGGGTTTTCCATGTGCAATCTTATTTTTATTGACAAATCCGAATTCACCCCTTATTGTTGCGCGGATTTTCTGGTTTGAGTTTGTTAACATCTGGCGAACAGGTGCAATACAATAACAGGGAGGAAGAGATGGAAAAAACGGATGTATTGGTTGTTGGCGGCAGTGCGGCGGGCATCATTGCGGCGTTAACGGGCAAATCGAGTTACCCGGACAAAAGTTTTCTACTTTTGAGGCAGGAAAAGCAGGTTATGGTTCCCTGCGGAATACCCTATATTTTCGGGTCACTCGACAGCAGCGACAAGAATGTTATTCCCGATGCCGTATTGAAAAATGCCGGTGTTGACATCAAGATCGGCGAGGCGGACTCGCTTGATATTCCGAACAAAGTCTGTCATGTCTCCGACGGCTCTGAAATTGGATTTGAAAAACTGGTGCTCGCGGTTGGCTCAACCCCTACGGTTCCCAAATGGCTCAAAGGCGCGGAGCTGAAAAACGTATTCACGATACCCAAGAGTAAAGAATACATCGACGGCATCCTTGACGCACTCAAAGACGTAAAAAAGATTATCACCATTGGGGGCGGTTTTATTGGCGTGGAAATGTCCGATGAGATCAATAAAAGGGGCAAGGATGTAACCATTGTCGAGATTCTTCCCCATATTCTTGGCCTTGTATTCGATGATGAAATTGCCATCAGCGTTGAAGACCTCTTGAAATCCCGCGGTGTTAAGGTCGTATCCGGCGTTGGCGTCAAAGAAATACTCGGAGACGGCAAGGTCAACGGGGTGCTCTTGAGCAACGGAGAAAAACTTGAAGCGGATGCTGTCATTTTGTCCATGGGCTACCGTCCCAATGTCTCCATCGCCGAAAAGGCTGGAATGAAACTCAACGAACTGGGGTTCATCGATGTTGACCGCTATATGAGAACAGAGAACAAAGACATCTTTGCCGCTGGCGACTGCGCCGCAAAGAGGGATTTTGTCGTCGGCAAGCCGACCGGCGTGATGCTTGCCTCCATCGCCTGCGCCGAGGCGAGAACCGCCGGGATGAATCTCTACAAACTTTCCTCGGTGAAATCGTTCAGCGGCACGATTGCAATCTTTGCCACCGCGCTGGGAGATTTGGCCTTCGGGGCGGCGGGATTGACGGAAAACCAGGCTGCTAAAGAAGGGCTTGACATCATCACCGGCGCCTTTACAGGGGTTGATTCCCATCCAGGGACGCTCCCCAGCGCCCACAAGCAGACAATCAAACTGATTGCCGCCCAGGAATCCGGCGTCATTTTAGGCGGGGAGGTTATCGGAGGCCCGAGCACGGGTGAGTTGATTAACCTGATCGGTTTTGCAATACAGAACAGAATGACGGTAAATTCCATGTTGACGGCCCAGGTGGGAACCCATCCGCTTCTAACCGGCTCCCCGATTTTCTACCCTCTGATTAAGGCCGCCGAGGCAGTCTGCTGCGGGCTGAAACATTCATAACTCAAGAATAAATGAAGGGGCGTTTACCCGTCTTGAAAGGCAGACGTCCCTGTTGTAACAATACACATGAGAGAAAGACGAAATGAAGAAAACGATTAACCTGGGACTTATAGGATTTGGGACAATTGGCACGGGGGTCATCAGGCTTCTCCAGAAGAACGGCGCGTTGATCTCGGAGCGGGTGGGCGCCGAGATAAAGATCAAGAGAATTGCCGATATCGACATTACCACCCCGCGCGGGGTTGAGCTTCCCGATGGCATACTTACGACAAAGGCAGACGATATTCTCAACGACCCCGATATCGACATTGTGATCGAATTGATGGGCGGATACGAACCGGCCCGCACCTTTCTTCTGAAGGCCATGGAGAACAAAAAACATGTCTGCACCGCCAATAAGGCCCTTCTTGCAACCCATGGCGACGACATATTCCGCAGCGCCAACCGTAACGGAGTCAATATCGGCTTTGAGCCCAGCGTGGGCGGAACGATACCGGTCATCAAAACAATCAAGGAAAGCCTCATCGGCAACCGGATAGAATCGATCATGGCGATCGTCAACGGAACGTCGAACTTTATCTTGAGCAAAATGACCGACGAGGGAGGTTCATTCGCGACGGTGCTGAAGGAGGCGCAGGCACTCGGCTTCGCAGAGGCCAACCCCACTTTTGATATTGAAGGCGTCGATGCGGCCCACAAACTTGCCATCCTGCTCTCCCTTTCTTACGGCAAAAAGGTGCGCCTTGAAGACCTGCACCGGGAGGGAATTTCCAGTATCGGCGAGCAGGACATCGTTTTTGCCCGCGAGCTGGGCTACCGGATCAAATTGCTCGCAATTGCCATCAACCGCGGCGGGTACATCGAGGCGAGACTTCACCCGACGATGGTTCCTTTTGACCACATCCTGGCTAATGTAAACAGTAATTTCAACGCATTTCATATCATTGGCGACGCCGCCGACTCTGTTTTTCTTTACGGCCAGGGGGCGGGCATGATGCCTACGGCAAGCGCGGTGATAAGCGACGTCGTCGATATTGCCCGCGACATCATCAAGGGAGTTTCCGTCAGGGTGCCTCCGCGGGTGCTGGATGAGGAAAAAATCACGGAAATCAACCTTCTGCCCTTTGAGGAGATTGTTACCAATTACTATTTCCGTTTTTCCGTGGCAGACCAGCCGGGTGTTTTATCTCAAATATCCGGAATACTTGGGAAAAATAACATCAGTATTGCGACCGTCATCCAGAAGGGAAGAAAACAGGACGGCGCGGTTCCGATTGTGATGACCACCTACAAAGCGAGGGAGCGCGATGTTCAGAAGGCGCTGGCCGATATAGACAAGCTTGATGTGGCAATGGGAAAAACGATGCTGATCCGAATCGAGGATGACAAGCTCTCATGAAATACATCATTTTACTCGGAGACGGGATGGCGGATTATCCCATTGACGCCCTGAACGGTAAAACGCCTCTCGAATATGCCCATACCCCCAACATGGACCGCATGGCCGCGCAGGGGAATTTAAGCCTGATCGACACCATCCCCCCCGGCCTTGCTCCGGGAAGCGACGTTGCCAATATGGCCGTGCTGGGTTACGATTCCCGTTCGTTCTATTCCGGAAGGGCGCCTCTGGAAGCGGCCAACATGGGGGTTGCGCTTGCACCGGACGATGTTGCTTTTCGCTGTAATCTCGTTACGTTGAGCGATTCCTCGGAACCGGTTATGGAGGATTTTACGGCCGACCATATCTCCTCTAACGAAGCGGCGCGGATAATAAAAGACCTGGATTTGGCTTTGGGCTCAAAAGAGTTCAGTTTCCATCCCGGAGTAGGGTACCGCCATCTTTTGGTCTGGCATGGCGGAGAGCTGGGAATGAAGGTTACGCCCCCGCACGACATAACCGGGAAAAAGATTGCTCCCTGGCTTCCCTCCGGAACTGGCGCCGATGCGATATCCCGTCTTATGGATCTTTCCCGGAAAGTTCTTGCCGATCACCCGGTAAACAATGAAAGGGTGGCGCGCGGGGCAAAACCGGCCACGTCGATCTGGCTCTGGGGGCAGGGGAGGGCGCCCAAAATCGAGAAATTCACGGACAGATTTCATCTCACGGGGGGGATGATTTCCGCAGTGGATCTGTTGAACGGAATCGGAATTTACGCCGGCCTTGAGGTTCTGAAAGTCGAGGGGGCCACGGGATACACCGACACCAACTATCTCGGCAAGGCCCAAAAGGCATTGGAGGCGCTCCAGAGACTCGATTTTGTCTTTCTTCACGTGGAGGCCCCCGACGAAATGGGGCACGAAGGCAATTTGCAGGGAAAAATAAAGGCCATTGAAGACTTCGACGACAAAGTGGTCGGCACTGCGCTTAAAGGTCTTCCGGGCCTGGGTGAGTACCGGGTTGCCGTATTGAGCGACCATCCGACACCGATCGTTCTTAAAACACACATTGCGGACCCGAGCCCGGTAGCATTTTTATCGTCGCGCGCCAGCGAAAATCGGGGCGGCGGTCTTCCTTTCGGAGAAGGCAATGCCCGTATTTCCGGAAACATGATCGCTCCCGGCTACCGGTTTATCGAGAGCTTTACTGGTGATCTCGATCATGTCTTTGGATAAAAAAACTGTAAAGATCCGAGTTATTTACGCGGACACGGATGCGATGGGCATCGTCTATCACACCAATTACATCCGCTGGTTTGAAACAGGCAGGACGGAGTTTTTCCGGAATATCGGGATCGCATACAGGGATGTAGAGTCTGGAGGCTTTAACCTTCCCCTGACGCAGGCCTACTGCCATTACCACCTGCCTGCGAGGTATGACGATCTGGTTCTTCTGGAGACGGACATTGATTTCATTAAACGGGCCAGTATCAAATTTGTTCACAAAATATGGGATGAGGAACACAAAAACCTGCTTGCCGAAGGCTATACCGTTCATGCCTGCACCGATTCGTTTGGAAAGGTTATCCGTATTCCCGCCATGATAACCGACAGACTGAAAACAGCCTTCAAAGACGGAGAACGCCATACGCCGTGATTTATCAGAAGCCATGTATATTTAGTTACTTATATTCTAAGTTTGACGTATTGCATTTCAATAACACCAAAGGAGATACATAAAATCAATGACGAACAAGCTGGAGAAAAAAGAGCTGGAAGCGCCTGATCAAGTTACCGTTTTTCTTATGAAAATAAGGGCATTCATCGAAACGCACCGCACCAGGATTTACATGGGGGCGGGAGCTGTGGCCATCCTTTTTCTGCTGGCCGGGGGCGTGTATTTTTACCAGATGAACTATGAAAACAAGGCGGCGGATCTGTACAATGGGGCTTTCAGCGCCCAGATGAAGACAAATACGCCTGATGCGGCGGATAATGCCATCAAGGGATTCAAGGATGTGATCTCCAGGTATCCCCGCAGCAATGCAGCCGTTCTTGGTTATTATCGTCTTGCCAACATCTACTTCACGAAACGGGATTATGACAACGCAAAATTGCACTATCAGAAATTTATCGATAGCGCCTCGTCCCGGAACGACCTCCTTACACTGGCCTATAACGGAATGGGCGCGTGCGAAGAACAGAAAAAAGAGTTCAAAAAGGCCCTTGAATACTATGAAATGGCGATGAAAACAAAGTCGGCGGCGTCATTCGAGTACCTCAGTTACAAAAATACCGCCAGAATTTACGAAGCCTTGAAGGATAATAAAAAGGCATTGGAGTTCTACCAGAAGGCGCTGTCAAAAACAGCCGATCCGGTAAACTCCATCCTGCTCAAACGCAAGATATCTACCCTCAGTTGAACACTTGCGGGGCATCAAAAAAAGGTGAAACAGCATGAGTGACGACTATTACAAGGTGCTCGGAGTTGAAAAAGGGGCGGACCAGGAAGAGGTGAAAAAGGCCTATCGGAAACTGGCCATGAAGTACCACCCCGACAGAAACCCCGATAACCGGGAAGCCGAGGAAAAATTCAAGAAGATCAGCGAAGCGTATGCTGTTTTGAGCGACCCGGAAAAACGCAAGCAGTACGATACCTACGGATCAGACCAGTTCAGTCAGCGCTACAGTCAGGAGGACATCTTCCGAAATGTCGATCTGAATGAAATCCTGAGAGGGTTCGGATTCGGCGGCATGGGTGGCGGATTCCGCAGCTCGGGACGGCGGGGCGGCTTCACATTTCAGTCCGGCGGAGGCGGCTTTGAAGACCTCTTTCGAGGAGGACAATCAGGCTACTCCATGCCTCAAAAGGGTGAAGATATTCATTACAATCTCTCCATAAACCTGGAGGAGGCCGTCGCAGGGGCCGAAAAACAGATTTCGTTGAGAACCGAACATGGAATCAATGAAATAACGGTCAAAATTCCGGTGGGAATCAACACCGGGAAAAAATTGAGGCTATCCGGGAAGGGCTATCCCGGAACAAATAACGGACCCAATGGCGATCTCTACCTTAATATCAACGTTCTTCCCCATCCACTATTTGCCCGCGATGGAAACGACATCCATCTGGAAAAGACGATATCATTCACGCAGGCCGTTCAGGGGGCGTCTATCGAAGTGCCGACGATAGACGGTTCGATAAAAAGGGTGAAGGTTCCTGCAGGCACGCAGTGCGGAACGAAGATCAGACTCAAGGGACTCGGCGTGCCTGCTCTCAAGGGCTCCAGCGCCCCCCACGGAGATCAGTTTGTGAAGATCACTATTGATGTCCCCAGGAAGCTGACCTCAACCCAGGCCAGTTTGATCAAAAAACTTGCCGATGAAGGGATATGATTCTCAGCCCATAAGATATGTTATGTAAACTTAACCACGGGGATCGTACCGCGCTCGTTCAGGACATAAAAATGCCGCCCCCCGCTGGATGCGCGTAGATTCGTTTCACACGGAAGTGGCCCCGCCCGGTGTTATCAGTTTTTACCTGGGAAGGTGTGTTTTTCGTTTTTTTCTTTCGGCGTTTCAGGTCTTCCCCATTTTATTTTGGCGTACAGCATTCCGCAGCCAAGAAACAAAGATATGCCGTTCCAGATAACAACGGACACAAGACCGTTCAGAATTCCATAGAGCAGCCAGAATGAAATGCCCAGACAGAAAAACAGGCTGAATGACATGCTGATCTCATGGGCGCTTTTGAGTTTAAAAAGCCTCCATACCTGCGGGACCATTCCCATTGTTGTCAATAATCCGCCGGTGAAACCGACCCATTCCGTCCAGTGCATTTATTCACCTTTAAACAGTGCATCGAATCAAAAAGCGTAATCGCTCTTGCCCGTATTGTCTGGTTCTTGCGGACGGGACGGCCGTGCTTTCTGGAATTCAATCAGCTTTATGGAGTTCGATGTCGCCAATCGCCCCGAGATGATCACCCATGATGATGACAATGCCCAGTACTCCGTTGATTGTCATCCCCTTTTCCAACGCCTGGGCAATGTCTTTCGAGGATTGCACGAGATTGCCGACAGATGATGCAGCCGCATCGGCAAGTGCGGCCGAACGAGCCTTGACGCAGCACGCATCCGTTTTCCCGAAACTCAAAGACGGTCCCACCGTTGCCGACGAGGTGCAGATGCCCAGAGGCATTTCCTCTTTTTTTATCGTGATGGCAAGATGGTTGCTTAAGGATGATTCTCCTGCGAAAATACCGACTTGAACTTCATTTTCGGTGTTAAGCCAGATATCCCCGCCGTTTTCTATGATCAGATTGCGGGAGAGCCCCATCAGATCTCGTCCAACGGCTTCGGCTACCGCTCCGGCCACCGCCGCAAAAGGCCCCACACCCGCGGCCGTTGAGGCCTTTAACATCTCCTGCGCCGCGTGGGGCGCCTTGATGTCGAAACCGATTGGTTTTAAGGATGTTAAAAATTCGCGACGGATTTTTATGTAGCCTTCAAGCTGTGCTCGGACTTTGTATAAGGAATCCAGGGCTTCCTGAGTCAAATCGGTGTCGGCTCTGATAAAAAGATCGGATTCCTTGATACTTGCAGTGAAGTTCTTAAGGTTGTTTCTACCTGTTTTGTTACGGTAATCGCGAATGAAATAGCGGGCGGCATCCGGGGTCGTCATGCTAAACAAATTGGATCGTTCCCGTTCCAAGGATATGCTCCACATCACTTTTTAACCGGACGGAGGAATCGAGTTTCATATCGGCGCCAAGGTATATCAATGTCTCTGATCGCGGCTCGAGCAATCGGATGAAGCCGTCGAGCTTTCCGGAATAGCGCTCGAGACATGAGCGGAGCGCCTCGATGTCTTCAGGCCCTGTCTGCTTCAGATCCACTGTAATACAGGCCTGGCTGTACGATTTTTCGGCCGCCTCGGCAAGCAGGGATACCTCGGCGGCGAGAACCTTCGGATTGTCTTCGCCGGCATCCACAACCCCCTTGACCACGATGGGGGCGTCGCCGTGGAGAAGCTGCCAGGCGGTTTTATAGGAATCAGGAAAAACGACCATCTCGACGGAACCCTTCATGTCTTCAAGCTGGATATAGGCCATCGTCTCTTTTCGTTTTGTCTGGGTATCGCGGATGCTGCTTACAATGCCGGCGACAACAACGGGCTCCCGGTCCATTTTTTTTTGCAGAGTGGAGGAATCCGCCGTGACGATCATCCCCAGCCGTTCCTTGTACGGCGACAGAGGGTGTCCGCTGATGTAAAAACCAATAGTTTCCTTTTCACAGGCGAGGAGTTCCTTATTGTCCCATTCCGGAATATCCGGGAAAATGTAATCATCTTTTGTATTTGGAGATGATTCTTCAAGTTCATCCAGAAGGCTTGCCTGGTTCGTGGCCTTTAGTTTGCGGCGATGGTGCGATTTTTCGATGATGTCTTCATAACAGCTCATCAACTGGTTGCGGTTGTTGCCTGTTGAATCGAAAGCGCCGCATTTGATCAGGCTTTCGATGAGCCGTTTGTTGATCTTGCGGGGATCGATCCGGTTGTAAAAATCGACAAACGATGTGAATGGGCCGCCTTCATTTCTGACTTCGATGACAGATTCAATCGCCCCGGCGCCGACATTCTTCACCGCGGCAAGGCCAAAACGGACGTGATCGCCAGCCACGCTGAAATCCCTCATCGATTCATTGATATCTGGCGGCAGAACACGGATTCCCATCTCCCGGCAACTTCCGATATGGCTGATGATCTTGTCGCGGTTGTCCTTCTCGCTGGTCAAAAGGGCCGCGATAAACTCGGCGGGATAGTGGGCCTTGATATAGGCGGTCTGGTAGGTCACCAGGGCGTACGCGGTGGAATGCGACTTGTTGAACCCGTATTTGCCGAAGGTCTCCATCTGCTCCCAGATTTTGAGCGCCTTCGCCTCCGGGATGTTCCTGCTTCTGGCCCCCGCGATGAACTTCGGCTTCTCGCGGGTCTCCATCTCCTCGGTCTTCTTCTTGCTCATGACCTTGCGCAGCGTGTCCGCCTCGGAGAGCTTGTAGCCGCCGATGGCGACGGCTATCTGCATCACCTGTTCCTGATAGACGATGATCCCATAAGTTTCTTTAAGTATCGTCTCTAACTCTTCGGTTTCGTATATGATTTTTGTTTTTCCCTGCTTGCGCGCGATGAACTCCGGGATGTTTTCCATCGGCCCCGGACGGTACAGGGCGATCAGGGCGATTACGTCTTCAATGCAGTCCGGTTTCATCCGGACAAGCATGTCCTTCATCCCGGAGCTTTCAAGCTGGAAGACGCCGTCGGTATCGCCGCGCATCAGCAGTTCGTAGGTCGGGCGGTCGTCAAGGGGAAGATTGTCAATGTCGAGCGTCACTCCCCTCCCCTCCCGGACAAACCGGGCGGCGTCATGGATGACCGTCAGGGTTTTAAGTCCGAGAAAATCGAATTTGGTAAGACCGACATCGGCCACCTCGTTCATCGCGAACTGCGTAAAAACGATGTCCTCTTTCAAGCTCTTCGAGAGCGGGATTCTTTCGACAAGAGGTATGTCGGAGACGACCACCCCCGCCGCATGGATGGAGGAGTGGCGGTTCAGTCCCTCCAATGCCCTTGAATATTCAAGCAGTTTCTTGACCTGGGGGTTATTTTTCTCTTCCTCCTGGAGACGTTTTTCCGCTTTGATCGCGTCGTCAAGCCTGATATTGAGGACATTCGGCACCAGCTTGGCGATCTTGTCCACCTCGCCGTAGGGCACGCCCATCGCCCGGCCGACATCGCGAATCACCGCTTTTGCCTGCATTTTTCCGAAGGTGATGATTTTGGAAACATGATCCCTGCCGTATTTTTCGGTCACGTAATCGAAGATTTTCTCTCGTCCCTCCGGGGCAAAATCGGTGTCGATATCGGGCATGCTGACCCTGTCCGGATTGAGAAACCGCTCGAAAAAGAGATTGTAGCGTATGGGATCAACCTTTGTGATTCCGGTGGCAAGGGCGACAAGGCTTCCGGCTGCCGACCCTCTGCCCGGTCCGACCGGTATGCCCTGGCTTCTGGCGTACGCGATAAAATCGGCAACAATGAGAAAATAGCCGGGAAACCCCATGGTCTGAATCATCTTCAGCTCTTCATCGAGCCTCTTTTCGTATGTTTCCCGGAGGTGTTCCCGGCCTTCGCCCAACAGAGTCGGAAGCAGGGCGGCAAATCCTTCACGCGCCTTTTTCTCGAGCATCCCGTCGAGCGTTTCGCCTTCTTCAACCTCGACCGTGGGAAGGTAGAATTTGCCGAATTCAAAGGAAAGGTTGCACCTTTCTGCAATTTTGACAGTATTTTCGATTGCTTCCGGGCAATAGTGAAAGAGCTGCTTCATCTCCTCGGGGGAACGGAAGTAAAACTGATCGGTGGAAAAACGCATCCGCTCCTTGTCTTCCAGGGTTTTTCCGGTCTGGATGCAAAGAAGAACCTCCTGCGCCTCCGCGTCCTTGCGGTTGAGATAATGGCAGTCGTTCGTGGCAACCAGCGGAATGGAAAGCTCGCGGCCGAGCGCGATCAGCCCCTCGTTGGCCTTTGTCTGTTCGGCAATGCCGTTTTCCATAATCTCGAGATAGAAATTGCCGTCGCCGAAGATGTCGCGGTACTCCCCGGCATATCTCCGCGCCTCGTCGATGTTGTCGCGAAGTATCGCGGAGGCAATTTCCCCGTGCAGGCAGGCGCTCATGCCGATGAGGCCTTCGTGATGTTTTCGCAGAATCTCCTTGTCGATCCGGGGCTTGTAGTAAAAACCGTCGAGAAACGCCTGTGTGGAGAGTTTCATCAGGTTTTTGTAGCCGGTCATATCGCTGGCAAGGACGATCAGGTGGTAGGCCTTTTCTCCCGGCCCGGAGCCTGCGCGATCGGTGCGGCTGGTGGGAGAAATGTACATCTCGCAGCCGATGATCGGCTTGACGCCGGCTTTCATTGCCTGCTTGTAGAAGTCAACCGTGCCGAAGATATTCCCGTGGTCGGTCATGGCGACGGCAGGCATGCCGAATTCCCGGGCCCTTTTGAAGAGGTCTTCGAGCCGGATCATCCCATCAAGCAGACTGTACTGCGTGTGGACGTGCAGGTGAACAAAATCGGAAGAACCCATGATATCAATCCAGCCAGTAGTTGGGAGCTTCCTTGGTAATGATGACGTCATGGACGTGGCTTTCCCGAAGCCCCGCCGATGTTATTTTGACGAATCTGGCCTTCTGGTGCAGCTCGGGTATCGTGCGGCAGCCGACATACCCCATCCCCGCCTTGATGCCGCCCATCAACTGGTGAATGCCGGCTGAAATGGGCCCGCGGTAGGGAACCCTTCCCTCGATTCCTTCAGGCACGAGCTTGGCGTTGCTCTCCTGTTCATCCTGATAATAGCGATCCTTGCTGCCCATTTTCATGGCCTCGAGCGACCCCATGCCCCGATAGACCTTGTAGCTGCGTCCCTGATAAAGAACCGTCTCGCCGGGGCTCTCCTCGGTGCCGGCAAAGAAGCTTCCGATCATGACGGTGTGGGCGCCTGCAGCGAGCGCCTTGACAATATCGCCGGAATATTTGATGCCGCCATCGGCTATGACGGGAATGTTATGGGCTTTTCCAATTTTGTATGCGTCGCGGATCGCGCTCATCTGCGGCACCCCCACGCCGGCAATAATTCTTGTGGTGCAGATCGACCCCGGTCCGACGCCGATTTTGACCGCATCAACCCCTGCCTTGATCAGCGCGAGAGTCCCTTCGCTTGTAGCGACATTTCCGGCAATCAGCTCGCATTTCGGGAAATTCTTTTTTGTGGCCCGAACGGCATCGAGCACCCCGGTGGAGTGGCCGTGGGATGTGTCAATGACG
This sequence comes from Syntrophus aciditrophicus, assembly GCA_020726025.1. Lineage (GTDB taxonomy): Bacteria > Desulfobacterota > Syntrophia > Syntrophales > UBA5619 > DYTH01. The sequence continues at coordinate 29,373 of DYTH01000001.1, read as the reverse complement.
ATGACATCCGCCCCGGCAGTTAAAAGGGCGTCTATTCTCTCCTCGCGATCGACGATGCCCACCGCCGCCCCGACACGCAGCCTGCCCAGCGAATCCTTGCAGGAAAGCGGGTATTTCTTTATTTTTTCAATGTCTTTGATGGTAATCAGTCCTGTGAGCCGGTAGTGTTCGTCAACAACGAGCAGCTTCTCGATGCGGTGTTTATGGAGAAGTTTTTTGGAATCCTCAAGGGAGATGTTGCTGGAAGAAACCGTCACAAGGTTTTCCTTCGTCATCACCTGGGAGACCGTTTGTTCCAGGTCGTTTTCAAACCGGAGGTCGCGGTTGGTCAAAATGCCGACAAGAACCTTATCTTTGACCACCGGAACCCCGGATATATGGTAGTGGTTCATCAGTTCAAGGGCGTCCTTCACCTTCCGATCCGGCTCGATGGTGATCGGATCGACAATCATGCCGCTTTCCGATTTCTTCACCTTGTCAACCTCAACCACCTGCTGCCCGATGCTCATGTTTCGGTGAATGATTCCGATTCCGCCCTCCTGGGCAAGGCTGATTGCCGTGCGCGACTCGGTCACCGTGTCCATGGCCGCGCTGATGATGGGAATATTAAGTTTAATGGTGTTGGTCAAAAAGGTTGCGGTGTCAATATCCCTCGGCAATACGTTCGATTCTGCGGGAACCAGGAGCAGATCGTCGAAAGTGTAAGCGTCAACTACGGTATCATCCAGCATAAAACCTCCAGTTTACTAAAATAATTTTTTACTGTCCAAAAGCATGGTGACCGGGCCGTCGTTGACAAGATGCACCTTCATCATTGCCTGAAATTCGCCTTCGACCGCCACCCGTACCTTCATTTTCATCAGGGAGAGGAAATAGTCGTACAGGGGACGGGCCAGCCCCGGTTTTTCCGCTTGCGTGAAAGAGGGTCTCCGTCCATTCCGGCAATCGCCAAGAAGGGTAAACTGCGAAACGACCAGCATTTCACCATCGACATCGAGCAGCGACAGGTTCATTTTTCCGGATTCGTCCTCGAAGATGCGCAGATGGACGATCTTGTCCACAAGATACTGCGCATCCGGCTTGCCGTCGCCCTCTTCAATGCCTAAAAAAACAACCGCGCCCTTTCCAATTTCAGAAACAGATCGATCACTTACAGAAACTTTGGCCGATTCGACCCTCTGTACGACAGCCCGCATGACATTCGTCCTTCATCCGCGAGTCTGATATCAATAATCGGTTCATTCATCAAGCTGTTTGTGAACATGAAGCTTCGTTTTGTGAACATGAAGCTTCGCTTTCTCTGAAGAGAAGATTGCCGCGTCCCATGGCAGAGTGATCATGACCTGATGAGATCGCACAGGGCTCATCGCTTCACATCGTGCATGAATAAATTAATTGATTGAGGCCCATTCATTTTTTTGCTATACGCCCCGGCACTGATGAAAACGAAGTTTCATGTTCACAATAGGGAGCTATCTGAATGAAATCCGCGGACATTTTGATTACGGGGGGAACGGTCCTGACGCTGAATCGGGACAATGTAAAACTGCATGAAGGGGCTGTCGCCGTCACGGGAGATACAATTGTCGCCGTGGGAGACAAAAAAGAGCTGCTGGGTATGTACACCGCAAAAGAGACAATAGACAATCCCCACAGCATCATCATGCCGGGGCTCATCAACGGCCACACCCATGCCGCGATGACCTGCTTCCGGGGAATTGCCGACGACATGGAGCTTATGGACTGGCTCACCCGGTATATCTTCCCGGCCGAATCCCGTAATGTAAATCCGGAGCTGGCCTACTGGGGCAGCCTGCTTGCCTGCGCGGAAATGATCAAATCGGGAACGACGACCTTTTCCGACATGTACCTCTTCGAGGAAGAAACGGCCCGCGCCGCCAAACAGGCCGGTATGCGCTGCATCATCGGGGAAGGCCTTTTCGATTTCCCATCGCCGGCCTGCAAAACGCCTGCCGAGTGTCTGATTCGTGCGGAGAATCTCATCAGGACATGGGCCGACGACCCGCTTATCAGAACGATGGTGGAACCCCATTCCCTCTACAGTTGTTCGCCCGCCCTGCTTCAATCGGCCAGGGAGCTGGCCGATCGTTATCGCGTCCCCTTTGCCACCCATCTTCTCGAAAACATGAATGAAGCCGTTCAACTGGAAAAGAAGTTCGGCATGCGCGCGACAAAATTTCTTGAACAGGCCGGTATTCTCGATGAGCGTTTTATCGCGTTTCACGGCGTCGTCATGGATGACGAAGACATTGCCATCTTTGCCGATTACGGCTGCAAGGTGGTGCATAACCCCGAAAGCAACATGAAACTTGCCTCCGGCGTGGCCCCCATTTCCGCGATGCTCAAAAAGGGGATAACCGTCGGGCTTGGAACGGACGGATGCGCCAGCAACAACAACCTCGATATGTTTCAGGAGATGGATACGGCGGCAAAACTGGAAAAATCGGCACGTCTCGACCCGAGGGTCATGTCCGCGGAGACAGTCATCCGGATGGCAACCGCAAACGGCGCGAAGGTTTTCGGGATGGGCGATCTCGTCGGAACCATCGAGGTCGGCAAAAAGGCTGACATCTCTATCCTCGACATGAACAAACCGCACCTCACGCCGATGTACGACGAATATTCCCACCTTGCCTACGCCGTAAGCGGCGCCGACGTGGAGACAGTCCTCATCAATGGAAAGGTTGTCATGAAGAATCGACGCCTTACAACAATCGACGAAAATGAAGTCATGGAACAGGTTCGCCGGATTGCCCGCAAAATCGGCGCAAGCCTGTCGATGCCGCATGAATGAATCCAACCGATTCGTCGAAACGGGCATACGACATAAGAGGCAACCCCTCCGGCTTCATTTCTGTTGCGTTTGAGAAGCTGTTATGGTATCAGCCCTACTCTTAAATTTACGGGTACGGGTGGTTTTGCTTTATGGAAACAATCAACTCCGTCAGGGGGTTCAGGGACATTCTTCCCCCGGAAACGGATAAATGGCAGAGGGTCGAGAAGACGGCGCACGAGGTTTTCCGCTCGTTCGGCTTCCGTGAGATACGGATCCCCGTGCTGGAAAAAACGGAACTCTTCCGGCGCGGCATAGGCGAGTCAACCGACATCGTCGAAAAGGAGATGTACACCTTTACCGACCGGGGCGAGGAATCGCTTACGCTGCGCCCCGAGGCGACCGCCTCCGTCATTCGCGCCTACATCGAACACTCCCTCCATGCGTCGGAGACGGTGACAAAACTCTACACGATCGGCCCCATGTTCCGCCGCGAGAGGCCGCAGAAGGGTCGCTACCGCCAGTTCCACCAGATCGATACGGAGATTCTCGGCCCGGACGACCCGCGCACCGATGCGGAACTCATCCTGATGCTGACCCATTTTCTCCGGAAGCTGGGGCTTGAGAACCTTGCCCTCGAGATCAACTCGCTCGGCTGCCCGAACTGCCGTCCCGCCTTTCAGAAGGCCATTGTCTCATTTCTGCGCGGCCGCGAGAAGGAACTTTGCCCGGACTGCCAGCGTCGTCTGAACACCAACCCGCTTCGGATTTTTGACTGCAAGGTGGAGAGCTGCCAGACGGTGATCGCCGATGCCCCCCGACTGCCGGAATATCTCTGCGGCGATTGCCGGAAACACTTTGAAACCCTTCAGGAATCTCTCGGCCTGTTCAGCCTGCCGTTTACGCTGAATCCGAAAATGGTGCGCGGTCTGGATTACTACACACGCACCACATTTGAAATTACGACGGAATTTCTCGGCGCCCAGAACGCCGTGGTCGGAGGCGGCCGCTACGATCACCTCGTGCGCGACCTCGGCGGACCGGATATCCCCGGAATCGGATTTGCAATCGGTTTCGAACGGCTCATCGCGATGATGCCGGAGGCGGACGACGCCCTCCCCCCGCTTCTTTTCATCGCGGCGATGGGTGAGGCGGCGCTGAAAAAGGCGTTTCATATCTGCAACAGCCTTAGGATGAAGGGGCTCGCCGTCGAAATGGACTACGCCGGCCGCAGCCTGAAGAGCCAGATGAAGCGGGCCGACAAGCTCCGATGCAGGTACGCGCTCATTGTCGGCGACCGGGAAATCGAAGAAAACCGCGCCTCACTGCGCAATATGCGCACAGGAGAACAACAGGAAGCGCGCCTGGATATGCTGGAAGAAACAATCATTCAATTAGAGAGGTAGATGCTTTGTCGGATTTCATGACGCGATACAAAAGGTCGCATTACTGCGGAGATCTAAACGAGAACAACGACGGCCAGGATGTTGTCCTGATGGGATGGGCTCACCGCCGACGGGACCACGGCGGCGTCATTTTTGTTGACCTCCGGGACCGCGAGGGGATAACCCAGGTGGTTTTCAACCCTGAAACCAGCGAGGCCTGCCACGCGGAGGCAGGGCGGATTCGCGGTGAATTCGTGCTCGCAATTCACGGTCGGGTGCGCCGCCGCCCGGAGGGGATGGAAAATCCCGATCTGAAAACGGGAAAGATCGAGGTTGTGGCCGACGAGCTGGAAATCCTCAACGAATCAAAGACGCCCCCCTTCATGCTCGACCAGACAACGGAGATATCGGAGAGCGTTCGTCTCAAGTACCGTTATATTGACCTGCGCCGACCGGAGATGCAGAAAAACCTGATTCTGCGGAGCAAGGTCGCGATGGCCACCCGGGATTATTTCAACCGCGAGGGATTCATCGAGATCGAAACCCCGTTTTTGACGAAGAGCACGCCGGAAGGCGCGCGCGACTATCTTGTCCCGAGCCGGGTCAACCAGGGGATGTTTTACGCCCTCCCCCAGTCGCCGCAACTCTTCAAGCAGTTGTTGATGGTATCCGGATTTGACAAGTATTTTCAGATTGTTAAATGCTTCAGAGATGAAGACCTCCGGGCCGACCGTCAGCCGGAATTCACCCAGATCGACGTCGAGATGTCCTTCATCACCGAGGAGCAGATCATCACGCTGATCGAAGGACTGATCACGCACCTCTTCGATGCGTGTCTCGAAAAAAAGCTCCCCCTCCCCTTCCCCCGCATTACCTACCAGGAGGCGATGAGCCGCTTTGGAAAGGACAACCCCGATCTGCGCTTCGGCATGGAGATGAGGGAACTGACCGACATCCTGAAGAATTCCGGGCTCAAGCTTTTTGCCGACATCGCCGCCTCCGGCGGGGTGATCAAGGCGATCAAGGTGGACGACGCAAAAGGGTTGTCCCGAAAAGACCTCGATGAGTTGAAGGATTTCGTCGGCAAGTACGGGGCCGGCGGGCTGGCCTGGGCCAGGGTGACGCCGGAGGGGTGGACCTCCCCGATTTTCAAATTCCTGACGCCGGAGGAGGTCTCCGCCATCAACGAACGGATGGAGGCCAAAGAAGGGGCGGTCATCCTGTTTGTCGCAGACACGCCGGGCGTTGTCCGCGACGCGCTCGGAAACCTGCGGGTCCATCTGGCCAAGAAGCTCGGACTGATCGACCCGGCTGCGCTTGCCTTCACATGGGTTACAAACTTCCCGCTTTTCGAGTACAGCGACACCGAAAAACGCTACATGGCGACGCACCACCCCTTTACCGCGCCGGTCATGGATGACATGCAGTTTATCGAGACCGACCCGGGCAAAATACACGCACGCGCCTACGATCTGGTGCTGAACGGCTCCGAGATTGGCGGCGGCAGCATCCGGATTCACCAGAAGGACGTGCAGTCCGCCATCTTCAAGGCGCTGGGGATTGACGAGGAAAACGCCCGCCTCAAGTTCGGCTTTCTTTTGGACGCACTCGAATACGGAACCCCCCCACACGGTGGAATCGCCTTCGGCCTCGACCGTCTGGTGATGCTGATGACAGGCGCGGAATCGATCCGCGATGTGATCGCCTTCCCGAAAACCCAGAAGGCAACCTGCCTTCTGACGGATGCGCCGTCCGATGTCAGTATGCAGCAACTGATGGAACTTTCCCTGAAGGTTGTCGTATAGTTGCCAAAGAGGGAGTAAAAAGAGCGCCGTATCGAGAATATTTGCATGCATTTTCAGACGAAAGGATTGAAAAATGGCCAGATGGAATAAGGAAAGAAGGGTTCTCGATCACCAGCACACAAACTTCTGGAAGTTCGACCTGAAGGATGTTGACGAACCGAATCTTCAGAAGGATGTCTTTCCCTACAGCGAGGTAAGCCGGATCGATTTCGACCACAAGCTCCTTCCGATAAGCCCCGCCGAGGAGATGTTCATCACGGACACGACGTTCCGCGACGGCCAGCAGGCGCGTCCGCCCTACACGGTGAAGCAGATCGTCGATCTCTTTACTCTGATGAGCAAACTGGGCGGCCCCAACGGTGTGATCCGCCAGACGGAGTTTTTTCTCTACAGCGCCAAAGACAGGGAATCCATGGAGAAATGCCGGGAGCTCGGCTTCCGTTTTCCGGAGATCACCAGTTGGATCAGGGCGTCGGCTGACGATGTCCCCTTAGTCAAAGAGGCGGGGATCACCGAAACGGGCATTCTCACCTCCGTCTCCGACTACCATATCTTTCTTAAGTTGAATAAAACCCGCCGCCAGGTGATGGAGGGCTATCTCGATGTTGTCCGCTCCATTCTTGAAGCCGGGATAAAACCACGCTGTCATTTCGAAGACTTGACACGTGCCGACATTTACGGCTTCTGCATTCCCTTTGCCATCGAACTGATGAAACTGCGGGAGGAAAGCGGCATTGACGTCAAGATCCGGCTGAGCGACACGCTCGGTTACGGCGTCACCTATCCCGGCGCGTCGCTTCCGCGCAGCGTGGACAAGCTGGTGCGCGCCTTTATCGATGACGCCGGGGTTCCCGGTCAGCTTCTCGAATGGCACGGCCACAACGATTTTCACAAGGGAATGGTCAACGCCTCCCACGCCTGGCTCTACGGCTGCGCCGCCGCCAATGCGACGCTCCTCGGGATGGGCGAGCGGACCGGAAATTCGCCTCTCGAAGGGCTGATCATCGAGTACATCTCCCTGAAAGGCGAAACTAACGGGATTGATACGACCGTCATCACCGACATCGCCAATTATTTCGAAAAGGAAATCGGCGTCCGGATACCGCCCAATTATCCCTTTGTCGGCGCCGATTTCAACGTGACCAGGGCGGGCATCCACATCGACGGCCTGATCAAAAACGAAGAGATCTACAACATCTTCGATACGGCCACGTTGCTGAAGAGGCCGATCATGCCGATGGTGACCGATGTTTCCGGCAAGGCCGGGATCGCGTTCTGGATCAACTCCCATTTCGGCCTGAAGGGGGACAGCGCCGTGGACAAACGCCACCCGGGCGTTTCGCGCATCCATAAATGGGTGGCGGAAGAATACGCCTCCGGTCGGGTTACGAGCATCTCCAACGAAGAGCTTGTCAAACGGGTTCAGAAATACATTCCGGAACTCTTCATGTCTGAACTGGACAAAATTAAATTTGACGCATCCCAGGCCGCCGTTGCCGTGGTCAATCAGGTCATTGAACATGCCGACATGAAGACCATGAATCCGGAGCTTCAGGAAGCGGTCATGATGCAATTCATCGAGGAAAACCCGTCGATCCAGTTTGCCTATGTGGTCGATACGAGCGGTCGTAAAACAACGAGAAATATCACAAACATCGCCGATCGCACCAAATACGAGAATTACGGTGTGGGCACCGACCAGTCCGATCGGGAGTGGTTTATCAAGCCGCTGCAAACCGGCAAGATCCACGTGACCAATTTCTACATTTCCAAGATGACGGGGGCGCTCTGCATCACCGCCTCCTCCCCGATTGTCGATACGAATGACGAGATCGTGGGCGTATTCGGCGTTGATATCAAGTTCGAAGACTGGGTCAAGAGGGTCGAGGACATCGCCGAGGCGACGCAGATCGCCCTGCGCGAGGAGTACGAAGCAAAAACAAAGTCAGACCGTTGGGTTTAATAGTCGTCCACCTGCCATCGTTCGTAGGGCATATCCCCGGCGCCGCGTGAACCTGACTTAAGCTCCAGGATAAAGCGCGATGGCCGGACGATGGTGTTTCCCATCCCCCGCGCGTAGTCCATAAGCGGATAGCAGAGGTACAACTGATCCTTCGCGCGGGTCGCGGCGACATAAAAAAGTCGCCGCTCCTCCTCTTCGCCGCCCGGATCGTTCAACGCGCGCGCCAGCGGCATCATCCCCTCGCTGCACCAGATCATCAAAACCGCCTTCCATTCGAGCCCCTTGGCCTGGTGGATGGAAGAGAGCGCTACCTTGTCTTGCGCCATAGCTTCCTGCTCCTTCTCGTCGTCGTTGACGCTGGTCAAAAGCGCAAGTTCACTCAAGAAACCGTCAAGGGAAGAAAAACGCGAGGCAAAATTCATGAACTGGAGCAGATCGTCCTCACGCGACGACGCATCGGTACGGGTTTCCCTGAGAAGGTCAAAGTACCCGTTTTTTATCACTGCCTCTACCACACGGGGCGGCGAGGCCTCTTTTGCGTCGTAAACGGCACGGAAGGTTTCCAGAAAACGGCCGAGCCCGGAAAGGGAGGAACGGGGCGCCGCCTTTTTAAAGTCCTCCGTCAGCACGGCATCAAGCGGATCCTGTTTTGAGTCTATGAAACGCCAGAGCTTGTCCGCGGTCACGGGGCCAATTTTTTCGTAGAGCCCCAGAGCTCTTTTCCAGGCCATTTCATCTTTAGGATTTACGATAACCCGCAAATACGCGGTTACATCCTTTATGTGCGCCTGCTCAAAAAACCGGATGCCGGAACGTATTTCAAAGGGAATTCCCCTCCTCGTGAGCTCCATCTGCACTTCCATGGAATGAAAATGCGCCCGATACAGAACCGCGATCTCTCCAAGAGGCACACCGGCCCGGTTTATTTCAAGAATCCGCTGCGAAACAAAATCGGCCTGCTGAAGCACGTTTCGGGTGGGAACAAGGATGGGGCGGGCCCCATTTCCCCGGACCGCCCGCAGGGTTTTCCGGTACTGGTTTTCGTTGTTGTCGATGCTCAAATTGGCAAGATTCAATATTTCGGGGGTGCTGCGGTAATTGGTTTCCAGTTTGAAGATGCGGCAATCCGGGTACAACTCGGGGAATTTCATGATATTTTCATAATTTGCACCCCGAAATGAGTAGATGCTCTGCGAATCGTCGCCCACCACCATCAGATTGCGGTGGCACGACGCGAGCAGATTGACGATTTGTGCCTGGAGGTGGTTGGTGTCCTGATACTCGTCAACCAGGACATGAAGAAAACGTTCTGCGTAGTAATCCCTCACTTCCGAAAAATTGAGAAGGAGTTCGCGCCAGAAAAAAAGCAGATCGTCGAAGTCCATTACGTTCAACGCCCGCTTTCGCGTTTTGTACCGCGCGGCTGTGGCAACAATGTCGTCCGTGAGGTTTTCAAAGAAGGGGTAACGGTCGCGGATATTCTCCTGAAGCGATATCCCTGTATTAATTCCAAGGCTTATCATGCCGCCCACAACATCACCCTTCGGGAATTTACCTTTTTTCCCATCAATTCCAAGTTCTTTGATGCAGGCATTGATCAGTTGCCGCGCGTCCTCGCCATCGAGGATGGAAAAACCGGAGGCAAAGCCCAGTCGGCTCGCATGGACACGGAGGGTGCGATGGGCCAGATGATGAAACGTTCCACCCCAGATGCCGTTGATGTCCCGGCCGATCAGAGACTCGACCTGAGAGAGCATGGAGCGGGCGGCCTTGTTGGTGAATGTGGCAAGAAGTATCCCCTCGGGATGGATGCCCTCTTCCACGAGGTGGGCAACGCGGCAGGTAAGCGTCCGGGTCTTCCCGCTTCCCGCCCCGGCGATGACCAGCATCGGCCCGCCCGGTTCTTCAACTACCTGAAGCTGTTCGGCATTCAGGGCCTTTTTGTAATCAATCATTGTCAATCAACCTTTTCATAAAAAAATAATGCATGCGCCTTTGTCGGCAACGGCTTATAAGTTAAATGACCGGGGTGGTCAATGATAAATATCCGCAAAAGGGAAGATTCATGGCGGTGGTTTTTTGTTTCTGACGGAAAAGTGTGCTACATGCACGCCCATGTTCTGGATGGTGAAAACAGGAATGAGAAAGGGGTCATGATGCTGTACAAATTTGACGGCAAGCGGCCTGTGGCAGGGAAAGATTCCTACATAAGCGAACTTGCAAACATTATCGGAGATGTCGTGATTGGAAACAACTGTTATATCGGCCATGGCGCGATTTTGCGGGGCGACTACGGAAGAATTGAAATCGGCGACGGGACGGCCATCGAAGAAGGGGCGATCGTTCATGCCCCGCCCGGCGATGTGTGCCGGATAGGGGCAAGGGTAACCATCGGTCATGGGGCTGTCGTGCATGGGAAAAAAATAGGCGACGGGGCGGTTGTCGGAATGGGTTCCATTCTCAGCATCCTGTCGGAAATCGGGGAGCGCTCCATCGTGGCGGAAGGGGCCGTGGTCAAGTGGAACCAGGCGATCCCTTCAAACGTCGTGGCTGCCGGAAATCCGGCACACGTCGTGCGGGAAATAAGCCCCAAAGACAGGGATTTCTGGGACGCAGGCAAGCAGCTCTACATCGATCTTGCCAAAAAATACCTGGACGAGGGGATGGAACGGATAGAGTAACGGCAAAATATACAATCATCGACCAATGTTGACATTCCAGCAAAGACCAAAACTTTTTTTGGATCGTTTATTCCAGAATTAAAACATGAGTTTGCTGAGCGACGCCGCGCGTCACTCCTCTTTTCGAGAGGGGGTGGAAGCGGACAAGTCCTTCACCTTTTTTCCCGGAAGCCGATCTATCCTTATTCGTTAGCAATTTTTCATTATTTTTTGGTTCTTTGTTGAGCTTGCCTGTAAACTTCGCCTTTGTCTCTTTTCCCAACTGCAATAACCATAACACATATTTCCTGGTCGATTACCTCATAAACAAGGCGATATCCGCTTGCTCTCAATTTTATTTTGTAGTGGTTCTCAAAGCCTGAAAGCTGGCTCGCTTTGATATGTGGCTCCTGGAGGCGTTCCTTTAATTTTTTCTTAAATTGCGACTGAATGGAGCCGTCGAGTTTTTCCCATTCCTTAAGGGCTGTGGGAAGAAATTTGAGCTTGTATTTATAATTCATCAACATTCACTTCAATGGCAGAAATTTTTTCATTTTGCCTTTCTTTTACAATCAGGCCAAGTTGATGGTCCTCGAGTTTTTCCAAAAGTTGCTCATAAGTTTCAGCCGGAATGAGATATGCCGTCGGTCTGTTATGATTCAGAATGGCTACAGGTTCACCCTCTGCCTGGTCAATAAGGGCACTGGGATTCTTTTTTAATTCGGAGATACTTGCTGAGCAATTTGCTAGAACGGTTTTCATGTTTACACCATAATGAGTTTAATTTTAAGATAAATTATGGTCATATTTTAGGTCTTAAGTGGCAATTGGTCAAGTACTTTTTTATTGCTGTGTCAGTGATTCGTGATTTGTCCGGTTTTGTAGCACACAATCTGTCCGGTTTGCTGACGTCGCCTGGGGAGGCGGCAGATGTAAAGGGCAGAGATGCTGCGTGAGATCCGTAAAGATGTTTTGATATCCATTCTCACGAAAAGCGCCTTTTCCAAAACAGGAGAAAACCTCCATCATCAGGCATTCATGGAACGGACCCGTTTTCTCGTCTCCCTGTGAAGGCGGTCCAGAAATGCCGTGACAATGACCGGATCATGGAATAGTTCGGTCCAGTCAGAGAAGGCTTTGTTGGATGTGATTATTGAGCTGGCCGTCTCGTAACGATTGGCAATGAATCTGAAAAAGAGATTGCATTCCTCTCTGTCGATCGGAGTATAACCAACCTCATCCACAATCACCAGCGCCGATTTGTTGTAACCCCGACCTCTGCCTTTGTGCTCGGCGCCAGGATATTTTTTCGACTTTCCGATCAGATCCTCCATCGTGGTAAAAAATCATCCGCATGCACAGGATTTATTTCACGCGAATAAACCGATTTCACGGGCATAACTGAACTGGCGCCGCCAGGGAATGCCGGGGTGCGCTGCGTCAAATTTGTCAGCGCCGACGATGTTCATCGATTCCTCATCCACAACAGCCGGGTTGTATCCACCGACAAAACCGTAATCGCCCGAAAGCGGGGGGTGATTTCCCGCCATGCAGTCGCATTCGGACACGATTTGAATCAACGCGTTAATGACGATGGATTGGGGCCCGATTCTTTTCCAGACAGACGCGGCCGTCTCTACCAGCTTTTCCTGAAAAACGGAGATGTCCGTTTCCCAGAATATTTTCAGGGCCGTCTGCGGGCAATGGGCGATGCACTGCGCGCAGCCGATGCAGACGTCGAGGTCGTAGGCGGGGAAGCGGTCCTCCTCCATCGTGACGGCGCCGACCGGGCAGACCTCCCGGCATATCCCGCAACGGATGCACCGTTTTTCGATCAGAACCGGATGGGCGTCGGAGTGCATCCGCTGTTTCTGGGCGCGCGACGCCATTCCCATCGAGACGTTCTTGATCGAACCCCCGAAAGAGGCCTCCATGTGCCCCTTGAAGTGTGAAAAAACGACAAAACCGTCTGTCTTTTCCATGATGCCGACCACTTGCACCGTATCAAAATGCCTTCCGACACTGGGAATATCTATGACGTCCCTCCCGTCCAGACCGTCTCCAATCAGAACGGGGCAGCCGAGAAACTCCTCGGTGAAGCCGTGTTCGGCGGCGGTTTTGAGGCTGTCGGCGCCGTTTCTCCTTCCGCCGGAATAGAGAACCGTCGTGTCAAAAACATACGGGTTTGCGCCCTTTTCCTTCAGCCAGCGAACGATTTCCCGCGCATACATCGGGCGGATGAAATTCTCGTTTCCCCTTTCTCCCCAGTGCAGCTTGATTCCGATCCTGTCGCCATTGTTGAATGTTTTCGGAAACATATCGAGCAAACGGCGTAATGCATCCGGTGATTGTCCCTCAGATGTGTAAATCGAGGGCATGAATTCTTCGTCCTTTCCTTAATAAAATACTTTAGCCGTTTAACTGCCTTCGCGTGACAGGCGCATCTTCAGGCATCAGTGAAACCTTAACAACCTTGTTTAAGTCTCTTTCGTAATACCTTGAACCCAGATAGAAAAGAAGAAATGAGATGAGCGCCATCGCACTGGCTAAAGTCAGCGCCGATTTAATTCCGTAGCGATCGGAAAGCATCCCCGTAACAATGGGACCCAGGGAACTTCCGAGAAGATTCTGAACGACAACGCACAGAGAATAGGAGACGGCCCGCAGCCCGGGATGGACGACGTCCTGGGTGACCGAAATGGCCGACGAGGCCCACGCGATGGAAGCAACTCCGGCAAACAGAAAAACGATGTACTGGAGTATCCCGTTTTTCATGAAATGAAAACCGGCAATGAAGAAAACTGTCGTCAAGATGGCGGAAATGGCGGGGAGCAGAAGACGGGCGTCTGTTCTTTTTTTCATCCAGAGATCGGAAAGCCAGCCGCCGAGCGGCGAACCGATGATGGAGGTCAGCATGATGCCGCTTGCCAGAAGGGTGGCCTTCTGAAGAGGAAAACCCTGCACCCTTTGAAAATATGTCGGCAAAAAGGTTGACATCGATATCGAGGTAAACATCATTCCGGCAAAGCCGAAATAGGTCAGAAGGAGCGATGGCGTACCCAGGAAAGAGCGCGCTATTTCCTTTTTCGTCATCCGCCCTGTCTCGGGAAGGCTGTCGCTGTTTTCTGGATTTTCAGAGTGTTTGCTCAGTTGAACCGTCTTGTAGTCTCTGGTGAAAAAAAACAGCACGGCGATGATCAAGCCGGGAAGCGCAACGATTCCGAAGACATGGCGCCATCCCCAGTGGGAGGCGATCACTCCGCCGAGAACGATTCCCGCCGCCATCCCCAGCGGTATGGAAGAATTCCAGATTCCCACCATCGAGGCCCGTCTCTTTTGCGGGTAGATGGCCGATATCATGGCCGTACCGCCCGGCGCATAACCCGCCTCCCCCAGGCCGATGGCGGCCCGTACGGCAAACAACTGGCTGAAATTTCTGGTGATCGCGCAGGCCGCCGTCGCCAGACTCCACAAGACGGCCATGATCCCGATGCTCTTTTTTCGGCTCCAGCGATCCACGAGGATTGAGACGGGAAACGAAAAAAGAACAATCGCCCAGTAAACGGCGGAAACCATCGCGCCGCACTGGGCGTCGCTCAGTCCCCATTCGGTTTTCAGAAAGGGAAAGATCGACACAACGGCCATCCTGTCAACATAGTCGAAAAAATAGAGAAGCCAAAGCAGGATGAACAGATAACTGGTGTAGGATCTTGAAAACAGGTAGCCTTCGGGAACAGTCGTCTTGTCGCGCATTTCTCCGGCTCCATTGTTGATGCTCTCGTAAAAAGTCGTCACACCGGTGAAAACCGGTGTCCAGTGTTTATGTAACGCGTTGAAATCTCTGGATTATGAACATTAAGCTTCGCTTTCCGGTTTTCACCGGAATGACGTTTCTTGGACATTTTTGACTTTTGACGAGCTCATCAATTTTCATTTCCATAAAACCTCCCTGCCGGACGGCGGAGCGACGAAGGATGAAAAAAATAAAAAGTCTGTGGAAGGAAACTCGGGCATTGCTTATGGCAAAAACAAAACAGATATCAAAATGGTGCCTGGGGCGGGAATCGAACCCGCACAACCACAAGGATCGAGGGATTTTAAGTCCCTTGCGTCTACCAGTTCCGCCACCCAGGCGCCTTGTTGAGGTTGACGTCTATATTCTTTCCTGGCTGGGGTGTCAAGAACTTCATCGGGACTTTCCCCAAAAGATCATGCCGCCCAAAAGGCGCGACCCAACGTTTTTGGCGGCTAAAGGAGCGGGCGGTCTCCGTTGAGTTTTTCGTAGATGGCGATATACTCGGCAACCATGTGACCAAGACTGTAGCGCTCCCGTGCTGCCCGCATAATCCGGACAATTTGCCGCGTTCGTATTTCAGCCGGTCGCCTGTGAAAAGCCACGGTTTTTTCAAGGGCGTACCAGAGTCCGCCCGCGTCGTAGTGCTGAAAAAGAAAGCCGTTGCCGAAATCAAGCAGGCAGCCGTCGTCCTTAACTCGAAGTTCATGGATTTTATCGTGATAGCCGCCCGTGTCGCGGTTCGTGGCGGTTGCCCCGAAAATGTTGCCGACCTGGTCAATCTGCCCGCACGGTTCATAAAGAGAAGCCCCGAAGACATCATTTGCCGCGGCATAGCCCAGAAGCGACAACTCTTCATCAAAACCCCTGTACGCTATCCTCCCTCCGGATCCCCAGGCGATGCCGCCCAGAATGTCAACATGGGTTCTGTCGTTGCCGATTCCATCCGCGACGAAGGCAAACTGAACATCGTGATGTTTCCCGATAAAATTCAGAACAATCGCCTCGATCAGCTCCACCCCCTTCTGAAATGCGTCGAGACGGGCCGGCCAGTAGAGCAGAATCGCATCGGGATCGACGTTCAGCCCCATTCTTTTCTGGAATTCCAGTTTGTTTTCCTTTTTGGCCTCCAGAACATCGTCGTCCGGGCCATACTTTTTTACCAGCGCCTCGCAATTTTCCGGGTACATAAGCGACGAAGGGGCATTGATGATCGCCCTGGCCGCGCCGTACCGGAACTTCTCCTTGACCTCATTGCGTACGCTGGGAGGGACAAGATTCCGGTCCATGAAATAATCTTCGACAACCTCGTGTAAAAAACGCTCGCCGACAAAGTTAATCATGGTCGCATTCTTTATCGCTGTCGCCTGGGCGTCGAGGGCCGGGTTTCCATCCTTTTCAGAAAGATAAAGCATGTCGGACATACGGTCTATGTCTATTCCATCCATGAGATGCAGCGGGATCAACGAGGTGAAGATGTTGTGGACGGTGTGCAGAACAGGCAGTCCCGTGGCCTTCGCATAGGCCGGAATGGCCCCGCCCGCCATCCAGTCGTGCGTGTGGATGATCAGCCTGTTTTCCGAGTGGGCGCGCACCGTTTTGATCACATTCTTCACGATTTCCTTCTGAAACTCGGCGGCTGTCTCGACCGGATTCCCCCCGTAGGCGCTGGAAAAGTCGGCGAATAGCGAGGAGCTGATCAGATGGATGTTTTCCGGATCGATCCGGTAGCGAACCTCCCGCCACTGCATCTCGCTCATCTGCAATTCCCGCTGAAATCTCTTTTTGAGATTCAGGATGGCAAGATGAACCTCGATCCCGCGCTCGGTAAGCCCCTCGCATAACGCGGAGACAACCTCTCCCTGACCGCCGCTTTTCCCGGAGATGAACCGGGCAAGGGCGCCCATGTCTTCGGGCAGTCTCCCCGTTTCCGGCGAAATAATCAGAATGGCCGTCTTTTCCTTTTTCTTGATGACATGGAACCGCTTTACAGCAACATCGAGCTTGTCGATCTTCCGGGTGAGAATATGGGTTGGCTGGGCAATCGACCCGCCATAAGGGTTGAAATAGGCGTGAACGGCATGGTCCTCGCCAATATTTTCGTGGAGAAAATAGACATGATCCGAAGTTGTAAGATGCCTCCACCTCTTGAGAAGATCCCCCCCTGCCCTCTTGGCGCCCTTTTCCAGTTCTTCTATGTCGCGAAAGAGTTCATACTGGGTGGGATTGCCAAGCCAGCCGAAGGTGTCGCGCCCGGCATCGGCCCATGAGGACGTCGACAGGCCGTGAATATCGACGATCGGACAGGGAACGTCCTGAAAATGGCATGCTATTTCCGTTGGGGTAGAAACAACGACGTTGGAATGGTGGCTCAGGGCCTCGGGGAGTCCCCGCCAGAAATCAAAAATGCCCGACTCTTCCCAGATATGCTCGCCGATATGTTCAAAATCATAGCCGAGCAGCACGACCTCGCCGTCGATCAGCGACAGGTAAGATGCGTACTTATCAGGCGTAATGGGACTATGCGGAAATCTGAACGCAATGTCGTCGCTCAGCTCGCGGTTGCGGGGAATGACGATCATGCTGGAATTCCGGGCACGGAAAACGGTGTTGGGCGAAATCGTCTCCCCTTCGCGATTGTACATGTCGTTGCGTTTTTCACAGAGCATCGCCCTGTACCCCATCTCCGCAACAACAGATGCGATTTCATTATTGTACATGAGTTCGGTGTTGCGAAACGAGGTGGGGAAAATGCCGAATAATCGTTTGATCAACTCCCGATGGAGCAGTATCTGCGCCCGGAATTCCTTTTTTTTCGGGTCGGCAAAAAGGCTGGTCAGGGAGTGGTAATAGGTTTCGTCGAGAATCTCAAGCTGACCGTTGGCCGCACTTGCGTCGTTCAATTCCTGAAGGGCGCCAATAACCTCAGGACGGTACTGTTCTGCCTGTTCCAAAAATGTTCCCGACAATCCCAGGGCTATCTTGAAGAGCGGATTTTCCTTGACAAGCGTGGTAAACATCCGCACGGCGGGAAGATAGCATTTATCGGCAACCTTGAGAAATATCTCTTTGTTTTGTTCTTCCCAGAGAAATTTCTCCCCGTCGGGATGGAGTCTGAAGGGCTGGTGGAGTTGAAAATAAAAAGCGACAAGCGGCATAGCATGCCTCCAAAATCACGATGGATCACTGATGAAGAATTTACTATGGCTACCTATAAAAGAATCGCGGAGGAAAATCAAGAAATACCAAACAAAATTTCAGGAGTGGACTATAACAAGGCAGTTTGCTATACTTTCTCAAACACCTCCCTTATTTTCTCGTTAAGATCATTTATTCTGTATGGTTTTTTGATGAACCCAACCGCCCCTGTATTCAGAATCGTCCTCTTTTTTTCGTTTTCAATAAAGCCGCTCGCCATAATCACCTTCATTTCAGGATATATTTTCAACACCTCCTGGAGACACTTGCTTCCCCCCATACCGGGCATCATCACATCCATGATCATAAGATCCACCTTTTCTCCATTCTCCCGGAGCACATCCAGCGCCTCTTCTCCGGAAGCGGCGGTAAGAACGGTGTATCCTGAAAGAGAAAGGAGTTCCTGGCCGGTTTCAAGAAGCGCATCCTCGTCATCAACGAGAAGAATCGTTTCCCCGCCCCCCTTCTCAACGGATGGAATATTTTCATTTTCTAAAAGAACGACGGGAGCGTCAACAGCGGGCAGATAGAATTCAAACGTCGTCCCCTTGCCAACTTCGCTGTTGCAAAAGATGTAGCCGCCGTGGTTTTTGATAACACCATAAACAACGGCAAGCCCGATCCCTGTTCCCTTGCCGATCTCCTTGGTGGTAAAAAAAGGCTCGAAAATATGTTCCAGCGCCTTTTGTTCTATCCCTGAACCGGCATCGGAAACGCGTAAAACAACGTAACGACCGGAGGGTATTTTTACCGAAGAATGGTCAAGCGGTTTTACAATATCTGCATTTCTTGTCTCAATTTCCAGAATCCCCCCATCGGGCATGGCATCCTTCGCGTTTACTGCCAGATTAACGATCACCTGTCCTATTTGTCCCGAATCTCCATTGACAGGCTTCAGGTCATCGGCAAGCACGTATTTTATTGAAATAGACTTGGGTAAAGCGCCATGGAGAAGTTCTGAACAATTTTTGATCTCCCTGTTTAAATCCAGCGGACAAAGCTTGCTTTCCGCCTTTCTGCTGAACATCATCATCTGTCTGACAAGATCGGCGCCCCTGCCTGTTAGTTCCTGTATATTGCTTATGTACTTTTTGGCTTCCTCCGATGCATTTTCATGATTATGGAGCCGCAAAAGCTCTGTATAAGAGCCAATAGCCTGCAAAATGTTATTAAAATCATGGGCAATGCCACCTGTCAGATGACCAACGGCGGTCATTTTCGAGTTATGCTTGAGTTGCTCCTCAAGTCGGCGCTGTTCGGTTACATCTTTCAGTGTTCCAACTATTCCTGTCATTTCTCCCGCGCCGTTGATATTAGGCGCGGCGCTTATATTGAACAGAAGCTCCCTGCCTTTTCTGGTCAATAGTTTTATATTAAAATGTTGTACTGTTTCCGATTCCTGCATGACTTTTTCAAATAGCTCGGTAAAGATGGCGACGTCCTCTTTTTTGACGATGTCGATTAAGGGCTTTCCGAGAATATCTTCCGGAGCGTAGCCAAGTGTTTCCTTTAACGCCGGGTTGACGCAGGTAATCACGGCCCTGTTGTCAACCGTGTAGATGATATCAGGCGAGTTTTCGCTCAGGGCGCGGAAACGCTCCTCGCTTTCCTTGAGTTTACGGTGGTTCTTCGCGTTATTGAGGCTGATTGCTATTTGTGTGGCAATACCCATCAGCATATTGACCCCGCTCTGGCCGAGCGGTCGGCTGGATTTGTGATTGTCCACCGCGAGAATTCCCTGGGAAATGCCCTCATAAACAATGGGAACACAGATAAAGGAATTGGCGCCCAATTTTTCGGAAAATTCCATTCCCCGTGGCGAGAAGTTATGTTTTATATCATTAATATCATGGATAAGTACAGGAATGCCTTTAACGAAGGCACTGACGAAAGGCCCCGGGGAGTCCGGGTTGTCCAGATGAAAGGTTCTATGGAGAACGTTTTCCAGTTCAGGCGTGTATCCATATCCGGCAGCGAAGGTAAGTTCTGTCCTGTCAAAGTTGGCAAGCATGATCATCCCGCGATCGAAGTTCAGTCTTTTTTCCAGTGTATCTTTAATAACTTCGAGAAATCTGTCGATGTCCAGCGTATTCGATAACGCCTGACCTGTCTCCTGAACGAGCACCGAATTCTCATAACTTTCGATAATCTGATCGAGGAGACGACTGGCGGTGTCTCCCTGAATCTCTATTTTTTCCTGAATCTCTTTTTTTTCAATGAGCTGGCTGTAATAAGACATACCAGTCAATATCCCTGAAAAAATGAAGGCGCATCCAATAAAGTGCAGCGGAGAGGCAAGAAAACCGCAGACGGTCAGCAGCGGAATAAGTAACCCTGACAGATAGTTCCTGACGCGCCTTAATTTAAGATAGAAAGGTTCTTCCCAGCTTACTATATACACACACAGCTACTTCCCCCCTTATGCACGCAGACAGGGTGCTCCACCAGCGGAAGCTTATGTGTAAAAAAATTTGCGATCGCCTCGAAAGTTCCAATCCTGTTTTCGCATTGATACGGTCTTTCGTGAACCCCGTTGGCGATATTTACCGTTATCTCAACCTTATTTGGACCCAATTTTTTTACTTGACAGGAGGCGCTTCGGTTCATGTAACCGGCAATCCTGGGGATTCTCAAATAGGCGTGCATCGGGTCAATAAACCCGAGAATAAATTGCCGGATTACGCTAAAGGATCTGGACGCGGTCATGTACCTTCCCGCCTCCCTGGACAGGGCAAGGTCGTCCGCCTGCTTCGCCAGGGCGTCATGAAAGGCGTCAACCTGCTTTTGAGTCAGCCAGTGGCCTTCATCCTCAAGCTCATATGATTCAATTCCTGAGTCGGAAATGAGCTTTTGTATATCGATTTCCGGTCGGAATTTGATCAGATATTCAAGATATGTGGAAGCAACTCTACTGTTATAAAACCGTGGTTCATTCATCTTTCTCTCCCTGCAACCTTATCCTGAATTTCCGGCCGAGATAATCAACGAAGTCACTGCCATGTCCAATATCCATGTGATCGCTATGGTGAAGAGTGAAAAATTTCCAGTTTCTTGTAAACCCGGCTGTGATCCTCTCCTTCGCCTGTTTCTTTGATTATTTGCCGTTCTATAAGGTTTGTTTGCTTTGCAAGGGAAATTTACCCGCAAATGTGACGGTGTCAGGTTATTCACCTTTGTATTTCCGTAGAAAAACAGGTATGTAATCCGAGAAGAGGGAATTACACTAAAAAAGGATAAACAAGCCTGGTGACGCAACAAGAACCACGACAATCCCGAAAATACTGGAAACAACCGGCAAATCGCCATAAGCCCCGCATTGTTTACCCGCCCGATTTGCCCATCCTCGAACGCAAAAATGATATCATTGCCGCCATCAGAAAACATCGGGTTGTCGTGATAACGGGGGAAACCGGCTCGGGTAAAACGACCCAGATACCGAAATTCTGCATCGAGGCTGGCCGGGGACAAACGGGAATGATCGCCTGCACCCAGCCGCGCCGTATAGCCGCGATTGCCGTTGCCCGAAGAATTGCCGAAGAGATGGAGGAGGAAATCGGCAGGTCGGTCGGCTACAAGATACGCTTTGACGACCACACCCCGCCCGGCGCCGTCGTCAAGGTGATGACCGACGGAATTCTCCTGATGGAGGCGCACACCGACCCGCTTCTGCGCAGATACGACACCGTCATTGTTGACGAGGCACATGAACGGAGTCTCAACATCGACTTCGTACTTGGAATACTGAATAATATTAGAAAAGTGCGTGATGATCTCCGCATTGTCATCACCTCGGCTACGATCGATGCCGATAAATTTTCCGAGGCCTTTGGCGGCGCGCCGGTTATTGAGGTTTCCGGAAGGATGTACCCGGTTGAGGTACGGTACGCCCCCCCTGCCCCGGATGCCGACGAAATGAACGAACGCAATTACATAGACGGGGCGCTCAGCGCCGTCGATGAACTGGTGCGGAAAAAGGAGCGGGGGGATATTCTGGTCTTCATGCCGACGGAAGAAGATATCCGTGAGACCTGCGAACTCCTTACTGGACACCACGGTGAAAATGCAGTCATTTTACCGCTTTTTTCGCGGTTGAGCCGCCTTGACCAGCAACGCGTCTTCCAGAGTGCGGCAGCAAGACGGATCGTGGTTGCCACGAACATCGCCGAGACGTCGCTGACCATCCCCGGGATCCGTTTCGTAATCGACGCCGGACTCGCCCGGATGGCAACCTATAATCCCCGCTCGCGAACCGCCGGACTTCCCGTTCTGCCAATCTCCCGAAGCAGCGCCGATCAGCGCAAGGGCCGCTGCGGGCGCATCGAAAGCGGGGTCTGCATCCGTCTCTATTCGGAAGAGGAGTACCTTGCCCGCCCTCTCTACACACTGCCTGAAATCCTGCGGGCCAATCTTGCCGGCGTTATTCTCCGGATGCTCTTTCTTGGTCTGGGAGATATCCAATCCTTCCCGTTTATCGACAAGCCGACCCCGAAGAGCATCAAGGATGGACTGGAAACATTGAGGGAACTTCAGGCGATAGAACCTCTGCAAAGTGACTCCGGGCAAACCTGGAAACTGACTAAAATGGGGAAAATGATGGCCCGTCTCCCCATCGACCCCCGCGTCGCCCGGATCATCGTCGAATCCCGAAAAGAGGGCTGCCTTCAGGAGATGCTTGTCATAGCCTCGGCGCTCGCCCTTCAGGACCCACGGGAGCGTCCCGCAGGCAGGGAAAAGGATGCCGAGAGACTGCACGCCCCCTTTAAAGATCCGGCCTCTGATTTCATCACGCTTTTGAATATCTACAACTTTGTTTACGGAACAGAAAAATCTCAGGGACGCATCCGCAAGCTCTGCCGGGACAACCTCCTGTCGTATCGGCGCATGCGGGAATGGCGTGAAATACGCAATCAACTTGCCATGATCCTTGCAGAAAACAGCTTCATGCAGACCTCCCCGGATGAAAATACGATGCCGTCCGGGGAGGCGTCGGCAAAGAGGCCCCAAAGCGGGGCTGATTACTGCACGGCCATTCATCGCTCTGTCCTGAGCGGCTTCCTCGGTCATATTGCCGTCAAAAAAGAAAAAAATATCTACACGGCAACCCACGGCCGTGAGGCGATGATCTTTCCCGGCTCCGGGCTTTTCAAAAGCGGGGGGAACTGGATTGTCTGCGCTGAACTGATCGAAACCTCGCGTTTATTTGCCAGAACGGCGGCCAATATCGAATCGGGATGGATTGAAGAGCTGGCCGGCGCGTTGTGCCGCCACAGCTATTTTGCCCCCCACTGGGAGAAAAAGCGCGGCGAAGTCGTGGCTTCCGAGCAGGTGACCCTTTTCGGGCTCGTCATCGTCTCCGGTAGAAACGTCTCCTATGGGAAAATCGATCCGGTCGAGGCATCGCGAATATTCATCCGCGCGGCCCTGGTAGAGGGTGAGTTGAACGTCCCCCTCCCCTTCCACACCCGCAACGCGGCCCTGATAAAGAAGATATCCGATATGGAGGAAAAAATCAGACGCCGCAGCCTGCTGGTTGATGAAGAAAAGATATTCCGCTTCTATGAGGAGAGACTGCCCGGAATCTGCGATATTCGAACGCTTCAGAGGCTGATGCGCGACCGGGGAAGCGATGCATTTCTTTATATGAAAGAAGAAGATCTGCTGGAAAATGAGCCGAACCCTTCGGAGCTTGCACTCTACCCGGATTGCGTCTCGATGGCCGGCTGGAAACTTGCATGCAGATACGCATTTGCCCCGGGTAAACCAGAGGATGGCATCACGCTTAAAATTCCCGTTCAGGCGACGCGCTCGGCACAACTACTCCCCCTTGACTGGGCTGTTCCGGGGCTTCTCCGGGAAAAGATCGAGGCGCTTTTGCGCTCCCTCCCCAGGGAATACCGAAAAAAATTGATGCCCCTTGCCAACGCGGTGGATCGCGCCATGCGGGAAATGCCACGCGAGGGACGACTGACAGCCGCCCTGAGCCGCTTTGTTCGCGAACGTCTCGGGGTAGATGTTCCCGCTGATGCCTGGAACAGCGCCACCCTTGATGAAAGGCTCAACCTGCGCTTTTCCATTGTCGATGGCAGCGGTCAGGAACTTGCGGCGGGAAGGGATATTTCCCTTCTGGAACAGAAATTTCCCGATCTTGAAGGGGAAAAAATCATCACCCAGGCCCGCGTAACGTGGGAAAAAACGAATTTAAAATCATGGGATTTTGGCGATATCCCCCAAAGCGTCGCGTTTAACGGGCACACAAACACACCCCTGATCCTCTATCCCGCGCTTGAGTCCCCCGGAGAGTCTGTTTCGCTTCGCCTCTTCAAAAGCGCCCACGAGGCCGACCTCTCCCATAAAAACGGCGTGATGGCCCTTTTTTGCATGCATTTTCAGAAAGAGTTGAAAATCATGCGCAAGTCTCTTGCCGCTACTGGAGACTTGAAGCTCCACGCCGCCGCGTTCGGGGGGGCTAAAGCCCTGGAAAACGCCCTCTACGAAAAAACGGTTCACACCCTGTTTGCCGTCGATATCCGCAGACAGACCGATTTTTTTTCTCATGCTGAAAATTCTGGTCCGCGAATCGTCCCTACCGCTCTGGAAATTGTCAAAATGGCCGCCCCTGTCGTCAAGGCGCTCTACGAGGTCTTCGAAAGATTCCGAAAGATAGAGACGGCCAACCGGACCAACCGTCCTCTCCCTGCCTTCCTCGGAGAACTGCGCGACGAGACTTCCCGACTTGCGCCGCCTGACTTTCTGCTGAAATACGATGAAAAAAGGCTTCCGCACATTGTCCGCTATCTGCGCTCCATTGGAATTCGGGCCGAAAAAGGCGCCGTTCACCTCGAAAAGGCGCTGATCCGCGGAAAGGAAATCAGCGAAATCGAACGTGTGTTCACCGATCTGTCGGTCTCTGCTCCAAAATGCGTCGAAGAAAAAAGCGAACGGCTCGAAGAGCTCCGCTGGATGATTGAGGAGTACAAGGTGTCCGTTTTTTCACAGGAACTCAAAACCCCCTATCCCATTTCCCGGAAGCGTCTCGATGCATTGATCGAACAGATCCGAAGAATCGTTTGACGCAACGATTTTTGGTTCTGTATGGAATACAGTGGGCAATCAAATCTCAGCATCCCACGCAGGAAGTAATCCGAGCCAAATGCAAGAATCTCCGAGTTTTATCCCCTCGAAAGAGGGTATCGACTCTTTACTATGGCCGCCATCACAGGGCGCTGATGGGCGGTCTCAAAAAAATGTTGCGCCGCAACATTGATTAACACATCATTATGACTGCGTTTTTGACGACTGTTCGAAAATTTGGCCTTTAACGTTCCCTTCTCGCGTGCGTATCCGCATCGGGGATGCGCTATAATGGCGTAAGCCCTGGCCCGCGGGCGTTGCATACAGACGCCCGCGGGCCAAATCCGATGGGCGGTGCATACGGACTTAAAACGGCTTCGAACCTGAAAAACCCAGGGGGAATCAAAAAAGCAATGTCGGTGCACCGACATTCGGAACATACCGTTTTTAATAGCGAATTGACGCGAGTTCAAAAGTTTTGCACTTTTATTCCACCCCACGAAAGAACCTCTACGGAGCGGCGCCCGGCAGGGCAAGGAGCCGCTTTTATGCACGTACAGCACAGGGATGGATATTGTTTCTGAATGGCTGAAAAAAGGCTGTCTTCAGGCGCGTAAAGAATTAATAACATCATGGATATCCATGATGTCATGGCGTTCCATATAGTCTTTGATGCCGTCGAGTATCTCCATCGTTGCCAGCGGATTGACAAAATTGGCCGTGCCGACCTGTACGGCCGCGGCGCCCGCGATCAGGAATTCAAGGGCATCCTGGAAAGAGGTTATCCCGCCCGTGCCGATGACCGGAATCCTGACGGCATGAGCCACCTGCCAGACCATCCTCAGGGCGACGGGCTTCAGCGCCGGACCGGAAAGGCCGCCGGTAATGTTTGCCAGAAGGGGGCGTCTCGATTCACTATCGATCGCCATTCCCGTCAGCGTGTTGATCAGGGAAACGGCGTCGGCGCCCGCCTCCTCAACCGCCCGGGCCATCAGCGCGATATCGGTGACATTCGGAGAAAGCTTCACGATAACGGGAATATCCGTCTCTGCCGCCACTTTCCGCGTCACAAGAGCCGCCACCTCGGGATCCGTTCCAAAAACGACGCCCCCTTTCTTGACGTTCGGGCAGGAGATGTTGACCTCTAACGCATGCACCCCGTCCACACCGGAAAGAATACCAGACAATTTCTGATACTCCTCGACGGATTCGCCAAAGATGTTGGCAATCACCTTCACGTCGAATTGTCTTAAAAAGGGAAGCTTTTCGTCAATAAACGTCTCGACCCCCACATTCTGGAGCCCGATTGCGTTGAGCATCCCGCAGGGCGTCTCCACAATCCGGGGCGGGCGGTTTCCCATTCTCGGCAGCAGGGATAGCCCCTTCACCACCACGGCCCCCAGACGGGACAGATCGAAAAACTGCGCATATTCCTCACCGTACCCGAAGGTTCCCGACGCCGTCATGACGGGGTTCTTCAGAGTCAGCGAACCGATAGAGACATCCAGTTTGAGCCCCTCGCCGTTTTCTTTTCTCAATCCCATAGGAGTTCCCTTAAATCAAAAACGGGGCCGTCTTTGCAGACCCTTTTGTACATCGCATCACCGTGGCTGTTTCTTACGGGGACGACGCACCCCAGGCAGGCGCCGACACCGCAGGCCATCCTCTCCTCCAAAGAAACCTGGCAATCGATGGGCTTATCCGCAAGAAGCCGGGCAAGCGCCCTGGTCATCGGGGTCGGCCCGCAGGCGAGAATCCGGGTTCTCTCAAAATCGCAGGAGTAAAGCTCCGCAGCCAGAATTTCCGTCACCGGCCCGTGAAAACCGAGGCTTCCATCGTCGGTAGCAATATGCACGGCGCATGTATCGGACAGGCCTTTCACCAGGGCAGAGGCAATTTCCCCGTTTTTGGCGCCAAGAAAAAGGGAGACGGCAGCTTTCGAGGGATATTTTGCCCGCTCCTTTAGAAAAAAAGAGAGCGGCGCCACCCCGACCCCGCCGGCTGCGAGAATAATCCGGTCAACATCTTTCCTGATCGTAAATCCATTTCCGAGGGGTCCCAGAACCTCGACGCCGGCCCCGGCCTTCAGCCCGGACAGGAGCTTCGTTTCCCGGCCGGCAACCCGGCATAAAAGCTCAAGCGCCGACTGATGGGCGTCCCGGTGAAACCCATAGACGCTGAAGGGTCGAGACAGCATCGCCTTTCCATTGAGAAGGTTTCGCACCATCACGAACTGACCGAAAGAGGGCTCCTGAAAAGTCGCCGGAAGCGCTATGGAGAGGATAAAATGGCCGGGCGCAGCCGGAACATTTCCCGTTATCCTTCCATTCGTCATGATCATAGTCTCCTGTTCCTCTATCGTCTGCTTAACGGATGTCCCTCTTTTTAAAGATCACGCCACATGATGAGCGCATCTTCGCCTGTGTCGTCGTAATATCGGAGACGCTTCCCCTTAACAGAAAAATCGAATTTACGGTAGAGATGATAAGCCGGCAGGTTGGATGCGCGAACCTCGAGCGTCGCTTTCATGATATTTTGCGACGACGAAACTGCAAACGCCTCCCGCAAAATCGCTGCGGCCAGTCCACGGTTTCGCATTTCCCTGCGGACGGCGATTTTCTGCAGATGCAGTTCGTCGGCAACAAGCCAGTAAACGGCGTAACCAGCGATGGTTTCCCTGTCCTGATGCAGTGTTTTCATGACAAGAATTCGGGAGATCGGGTTCTTCAACTCGGCGGAAAAAAGAGCCCTGGACCAGGGCGAGGAAAACGAATCCTTTTCGATTTCTACAATATCATCGAGATCTTGCGGCGAGCAGTTTCCCTCGTCAATGAATGCATATCTGTAAAGATCGAGCTCCGTTTTATGAACATTAAGCTTCGCTTTGTGAACATTAAACTCCGTTTTGTGAACATTAAGCTTCGCTTTCATCCGTCAACCCATTTCCTTGAGGTAATGAAATAAAAAGGATCCCAAGAGAAAAGCGCCGCTGAAAACCGGCAATGCCCCCCGCGCGTTGATGGAGTTAAGGGCGACCGCCGTGCCGACAAGAGGAATCATCGGATGAAAGAGCTCGAGCCCGCGAATCGACCATCCGGGAAGAAGAGGATAGGAAAAACTCAGCAGCGCAATCCCGATGAAAAGCGCAACGAACATGAATCCGGAGGAATATGCCCACGTCTTGAAAAGAGGGGTAAGGTGCCTCCGGGCAATATGTTCCGAATGGCCATTTTTCACATCTTCGATAAACTGTTCCGCGAGTTTTTCGTTGGTCTTTACAAGATAACGGTCCATTTTCTGGGCAAGCAGGCCGAACGGGACAAAAAGAAGAACGGAAAGGACGATCAGGGAATCAGGCATGGCGCCAAAAAGACGCCCGGCTTCAATGGAAGAAGCGGCAATGAGAATGGCGGTTATCGTATCGTTGGGAGGCTGATACATCCCGATGGGCAGACGGTCTATCCAGAGCAGTTCAATAAATGCGCCGGCAACAAGGCCAGTGTAGGCGTCTCCAAGAAGAAACCCAATGGTCGGCGCGGCGACGATGGGTCGTGATACCATAAAAAGTACGGAAACACGATCCAGACAGAAAATGCCGCCGACTATCGATACAATGATAACATCCGTAATCATTTAATTAATTTCACCGGTTTTTTGTTGCTGAAAGCATCGAAGCTGCAAGATGGCGCTTGCCTGATGTCACATTTTGACGCTGCGAACCGCTTCGAAAAAATCGACAGGCTTTTCCCTGGGTACTCGCCGCAACTCAATCCTCACGCCCGCATCACGAAGAAAGGTCACATCGTGAATGTCGTTTTCACTCAGAAGAACAGAAGGGGTGCAGCAAACCGTGTAGGAGTCGTTGTAAACATTGCCGATGTTAAGCCGGGTGAAGCGGAAACCGTTTTCGAAAGCCCGGCGGGCGGACGCTACAGCGCCAAAAAGAACGATGGTCCTGCGCCCGTCTCCTTTGTGGTAAGGGATCGTTTTTACAAACTCGTCCACATCGCAGATCACAACCTCCACCTCCCGGGGAACAGCCATGCGAATGACCGTTTCCCTGAACATATCGGAGGCTGTCAAATCGTCAACGACAATGATGCAATCCGCCTTGATATAGGGTATCCAGGCTTCCAGTATCTGACCATGCACAAGACGGTTATCAACCCTGACCAGGGCTATGTCCAAAGATGGGTGCAATGTATTTATCCGCTAAATTTCTTGCCGAGTATTTCCGAGGCCAGGGAGATATTTTTTATTCCATACTCCTTGAGACAGTGGGCAAACTCCTCGAGGGTTTTGCTGCTGTCCTGGATTTCCGTCATCTTAAGGAGCATCGGCAGATTCACGCCGGTTACAACCTCCACCTTTCCGGGCTTCAGAAACGACAACGAGAGGTTTGAAGGCGTTCCGCCAAAAAGATCGGTCAATATCAGAACGCCCTGTCCCTGATCGAGCTTTTTGATCCCGACGCTGATCTCCTTTTTGATCTCTTCCACGCCTTTGTCCTGGCTTACGGAAACATGCGTAACGAGTTTCATGGCGCCGTGTATCATTTCAGCCGCTTTGATAAGCTCGCTCCCCAGATTTCCATGGGTTGCGATTAACACACCGATCATCTTGCTCCTCCGGTAAAATAGTGCGGGAAGGCTAATGGATTAACCGCTAATTGTCAAGGTGATTTGATCAGACGCCCCAATTATG
>DYTH01000109.1 GCA_020726025.1 Syntrophus aciditrophicus | reverse complement strand
AATGGCCTCCGCGATCACGCTTATCCGACGGCGTTTTACCGGCCAATAAATCATGCTTTCCATAAAATTGTTCCTTGACAGTTTCTTGAAATTTTATCATAAGGCGCCGGGTCCCATGGGGGACGATTATTCTTTACGAATGGAGGAAGGTATGAAGAATTTCAGGAACACGGTATCATTATTTGTTGTTGTGTCGCTTCTTTTTCTGTTCAGCGGCTGCGCAAAGCCGCCGGAGGCGGAGCAGAAGGCCGCCCAATCGGCCATGGAAGCAGCCGTGGCTGCAGGGGCAGACAAGCACGCGGCAGAGGCTTTGGCGGAGGCGAACAAGTTGAAGCAAACCGCCGATGCCCAGGCAGCCGAAAAGAAGTATAAAGAAGCCAAACAGGCCTACATCGACGCGAAGGCGGCTTTTGAAAAGGCGGCGGGCGCCGTTGAGGCGGGCAAGGCCAAGGCGCTGGAAGCAGCCACTGCCGAAGCTAACGCAACCCTGGCCGCAGCGGAAGAAGGCTGGAAGGCGATTGAGGCCGAGGCAGCCAGGCTCGGCAAGAAAATGAAGGCGCAGAAAGCGGAGCTGGCAACGGACGCCCAGGCTTTCGGTGAAAACCTCAAGACCGCCAAAGAGCTTGTCGCGACCGATGCCGTCGCCGCGAAGGCCAAGGCTGACGAGTTGAAGGCGCTGGTTGAAAAATGGGCGACCTCCCTCAAAGATCTTGCAACCGCTCCGGCAAAGAAATAATAGCTCTTTCAGATGGTAAAAAAAGGCCCGTCGCTGACGGGCCTTTTTTACGTTGATCCTGCTTCGATCCTACTTCTTTTTCTTCGGAACAAACGGTACCTTGAGTCTTCTGCCGACGTGATCCCGACCAAGGTAGAAGTTAAGCCACGAGGACGTCTGGTAGAAATCCCAGTTGCACGGCGGCACATACGTCTCCCTGATGGTCTCCTCCTCGCCGTGCTTCTTCAGGCGGGAGTAGGCCTGCACCCAGACGCATTTCCTTTCGCCCGGATAGACCTCGCACCACCCCTCGAAGGAACCTCCGCAGGGACCGTTGCGCTGTTTTTTCGGGCACTGGCTCATCGGGCAGAGATACGCCGTATCCATCAAGGCGCAGTCGCCGCAGTTTTCGCAGTCAAAAATCCCGACCTTGACAAGATGCTCGAACTTCGAAAAGAAATGCTCAAACCCGGTGCCGTCAACCGCCTTCATCAGGGACTGCATCGTGCCGAACAACCCCTTCCCCGGCTCGAACATCATCTTGTGCATCGCCCGGCTGAAGCTGTAGCTGAAAGGGATTTCCGCGTCGAGCGGCCTGTTGGCGCGAACAGTCGGTGTTTTGGTATTGAGGCCGGTTTTTTCATCCTTCTGGTAATAGTAAAATCCATTCGGCTGGGCCAAATCGAATTCATGAACAAAATCGAGCCAATTGGGTGTAAGCTCTTCGCCCCGGCCCATAATGAACTCGACGTCGCCGATCGGCACTCCGTGTCCGCCGATATGGACGCCGTCATAACCCATGCCCTTGAAACAGGCGAACATCTTTGCCGCCCTTTCCAGCCGGGCGCCCTTCCCCTTGTCGGCGGCGTCTTTCTCCTTTTCGAGCTGGGCAACCAGCTCCTTCGTAACGACGCAACCCGGAACAAAGTTATTGCTCATAGCCCTGCCCGCCCCAAAAGGCAGGATGTAGATGTTCCCCATAACCGGCACATTCCACCCCTGCTCACGGATAAACTGAAGCATCTCATGGAATTTGCGCATGTCGTACCCCAACTGCGGAACGACAAACTCGGCGCCTGCCTCTATCTTTTTTTTGAGTTTGTAGTACTGGGCCACCTGCTCCGCCTCGTCTCTTTTGAACGGAGAGACGGCGCAGCCCTTGAAGAATTCGGTCTTCTGGAGCTGGGCAGGCTTTGCGGCGGTGCCGACCTCCAAACCGGCATTCAGCTCGCCCACCATCTTGAGCGTCTGTACCGGATCCAGATCGAACACCGGTTTGGGACGTCCGTCAAACCCGCTCACCGGGTAATCACCCGTCATGATCAGCAGGTTTCGAACACCGGCACGAGTCAACCCGTGCAGCAGCCCTTCCATCTGGTTGCGGTTCTTGTCCTTGCATGTAAAGTGAACCAGTGGCTCAATACCCATCCGCACGATTTCCGCGCCAAGAAACTCGGCGGAAATGGCGGGGTTTCCTCCGGGATTGTCCGTAATCGTCAATCCGTGGATCTTATCATTTTTGGCTGCCGCCTCGGCGTTGGCAAAGATCGTCTCCTGCGCCTTTTCCTTCGCCCCTCTTCCAGGAACAAGCTCCCATGTAACCGAGAACACGGACTTGTCAAGCAGAGCTTCCTTGAACTTGTTTTGCATTTTTCCCCCTAACGAAAATCAGGATTCCTTATTAAAGAGTACGGGCGAACACAAGATTCGCCCGTACATGCTATCTCCCTGAATTGCTGAACCCCGCAGCAGAATCCTACAGATCCAGCCAATCGTCGGAATAGAGTTTGTAGGCGCACAGAACTTCTGTCGTCTTGACATAATCGATCTGCTCCTTGGTCAGCGAAGCCCTGTCAATCGGCTCCTTGTCCATCGCCTTGAAGATGATGGCTTCAATATCAGGACGGCTGCCGGCGGCGAAGATCTTCATCCCCTCGTCAAACGCGTCCAGAATGGCGCTTGTCATCCCGTAGCGCTTCAGCATGGCAAGGTAGGTCTGGTTCAGAATGGGGCGCAGATGGTTCGGAGCGCCGTTTGAGACGTTGGAAACACCGCAGGTTGACCTCAAGCCGGGGTACATTTCCTGCAGATCGAGAAACATTTTCATGAACTCGACAACCGCAGGAACCTGCACGTTGCTGATGGGTGTGTTGCAGGGGGTGACGATGGGATCAATCCAGACATCTTCGGGGGCGATCCCGTAAACTTGCGTCTTTTCGAGCATCTCGGCGGCAAGGGCGCCGCGTTCCTCCGCGTCGCGGGGCATTCCCGCAGGCCCCCAGAGCAGGGCAACCAGACCTCCGTTGTATTTCGCCGCCAGCGGCATCTTGACATCGTAGCTCTCCGGACGGCACATAATGGAGTTGATGACCATCCTGCCCTTTCTGTTTTCATACGCCTTGAGACCCGCTTCAATCGCCTCCGGATTGATCGTGTCGAGGTAAATCGGCAGATCGGTCACTTCCTGAACGGTCTTTACGATCCACTCGGCCATCCCCGCCGGGTCTTTTCTCGCGGGGCCGAGGTTGATATCGATATAATCAACGCCGGCCTTCTCCTCGTCCATCGCCATCTTTTTGATTGGCTCCGGATCGCGCTCTTTCATCGCTGTTCCCGTTACTTTTCCTATAATATTAAGATTCTCGCCAATGCGAATCATAGACTGCTCCTCCTTTATATTTGTCCGACAAATTCCCCGGTTCTTCTGTTCATTAACCGGCGATTTCCAGCTTCAGGAACGCGGAGAGGTGCGCGGCCTCGCGTGGACCGATCTTCACTTCCCAATCAGGTCCCAGTTCCTCTTCCAGATCGCCGCTCACAGATGCGACATAACCGGGAATAATGATCTTGCGATGCTTGATCTTGTCCAGTATCCCGCACTTCTTGATGAATATGCCCATCGCGTCGCCGACAAACTTCCCGGCTGCCCAGGCGGTAAGAACCGAGAGACCCTCGGTCTCCATGACCAGAAGCCAGGTCGGGACGCGGCTCGCCTCGATCTCGCCGGAGACGATAAAGTAGGTCAGGGCGAAATTGGTGGTGATGGTGACAGGAGAATCCTCCGTCGGGTTGCCGATCGGGTAGATGCCCTCTTTCATCATCATCGGCCGCTGCGGGTCGGTGTAGATATTGAGGCGCTCTACAAGAAGCGGGAAAAGGCTCTCGCCCTGGAAATCGGAAAGGATGACGATGCCGGCGTATTTGGCGATCAGCATCGCGGCCACGATCGTCTCTTTGAGCGGATCACTGGTTATCTCGCCCGTGAAGACGATCGGGGAGAAGCCAAGCGAACGGTTTTTCTGGGTCAGGGCCGCCCTGCGCAGGAAAACCATGTCCTCAAACACCCTCTTGACCGTTCTGGCGCCGCCATCCACAACGATATCCTTCACATCGGCGGCCACGATCTTGTCGGTCAACTCGGAGAGGCTGTTGAGATCATCCGCTTTGGCAACAAGCGGGCACTTGAACTCTTTTGCCAGCGCGGCCATTGCCTCAAAATTCTGCGCCGTTGCCGCGTAAATAAGGGGCAGGCGGGATGCGCAAACGGCCAGGGCGGCCTTCATCGCATCGACGTTGTCGCTCATCAGAACCGGAATGGCGTCGGTCTCGGCCATCACCCTCCTGGCAAGGGCTTCGAACTTTCCGGCATCACCCGATACATTCTTGATCGCAATCATTTCCGCACGGAGAATCAAACCGATCCACTCGTACTTCAGGGAAGTGAACTGCTTGATTCTGGACGCCACATCGGCTTCGGCCATGGCGTCTGTTATCAGAACGCCAATGCCCGTTTTATTCACAAAGGTCTTCTCATGGCGGAAAAGAACGGTCTCTCCACCCACTGTCAGCTTGTTCTCTCCCTCGCCCATCGTAATCGGGCGGATGGGTGGCGCGGATGCCTCGGCTAACTGGGCACGCGCTTCATCCGATATGTAGGGGCATGCGCTCAATTCCGCCTTTCCGGCCGCCAGGTTCATTGCAAACGCCAGGCATGTGGGAACTCCGCACTCCTTGCAGTTTGTTTTCGGCAGCAGTTTAAATATCTGAATCCCTGTAAGAGCCATAATTCTTACTCCTCTCTCTATGCTCGTAATTAAGTGCTATCTGTTACCCATTCGGCAAGCCGGGTGAAAACGCTCCACCCGGCCTTTCCCTGTTTAACTCAATTAGAGTTCCAATACCGAATCCATGGACAGCGCCGGGTGACCCTTTTCCTCGAGGAACGGCATAATCTCCTCTTCGGTGGTTCCGATCGTTTCGTCGGCGATCATGTCAACAAAGTTGGGAATTCCCATCTCTTCGCCACGGGCCTTCAAACGATCATAAAATTCATCCTTGTAGATCTTCGGCATCCAGACCATACGACCCAGTCCTCCGTCGGCCGAGAGGAACTTTCTCTGGATGACGTTGTACTTGCTGTGGCCAAGGAAACCCGGGGTCTGCGTCCCGCCTCCGGCCGAGCCGGCCAGGGTCGAGAACTTCATCCCGCAGGGGGTCATCCCCATGTAGTCGCGGTTAACCGTCATGAACCCGTTGCAGACAGGAAGAACAGCGGCGATACATTCGCAGCATCCGCAGGTCGTCATCGGATCGTGCATCATGCTGTACATGCTGACCTTGTCGTAATTTCCATGCGAAGACTGCACGGCAAAGGCGTTGGTCCCCACCCACTGGCCAAGTTTTTCATCCAGGGGCTCTCCCTTCGGCACCGGCTGGTTGGGGCCGGTCGGGTTGATCTCGAAGGACGCCTTGCAGTCCATCCAGTTGTAGGCGCCGCAGAGCCCTGTACGTTCGGGAGAAACGATGCAGACGTGGTTCGGAGCAAACGACTGGCACAGCGTGCAGGAGTAAAACGGATCGGTCGTCTCGTCGGTCATCCCTTCGATTCTCGCATCGCGCTTGGCATAGCCTTCTCTCGCCATCGCCATTACTTCATCAACCAATTTTGGGTCGGTAATGATCTTCACCTGCGCCTTGTCAAAGATCGCGCCGAAATCCTGATGGAATTTCGCATGGAGTATCTTGCCGAGATCGGCAAGCTTGAACCCCTTCTGGACGGCGCCCTTGCTGACACGCACCCAGGCGATGTCGCGCTGGCCGATGTGCATGATGCCCTGGGCGTAGTTGATCAGATGGTGCACCTGGCGCTCCAGGATCGGCTCGAAATCGTCCTGCATCTTACGGCCCGCCACTTCGACCAGCATGGCCAGGGGCAGCCTGGCCGGGGTTTCGGTGATCGAGTCAATATCCGGACCGATAACCTCCACCCTGCCATCAACGACCTCGTCCAGCGGCTTCGAGGTGACATATTCAACGGCATGGGTACGGCCGCCGCCCATTTCAAGAAAGATATCCTCGCCTCTGACCCGCTCACCCTCAAACGCAGGGCCGTAGGACATGGGAATCGGCACGGATGTAACGTTTACTTTGAGGCCACGGACTTCTATCGCCTTCTGGACGATGGTGTCATGCGGAATGTTGGAGACAACATGCTCATAGGTGCAGACGCCTGTCGGCAGAATCTCCGGGATCGGCGTATCGGCAATCGTCGGGAAACCGAAATTCACCGCGCCGGCGGCGTTGGCGTACCATTCGTCGGTGACGAAACCCATCGGCATGACGAACGCGAAGGTACGATCCTTGTTGTAAAGCAGGTTTTTGCGGAAATCACCCGGCTTGACGCCGCCGAAGGACATGGCGACGCGGCAGGCAAAACCGATGGCGAAGACGGCCGCGGTGATATCCGGGCCGAATGACACCAAACGCGTCGGCCAGCCGATCTGAACACCGGCCTCGACGAGCTGCTCGGAGAAGCGGACGCCCTGATGCTCGGCGGCCATGAAGATATAGAGGTTTTTCTCCTGCAGTTCGATGGCGATCTTCGCCGCAATCTCAGCCGTGGGAGCTGCCCCGACAATGGCGGCAAACCCGGGGGCCGTTCCATCGACGAACTCAACGCCCCTCTTGCGGAAGATAACATCGTTGGCTGCACCGAGCCAGATGTTGTCCGGAAGAATATCTTCCTGCCTGGTATAAAAATCGGGATGTTCAAGGTAACGAATCGCCTCGATGATCTCCTCGGCAAAAAACGTCGCCATGCCGGCATCAAGGGCCGGCGCCAGGTACGGGAGCGGATTGGTCTCCTTGACCAGCGGCGGCAGTAAAGCGCGGCAGCGGTCCAGAACCGGCTTCGCGTCCGCCAGAGTTTTTACGGGTACGCCGAGCATGGCGTAAATTGTCGGCAAGTAATATGCGGTATCGGGAAAACCAATCTCCTGATCCGGTCCCCATTTTGCGAGAGCCGCCTTGTGTTCATTCTCCGCTCTCTCTACTATCTTATGAGCCCCTCGTATGGCTGCGGCTGCTATTATTTTAGACACGTTACATCCTCCTTCCAAATCGTAAGATTTTTCAAAATCTTTTTTAAGGCGTCAGGGGAAACCAGGGCCGGGCGCTTATCTCGCGCCCCGCCCTTATCATCAATATTGCATTCCCCTTCAGCCTCGCCCCTTTCATAGAAGCAACCTCAAATCTACGCCGCATCCAGATCACGGCGTTTTGCCATGTCGAAGAGCACTCTCTCACGCGCCTTGTCGATTCCGAGCGCCGCGCGCGCCTTGTCGATATGCGCGATCATCAACTGGGCAGCCTCGTGAGGATCCGGCGCGAATCCCCACATCCCCTTCAGGATATCCTCGTACTCTTCGAAGAGGAACTTCGTCACTTCCTGGGAGCCCGTCGTCGGCCAGGTCGTACCGAACACCGTGTAAACTCCCGATG
>DYTH01000016.1 GCA_020726025.1 Syntrophus aciditrophicus | reverse complement strand
CACCGGTTTTCACCGGTGTGACGACTTTTTACGAGAACATCAAGCTTCGCTTTCATGAATTGCCCCTACCGGATGACCCCGTATCTATGAATTTTATGAACATGAAGCTTCGCTTTCATCATTCGTTGTGCCCGCGCCGGGCATGGGAGTATTATGGAATTTGATCGGTCGCGGACTGATTTTCGCGAGGTTCTTTTAGACATTTATGACCGCCTGGATGCCCATTTCGGAGACCTGCACTGGTGGCCGGCAGACGACCCGTTTGAGGTCATGGTGGGAGCGATTCTCACCCAGAATACCGCCTGGACGAACGTGGAAAAGGCCCTTGCCTCGCTGAAAAAAACCGGGGCTCTTACCCCCGAAGCCCTGCTGAACATTCCAGAGGAGACCCTGGCTGAGCTGATACGCCCCGCCGGCTACTACCATCTAAAGGCGGCGCGTCTGAAGGCATTCATACAGTTTTTCACGGACAATTATTCCGGCCATGTCGAAAAGATGCAACAGGAAGAGTGGCCTGTTTTAAGGACGAAGCTCCTGGGCGTGTGGGGAGTGGGCCCGGAAACCGCCGACAGCATCGTTCTGTACGCCTGTGAGAAACCGCTCTTCGTGATCGATGCCTACACGCGCCGCATCTTTTTCCGCCATCAGTTTGCCCCGGAAAAGATGCACTATGATGCACTGCAGGGATTATTCATGGACCATCTTCCCCACGATGCCTCTTTTTTTAAGCAGTACCACGCATTAATTGTCAACACGGCCAAACATTTCTGCCGCAAAGCGCCACGTTGCGACGGCTGCCCGCTGAAAAGCCTGAAG
This sequence comes from Syntrophus aciditrophicus, assembly GCA_020726025.1. GTDB lineage: Bacteria > Desulfobacterota > Syntrophia > Syntrophales > UBA5619 > DYTH01. The sequence continues at coordinate 27,603 of DYTH01000016.1, read as the reverse complement.
CCTCCCTACGAACCCGCAGGAGTTAAGCAGTAACCATGAACGATTATACCGGCGTTATACACCTCCATTCCCTCTATTCGTACGACGGACGCACACCGGTCGCGGAAATTCTCAACGCGGCGCGGGCGCGCAAGGTCGATTTTCTGCTTTTGACCGACCATTCCACGATGAAGGCCCGCGAAGACGGATTTGAGGGGTGGAACGACGGCGTGCTGCTCATCGCGGGTGAAGAAATCGCCCCGCGCTTCAACCATTATCTGGCCTTCGGTCACAAAGAGGCGCTCGATTGCGCGGAGAAAGACCCAGATCTTCCACCGCAGGCGTACATTGACAGGGTAAGCGAAAGGGGCGGGTTCGGATTTATAGCGCACCCCGACCACAAGGGAACCAGGTTGTTTCACGTGAAACACTACCCCTGGCTGGAGTGGTCGGTAACCGGCTATACCGGTCTCGGCATCTGGGATTTCATGACGGACTGGCAAAACAGCCTGACGGGATACCTGCGGGCCATCGCGAGCTACATCTGGCCGGCTTTCTTCCTTCGCGGCCCCTGTCCGGAGACCCTGAAACGCTGGGATGCATTGGCCATGTCCAGACACGTCGTCGGCATCGGAGAACTGGACAATCACGACACTCTGCAACGCGTGGGGGGATGGACATTTTCCGTCTTTCCCTTTCACAGGGTCTTCCATTTGATCCACACCCACATACTTACTGAACAGCCCTTGAGCGGAGATAGTGAGAAAGACATCGACACGGTCCTCGCCGCCCTTCGGCAGGGGCGCTGCTATGTTTCGCTGGATTATTTCAAACAGGCGGCAGGGTTTACCATGACGCTCCGGGATAACACCACCGAAGCCGCCATCGGAGACCATTTTGCGCTCGGCGATACGGCCGTTCTGCAGATATCGCTGCCGCACAAGGCAAAAATAAGGCTTATGCGAAACGGAAACGCCTTCCAGGAAATCCTGGGAAGCAATATGACCGCGACAATAGACCAGCCCGGCGTTTACCGAATGGAAGCCTGTTTAAAGGCGGGCGGGCGGTACCGCCCCTGGATATTCACCAATCACATCTATGTCGATCGCCAGAAAAACGGTTAGATTCCATGCAACTGCCGGATGTCCGGCCAAACAGAAAGGAAAAACAAAAACCATTATCGCCTCTCCCTGCTATCTGATGGGGCTAAACGCGGTATTGAAACTCTTCATCGACAGAGGCATGCAGATGTTCAGCCGTGCCGCAGAAATGCTCAACAAACCGGCCATTAACATTGTGACCGCCGGGCTGGAGGGAGAGGTCGGCTATACGGAACTGGCGCTCAACAGCTTTACGATGGCGCCTGGCTTGCGGCTGCAGGAGTCCGCCGTTTTTTACGGCGCCCTTCCGGGAGAGGCCCTCTGGAAAAAGGAAGATCAGCAAAAGCGGGCGACCCATCTGGGAAAACGGCTTTTCGATCCGGCGCCCCGGACGACGGAGTCCTGGCGCTGCCCTCTGTGCGGCAGTGATGCGATCCAGTTGCAGGGAGGCAGTCGCGTGCAGTGCCTGGTATGCCGTAACTACGGCACGCTGGCGTTGGAAAACGGGGAAGTCTCTCTGAAAATGAGCGTAAAACCGGAAAATATTCTCTACACAGCCGAGCAGCGACACCACCACCACGAATGGCTGAAAAATGAAAAAAATCTTTTTATACGGACACAGAGAAATTGCAGGTTACCTTAAAGGGTACGCCGATGAGGGAGAATGGCTGTAAACGTTCTGTAAATAGCCCCCTGGCATCATGTCCCCAACCGTCCCTCCTGACGCAACCGGTCCATGATTTGTTTGATCTTCGGCAAGGCCGCCGTGGCGGCCTTTTCTCCTTCCAGTATCGCCTCGTCCCGCTTGTCAAAATCGGCGGAACCGATATGATTGACCTTCGGCCTTATCACCACATCGGCGTCTTTGAGTTGTATGGCAGAAATACGCGAGTACATGATATCTACGGATTGGAGAATGGTATCGATCGTTCCCTGGGGAGCGGAACCGTTGACTCCGGAGGAGATGTCCACGGCAATGACCACATCGGCGCCCGCCTGGCGGGCGGCATGGACCGCAACGGGGCTTACCACGCCTCCGTCCACGTATGTCTTTTTACCGATCTGCACCGGCTGAAACACCCCCGGCACCGCACAGCTTGCCCTCACCGCCCACCCGGTGCTCCCGGTTGCAAACACAGCCTCCTCGCCGGTGCGTATGTCCGTGGCAACCACCCGTAAAGGAATGTGCATTTTCTCCAAGGGCAGGCGATTGACCGTCTTGTTGACGAAATTTTCCAGCTTCTCGCCGCGGATAAAACCGTTATCCGGCAGAATATAATCGATAACATCGTCTTTCTGCAGACCCATCGCAATTTTCTGGAGTTGAAACGCGTTGAACCCGGCCGCGTACATGCTTCCAACGAGGCTCCCCGCGCTTGTTCCCACAATCAGGTGCATCGGCACTTGGTTGGTTTCCAGTACCTTCAGGACGCCTATATGGGCAAAACCACGCGACGCGCCCGCCCCCAGCACCACGGCTATCCGGGCCGACTTCACCGGAAGGGTGGGCTGTAGAGTCTCGCGGGGCGCGCAGGAGACAATGAAAGCCAAACAAACCAGAAAAAGCCAAACGGTAATCTTTCGCACGGGAATCACCCCACGATGCCCCTACTCATCCAGATCGAGCAACAGCTCCTGGTCGAGATCCATCTCGCTGTCGTCCTCCCCTTCCGGCCTGTCTTTTACCTCTTCGCGCTCGGCACGGGCGACCCCGACCAGTTTTTCGGTGGCGTCTATATCGATCAGGCGCACCCCCTGGGTGCTGCGGTGAATGACCCGGACCTCGTCAGCGCTCATGCGGATGATTCGCCCCGAATCGCTGATCAGCATAATGTCTTCATTCCCGGATATCTGCAACACACCGGAAACACTGCCTGTTTTTGATGATGTCTTCAGGTTGATGGTCCCCTTGCCGCCCCGTGTCTGAAGACGGTACTCACCAATATCGGTCCGTTTTCCGTATCCATTTTCCGAAACCGTCAGAATCGTGTTGCCTTCCGTGGGAATCTCCATTCCCACCACCTGGTCGTCCGTCGCCAGGCTAATTCCCCGCACGCCCCGCGCCGTGCGGCCCATGTCCCGCACGTCCTGTTCCCGGAAGCGGATGGACTGTCCCTGCCGGGTTCCGAGGAATATATCCTGACTGCCATTGGTTACCTGCACGCCCATCAGATCATCATCGGCATCCACGGAAATGGCGATGATGCCGCCTGTCCTCGGGTTGGAAAACAGGGAAAGCCCGGTCTTTTTGATCGTGCCCTTTCTGGTCACCATGACCACGGAACGATCGCCGGTGAACTCCTTGACCGGCAGAACCGCAGCCACCTTTTCATCCTTACCGATATTGATCAGGTTGACGATTGCCTTGCCCCGTGTTGCCCTTCCACCCTGGGGAATCTGGTAAACCTTCAGCCAGTACAGGCGCCCCCGGTTGGTAAAGATCAGGATATAATGGTGCGTGGAGGCGACAAAGATATGCTCCACAAAATCTTCTTCTTTCGTGCCCATGCCGATCTTGCCGCGACCTCCGCGGCGCTGGTTTTTATAGAGACTGACGGCGTTTCGCTTGATATACCCGGTATGCGATACGGTGACGACCATGTCCTCTTCAACGATCATGTCCTCGATGTCGATTTCCTCGGCGCTGACCACGATCTCGGTGCGCCGTTCATCCCCATAGCGCGCTTTAATATCGGCAAGCTCTTCAATAATAACCTCGAGCACCTTGCGGGGATCGTCCAGTATTCCCTGCAATTTGCTGATAAGCGCCGTTATCTCGGCATATTCCGTTTCTATTTTTTCACGTTCCAGACCGGTGAGACGCTGGAGACGCATTTCCAGAATCGCCTTTGCCTGCAACTCGCTGAGACCGAATCTCGCGCACAGGGCTTCCTGGGCATCGGCCGGATTCTTGGCTGCCTTGATCACGGCAATCATTTCGTCAATCCGGTCGAGGGCGATAATCAGTCCCTCAAGGATGTGCGCCCTTTCACGGGCCCGGGCAAGGTCAAAGGTTGTCCGGCGTACGACAACATCCTTCCGGAATTCTATAAAACTTTGAAGAATATTGTGCAGATTGAAGACACGGGGCTGCCCGTTTTCAATGGCGAGCATGATGATGCCGAAGGTGGTTTCCATCTGCGTATGCTTGTAGAGCTGATTCAGGATAACCGAGGACATCTCATCGCGCTTGAGATCGATCACAACCCGGATTCCCTCCCGGTCGGACTCGTCGCGCAGGTCGGATATTCCGGAAATTTTCTTTTCCTTCACCAGTTCGGAGATCTGCTTGATGAGATTGGCCTTATTCACCTGGTAGGGAAGCTCTGTCAGGACGATGCTTTCGCGGTCGTTGCGGGCATTTTTTTCTATCAGGGCGCGGGCCCGCAACCGGATGATTCCCCTTCCCGTGCGGTAAGCGGAGAGAATGCCCTCCCTTCCGTTGATAAAGCCGGCTGTCGGGAAATCGGGCCCATGAATGTAGCGCATCAACCCCTCGACCGTGATCTCCGGGTCGTTGATCATGGCAATGGTTCCGTCGATCACTTCGTGGATATTGTGCGGGGGAATATTGGTCGCAACCCCCACCGCGATCCCCGAGGAGCCATTCAAAATCAGCAGGGGCACTTTTGCCGGCAAAACCGTGGGTTCTTCGAGTGATTCATCGTAATTGGGAACAAAATCCACGGTATTTTTATCCAGATCGGCCAGAAGCTCCTCGGAAATTCTCTCCATCCGGACCTCGGTATAGCGCATGGCCGCCGGGGGATCGCCATCGATGGAACCAAAGTTTCCCTGACCATCCACCAGTTGATAACGCATGGAAAAGTCCTGCGCCATCCGGACAATGGTGTCGTACGCGGCCGCATCGCCATGGGGGTGGTATTTACCGATGATATCGCCAACGATTCTGGCGGATTTTTTATAGGGCTTGTTCCAGCGATTGCCCATTTCATTCATGGCAAACAGCACGCGACGATGGACAGGCTTTAAACCATCCCGGACATCGGGAATCGCCCTTCCGATGATCACGCTCATCGCGTAGTCCACATAGGACCGTTTCATCTCGTCTTCTATATTAATCACAACCGTCTTTTCGAACAGGTTTTCCATGAACTATTTATTCTCCTTGCGTATTCAAAATGGGTATCGTACCTTAAACATCAAGATTGGATGCGTACATCGCATTTTTAAAGATGAACTCCCGCCGTGGCTCCACCTGATCTCCCATCAGCGTGGTGAACGTCTCATCTGCGGCCACGGCATCCTCGATCAGCACCTGCAACAGCGTCCGTTTTTCGGGATTCATGGTTGTTTCCCATAGCTGCTCCGGGTTCATTTCCCCAAGACCTTTATAGCGCTGCACGGACAGACCTTTTTTCCCGCTTTTGATAATCATTTCCGTGAGATCCCATAGAGTTTCCGCTGTTTCAGGGATTGCCTGTTCTCCACTATCTGAATCGCTCGTGGAAACAAGTCTGTACGGCCCCTTTCCCAGCGCTTCAATTTGAAGCAGCAACGACTTCATCTCGGTAAACTTGGGAAGCTTGAAATCATCGATGCCGAAAATATTTTCTCTACTCTTGCCATTGGCGCCTGTGTGGAATGAAAACTTCCAGTTGCCGTGTTCCGTATCCGTCAGAAGCTCATAGCGCTCCAATTTGTTACCCACTGCCTCTTTGATCTTTTCTGCCGCCTGCTCCATCGCTTCTTTGACATTAAAATCCTTTTCCGTGATGGATGCGCCATTCGCCAGGGCAAAAATTATCGTTCGATCATATCCTTCTTTTTCAAATTTTTTCAGTATGCCGTCAATCCTGATGGCCTTTTTGATACTATCCAAAAGCCTTTTACCATGAATCGTCTGTGGGGATTCTTCATCGCCCACAAGAAGTTTCATCTTGTTTACGCCGTTTTCCAGGACGTAATCCTGCATCGTCTGTTCGTTGTGGATATACAATTCCTGTTTTTTATTGGTTATTTTAAAAAGAGGCGGCTGGGCTATATAGAGATAGCCTCTTTCGATAATTTCCTTCATCTGTCGGAAAAAAAACGTCAGTAAAAGGGTGCGGATATGCAGACCATCCACATCCGCATCGGTCATAATGATGATCTTGTGATAGCGTATTTTGCTTACATCCTGATCCTCTCGACCGATACCCGCCCCAAGGGCCGTGATAATGACCTTCAACTCCTCATTCTGGAGCATCTTGTCAAAACGGGCCTTTTCAACATTCAACACCTTTCCGCGCAAGGGTAAGATGGCCTGGTTTTTCCTGTCCCGGCCCTGTTTGGCGGATCCGCCGGCGGAATCACCCTCCACCAGATAAATTTCACTGCGCGAGGGATCCCGCTCCTGACAATCGGCAAGCTTCCCCGGAAGAGAGCCCACCTCAAGGGCCGTTTTTCGTCTTGTCAGTTCCCTCGCATGGCGCGCCGCCTCTCTTGCCCTGGCCGCGTCGATGAACTTCCCGATTAACTGTTTGGCAACAGATGGATTTTCTTCAAGATACGTGCTGATTTTATCGTAAACGATTCCTTCTACCAAGCCTTTGACATCGCTGTTGCCTAGCTTGGTTTTTGTTTGACCCTCAAACTGCGGGTTTCTGATTTTCACACTGATCACACATGTGAGACCCTCTCGTAAATCCTCTCCCTTAATGGACTCTTTGACATTTTTCATTAAATTGGAGCTTGTCGCATAGTTGTTAATCACGCGCGTCAGGGCGGATCTGAATCCTATCAGGTGGGTGCCGCCTTCGGTTGTATTAATGCTGTTTGCAAAGGAAAAGATATTTTCCACGTACGTGTCGTTGTACTGAAGGGCCACCTCGACATTGCAATCATCACGGGAACCGGAGATATAGATCGGGTTCTTAATCAGAACCTTCTTATTGCGATCGATATACTCAACAAAAGAAACTATGCCCCCTTCATAGTAGTATTCACTTTTGCGATCCACCCTTTCATCCGTGAGGGTGATTCTTATCCCGGAATTTAAGAAGGATAGTTCTCTGAGTCGATTCGAGAGTATATCAAAACTGTACTCTGTCTCTTCAAAGATCATGTCATCGGGTTTAAAGATAACTTTCGTTCCCCGTGCGTCCGTCTTTCCGATCATTTTCAGAGGAAATTTCGGAACCCCTCTTTCATAAGACTGAACGTACACCCCGCCTTCTCTTCTGACCTCCAATTCAAGGTATGTGGAAAGGGCATTCACAACAGATACGCCGACTCCATGCAACCCTCCGGAAATTTTATAACTATCGTTGGAAAACTTCGCCCCGGCATGCAGTTTCGTCAATGCAACCTCTGCCGCGGAAATGCCCTCCGCTTTATGTATATCGACCGGAATGCCTCTTCCGTTGTCTTCCACGACGATGCTATTGTCCATCCGGATGGTTACATGAATGTTATTGCAGAATCCGGCGGATGCTTCATCCACGCTGTTGTCCACGACCTCATAAACAAGATGGTGCAATCCTTCCTTGCCAGTGCTTCCGATATACATTGCGGGACGTTTTCTAACCGCTTCAAGCCCTTCGAGAACCTTGATGCTGTCTGCACCGTAATATTCATCGTCAGGTCTGGAAGGATTCCCGTTTTCCATGATATTTTCATTCAAAATTTCATCCATGTGTTATGTTCAATACCTTTCTCGTCTGGAATAGGGGACAGATTTAAAATTTGTCCCCTGAATTTGATTATGGCGGAGACAGATTTCAAATCTATCTCCTTATTCACCTTAAATTTTTAAAGGCATGACAATACAGAAATAATTTTCATTTCCACTTCCTCTCAACACCGTGGGACGCATATCCTCATTGATTTCAAAATCCACCATGTCTTCATCAATAGCCTCAATTGCGTCGGAAAGATAGCGGACATTGTACCCTATATTTCTTTCCTCTCCATCATAATCAATCTCTAATTCATCATTCGCCTCTCCGATATCACTGTTGGTGGAGTTTAATAAAACCTTATTCTTTAACAGCATCATAATCACGCCATTATATTTATCCGATGAAACAACGCACATCCTGCGAACTGCATGCAGCAGAAGTTCACGTTTGATTCGGACCACCCTTCCATGGTCAGATGGAATAACCCTTCTATAATCGGGATAATCCGCGTCGATCAGACCGACTCTTAAAAACGTTCTGTACGTTTTCACCATCAAAACACCCTGAACGACTCCAAGAGAAACCGGCTCATTATCAATGTCTTCAAGAAGACGGATGATTTCACCAACACCTTTTTTCGGAATAATGATATTTTTCGTTCCCTCTGTAACAAGACAGTCTCCTTTAAACATCTCACTGGATGAGGCAAATGCCAGACGGTGACCATCAGTCGAAATCAAACGCAGAACACACGCATGATCATCTTTCTGTGTTTCCAGTAAAACACCGGTCAAGTTTTTTCTCATTTCGTCCGTTGAAATTGAAAACTGCGTCTTTTTTAAGAGTTCTCTGAAAATGACGCAGTTGACAGGGTAAAAATCCACCTGATCACTTTTATCAACCGAGGGATAATCCTCTGAAGAAACACCTAAAATACGATAAATCGCCTTATTGCATGAGAGAATCACAACATTTTTTTCATTTTTAACAACGTGGATTTTTTCCCCCTGTATTTCCCTTACCATCTCATAGAGTTTCCGGGCGGAAATGGTAATTTCTCCCTCACTTGTCACCTCAGTTTCATAGTGATAAACCATGCCGACCTCAAGGTCGGTGGCGATAATAACAATCCTGTCTTGTTCCGCGCGTAAAAGAAGGTTATTCAAAATGGGCATGGTTGTTTTCTTTTCAACGATCCCCAGTGTCTTTTGAATTCCTGATAGAAAGACCTCTCTTTTTATAGTGAATTCCATTTTTTCACTCCTTTCATTGGTAAGATAAACAGTCCCTGATTCTTAATAAATTTTCTCTTTTTTAATAAGTAGTAATAGTAATAGATGATGTTGGCGGTGTTGATGAAAGAGCATCTATCGGTTATATCGACACTTTTACCATTAAAAATTGTTGATAAAAGTGTAACGGCGCATCAATTGCTGTTTAAAATTTTATTGCGTATCGCGTCGATCATCTCATTTAAATTCAAATCCTGTTGAAGCCTGTCCTTAATTTTATTAAAGGAATAAATAACAGTGGAATGGTCGCGCCCGCCTATTTTGTCTCCGATATCCGGAAATGAGGCGCTTGTCAGTTCCCGGGCAAGAAACATGCATATCTGACGCGCTTCAGAGATATTCTTAAGTTTTTTATTGGATTTAATATCCTGGATTTTTACATTCATCTGGGAGCAAACCACCTTAATAATATCATCGATCACAATTTCTCTTTTTTCCGTTTTACGTAAAACCTGTCTTAAAACCTGTTTCGTCATTTCCAGATCAATCGGTTTTTTTGTAAGGGATGAGTACGCAGAGACCCTGACAAGATACCCCTCCAGTTCTCTGATGTTGGAGTCGGCCTGCGCTGCAAGAAATAACGACACATCTCCCGGCAGGATGATGTTATTTTCCGCCGCCTTTTTTTCCAGGATTGCCATTCTTGTTTCAATATCAGGGGGTTGTATGTCGGCAATAAGCCCCCACTCAAACCTGGACCGCAAACGGCCTTCTAAATTTGGAATTTCTTTTGGAAATTTATCACTTGTTACGACAATTTGCTTGCCTGCATCATGGAGTGTATTGAAGGTATGGAAAAATTCTTCCTGCGTTCTTTCCTTTCCTGCAATAAACTGGATGTCGTCCATCAAAAGACAGTCAATATTTCTGAATCGTTCCCTGAATTTCTGCATTTTTTCAAAACGAATCGAATTAATCAGATCGTTCATGAACACTTCCGCGGAGACATAGACCACATTCATCGAGGGAAACAGTTTGATGGTTTGCAGACCTATCGCGTTGATAAGATGAGTTTTCCCAAGCCCCACCCCTCCATAGATAAATAACGGGTTATAACTTGTGGCCGGCTGCTCCGCCACTGCCATTGCTGCGGCATGGGCAAATTGATTGCTTGCTCCTACAACAAAACGTTCAAAACTGTAATTGTTATTTAATGTCTGATGTGTCCTGACCGTGACTTTTCTTGCTTTATCCTTGAAGGCCGATGCAGAGGATTCCGATGGTGCGCTGTATGATTTTTCCTGATAAGGTTCATTGTCTATCACAAATTCCACGTTTATATTTTTTCCACTCTCGAAAAAAACGGACTCTACAATCAATGGTTTATAGTTCTCATTGAGCCAGTCGCGGAAAAAACGATTGGGCACGCTCAAGTAAACACAGTCTTCATCCGATGATTTTACCTGGAGCGGGTTAATCCACGTATCGAAATTCTGTTTAGGTATTTTTTCTTTTATAATTTCAAGTACTTTATTCCACACCATTGAGGTAAATCCCTATTGTGTCAACATATTTATCAACAGTTGTTAATAAATCCGCCATCCGTTACCGGTTGAGTAAAAATTGGATCAGACGATCCAGGTCCTTTTGGGTGGTAAACCGTATTTCAATGGCGCCAGACTTTTTCCCCTGTTTGATCTTAACTTTTGTCATGAGCTGAGATGAAATTTGCCGTTGAACATCTTCAAGATAGTGATTAACCGCCGGAACTTTCACCTGAGGATTTGTTTTCAGCTTCTTGATCAGACTCTCGGTTTGCCGGACATTAAGATCATTTTTTTTGACGGTTTCAAAAACCTTCCTCTGTACATCCATCCCCTCCAGAGCAATAAGCGCCCGTGCGTGCCCGGCTGTTATTTTTTTCGTGATGATCTCTTGTTGTATATCAGTCGGCAACTTAAGAAGCCGGACGGTATTGGCAATGGTGGTCCGGTTTTTCCCGACACGGACGGCAATATCTTCTTGAGACAGAGAAAATTCACTCTGAAGAAGCTGATAGGCCTTGGCCTCTTCCACGGGATTCAGGGCCTCCCTCTGGATGTTTTCCACAATGGAAAGTTCCGCAAGCTCTCTGTCGGTAGCCTGGCGAATAATCACCGGCACCTCTTTCATGCCGGAGGATTGAGCGGCCCTCCACCGTCGTTCACCGGCGATAATCTCGTAACCGTTCTCCGCTTTTCTGACAATGATGGGCTGTATCACCCCGTTTTTTTGGATCGATTCCACCAATTCCTGCTGGGCGGCATCATTGAAATCCACGCGGGGCTGAAAGCGATTCGGCTTCAGTTCTTCAATTCCACATATTGCATACGACGGCCTGTCTCCTGAATAGTTGACAAGATCAGGAAACATGGCGCCAAGACCTTTGCCGAGAGCATTCATCCGCGGCATTACATCCTCCCGTTGTTAATGATCTCTTCTGCAAGTTCCATGTAGGAAATCGCACCGCGAGATTTGATGTCATAAAGGACGATAGGAAGACCGTGACTGGGGCTTTCGGAAAGTCGGACATTCCGGGGAATCAATGTTTTGAAAACAAGTTTTCCAAAATGTCCGCGCACATCGTCGCTGACCCTTCGGGAAAGAAGGTTCCGAGAATCGTACATGGTAAGCAATATACCCCCCAGATAAAGGGTCGGGTTCAATTGTCTTTTGATAAGCTCCATTGTGTTGAGCAGATGCCCAAGTCCTTCCATTGCGAAATACTCGCACTGCAGGGGAACCACCAGATAATCGGATGCCACCAGTGCGTTGACGGTAAGAAATCCAAGAGACGGAGGACAGTCGATTACTATGTAATCGTAATCCGAATCCAGGCCCCTCAGGAGGGTTTTTAATCTTTTCTCGCGGTCTTTCAGCGTCACGAACTCAAGTTCCACTCCCACAAGATCCTGGTTGGCAGGCAGTATATCGAGGTGTGGAATCTGGGTGTTGACAATGGCCTCGCTCAAGGGCCGGTTTTCGATCAGGCAGAGGTAAAGATTGTTCTTTTTGATCTGTTCATGGTTTATGCCCATACCGCTTGAGGCGTTTCCCTGGGCGTCCGCGTCGATGAGCAGCGTCTTTTTTTCGGCCACCGCAAGCGATGCCGATAAATTAATGGCGGTGGTAGTCTTGCCGACCCCGCCCTTCTGGTTTGCAATACTGATGATTTTTCTCATAATAGAGACGCATGAACCATAAAAATCGACCCCTTTTACCGTGCGGGACGCTAACACAAAACCGACGTCTTTGACAAGACCTTTTAACGATGATTTTCAAAAAGACGACATTCAGAGGCGATTATAAATAATTATTTTTCTTACTGAATCATTTGCTGAACTATCCTGCGGGGATTCGGGGTCCAGGGCCATTCCGGCATCCACAGCCGCACTTTGAGCAGCCCTCATTTCCGCAGGCAGCTCCGATCCCTTCATGGCAATAAGGCGCCCCCCCGGTTTAAGAAAAGCGGCGGCAAAAGGGAGTAAAATGTTCAGTTTGAAAGCGGCCCGGGAGACCACCGCGTCGAATTTTCCCGTCAGGTCCGGTGATCGCGAAAGATCCTCCATCCGCCCCCGGATAACGTGTGTGTCGGTCAGAGGAAGCATGCTTGCCACCTGCGCAAGGAAAGAGGTTTTTTTTCTGGAAGCATCGGTCAGGTACAGATGAAGCGTCGGCATCATGATCTTCAGAGGAATCCCCGGAAAGCCTCCCCCGCTTCCAAGGTCGATGACAAAGCCGTCCGGAATGTTCATGTAAGGAAGCAGGAGGAGTGAATCGAGGAAGTGTTTTGTTATGATCTCCGCCTCGGATCGACCGGAAATGATATTCATCCGCCGGTTCCAGGCCACAAGAACGCCATGATACACAACAAAGCTTTTCAGTTGCCGGTCGTTGAACGATAAACCCCGATGCGCGGCCGCTTCCACAAGATCGTTAGCTGCTGAATATTCCGGAATGCCCATATTTGCCGGCCCCGTGTTTACATGGAATCTTTGATGACCACCATTACCAGGGCTTTATCAATAACAGACGCGCTGGTTCCTGCGCCTATCAACAAGGCAAGATCGCATATATTATTTATTTTACGTGGTATTCCTTCTGATTGAACACATATTTCATCGAGTGCGTCTTCGGAAAATATGGGCCTGGCGGCCCCGGCCATTTTCAGACGGAAATTAATATATTCAACCGTTTCGTTACTGTTTAAAAAGTTGAGATGATAGCGGATGGCAATACGCTGATTAAGTTGTTTGTTGTTTTCAATGATCTCTCGCAACTCCGGCTGCCCGATGAAAAGCAGGTTCAACAGGTACCGATCATTCAGTTGAAAATTGAGGAGCAGGCGGATTTCTTCCAGGGTATCCCGGTATATTGTCTGAGCTTCATCGACAATCAAAAGGGATGACCGGTGTTTTTGATAATTGCTCATTAATCGTTCATCAAGAATTTTGAGGATTTCAGATTTGTTTAGCTCGGAGCCCGTGGAAATACCGAACTGGTAGAGGGTTTCATGCAAAAAATCCATGGGAACCAGGGAGGGATTGTTAATCAGGGCTATATCCAGCGTTTCATTATGCTGCTGGATTAAAATCCGGCTGAGCAGTGTTTTGCCACACCCTATTTCACCGGTAAGCAGAATGCCGCCCTTGTTGCGCTGGATGGCGTAGGTTAATCGCGACAGGGCCTCCCTGTGTTCATTGGAAAGATAAAAAAAGTTTGGATCAGGTGTATTTTCAAATGGATAGCTTTTTAATTTCCAATAATCCAGATACATCTTACAACCTCCTGTTCATGGTCTCGCGCATCAGTCAATTCCACGAAAAACAGCCAATCAGCCAGATTGGTTGTGAGACGGCCTCGGCGATGAGAACCTCCATGTGAACAATACCGGCTTGATGGTATGCAGCATCAATGAAAAATCATACGCCATAGTCGGGATACAAAACCAGAAAAAAATATTTATCTCCCATCAGGGAAAGAACTGTAATTTTACACGTGTAATTTTGCACGGTTTTTTGGGGGGAGGCAAAGGCCATGGAAACAACCACTGGCAGTTGCGGCTTAACATGGGAAGAGATGTCGCTAAACGATTGACCATCTGTCAGCGTCATATAATCATGGATAAAGGTATTTTGCAGTGTGTTTCTGTTTTTTTGGACCAGTTGGGACGCGGATTCGGTCCAGCCGATTATCCGTCCCTCTCCGGTAACAATAAAAACGATACTTTCTGTATATTTACGCGTTCCAAGATTGTCTTTTTCGGACTTTATCCGCAGAAAAGACGACCGTAACTCCTGGTTGATCAATTCTGTTTCACTGCATTGCGAGTCAGTTTTTTTATCACCGTGCATGCTCATAACCTGCCCATTCGACAATAAAAATATACATATAATGCGCACGATGCTATACATGAGGTCAAGTCTGTCAGTCAAGAAATAAAAGACAGGATTACACAAATTGTTCGGTTGCTATGAATGCGGATCGTGCAAGATTAAGCGTGTCCGTCGTCCCGGCAAAAGCCAGGGTATAAGACGGAGTGCAAAGGCTGGATTTTATGAATATGAAGCTCCTCATTCCGGCTTTATGAACATGAAGCTTCGCTTTCGCAGGAATGAGGTATAATGCGTTTTGCAATCGGCTCAAAAAAAGATAAGATAGCCGAGGAAGCGTCAGGGGGAGGCGAGACTGTCAGATGAACGGTAAGCGAAACTACAATTTCGAAGAAGTGACGGCGCTGCACGCGATTGCCTGGATTCTGGCCGGGCCCGATGACCTGAAGGAACAGATCACGCTGGTTCTGCGCGAAATGAGTACACGCCTTGGAATGCAGCGCGGGATGATTTCTCTGATCGATCACGAAACGAAGGAAGCCTGGCTGGATGTGGTGTATGGCGTAGACATCAAAAACCGGAATATCACCTATCTGCCCGGGGAAGGAATAACGGGAAAGGTGGCTCAGACGGGCCGTCCTCTGGCCATTGAGAGCATTGCATTTTCTCGATCGCACCGGCGCCCGGCGTAATGTGAATCGTTCTGAATTATCTTTTTTGTGCGTACCGATACGATACGGTTCTGAGGTTGTGGGGGTGCTTTCGGCGGACAAGGCGGTCAGGCAGGTAGGCAGTCTGGACAAAGAAATAGAGATTCTCTCGTCGGTAGCTGAATTACTGGCCAGGGCCGTCATCAGCAGGGCGCTGGAAGCAGAGAATCGCCGTCTGCTGGAGGACATATCCGGAAATGCTCGCACGCCATCATTCGATATTATAGGCCGCTCCAGGGCGATGCAGTCAATCTTCACGTTGATCGCCCAAGTGGCCGATTCCAGCACGACGGTACTGCTTCACGGAGAAACTGGAACCGGGAAGGAGCTTGTTTCTCGCGCTATTCACAACAACAGCCCCCGCGCAAAAGGACAGTTGATCCAGGTGAACTGTGCTGCGATTCCGGAAACGCTGATCGAAAGTGAACTTTTCGGTCACGAAAGGGGCGCATTTACCGGGGCTATGTCCAGGCGCCGGGGACGCTTCGAGGAGGCCAACGGAGGTACAATCCTGCTGGATGAAATCGGGGAGCTGTCTTTTTCAGCCCAGGCCAAGCTTTTGAGCGTACTACAGGAAAGACAGTTTCAGCCGCCTGGCTCCTCACGCCTGGTCAAGGTGGACGTTCGCATCATTGCCGCGACCAATCGCAATCTGGAACAGGGTGTTTCGCTGGGGCACTTCCGTTCGGACCTTTTCTACCGACTGAATGTTTTTCCTATAGATCTGCCGCCATTGCGGGACAGGGTAACGGATATCCTGCTGCTGGCGGATCACTTTGTTGTGAAATATGCCAGGGATATGGGCAGGCCGGTTTTAAAAATCAGCCAGGCTGTCGCGAGCATTTTTATGGCCTACCATTGGCCGGGGAATGTGCGTGAACTCGAAAACTGTATCGAGAGGGCCGTGCTTGTAACCCCGGGCTTCTCGATCGAACCGGAGAATCTTCCCCCGTCACTGCAAAGCTTGAAACGCGCCGAGGGAAAGAAGGACTTCAGCAGACTCGATGCCGTTGTGCAGTCTGAAGAAAAAACCATGATTATCAATGCTTTGCTGGAGACTCAGGGCAATCAGACCCGGGCCGCTGCACTGTTGGGTACAACAAAACGGATCATGCAATATCGGATAAAAAAACTGGGTATTGATTATCGTGCGTTTCGTTGAGCAACAGAACCAGACACGAAGATACAAAAAGGGATCTTTTTATTCAGCAGAAGTACATTTTTGTTCCTTAATGGAAAAAAACAGAAAAAAACTGCAGAATTAACTCGTGGAAAATATGAACAATTTTTCTTTCTGAACATATATTTTTGTGGCACGATCCTCGCTGTAACAAATGACCGGTTTTTTTCATGGCGGGAATGATCGACGGAATCACGGGGGCTCATTTTTTTGTGCCAGGATCATGACCGTGCGGTAGAAACCACGCAAATATGGAAGGAAAGGAATAGCGTTATGTGCAGACTGTTTGCCGTCACAAGTCA
Source organism: Syntrophus aciditrophicus (assembly GCA_020726025.1). Classification (GTDB taxonomy): domain Bacteria; phylum Desulfobacterota; class Syntrophia; order Syntrophales; family UBA5619; genus DYTH01. Next base: position 11,105 of record DYTH01000016.1, on the reverse strand, counting down.
GGAACCGCTGTCGCCCATGGTGGCGATCCGCGCCCTCGATGTGATGAAGGAGGGGCACGACGGTTCCGGAATTGGAATTTTCATGACCGACCTGGGAGGGGCATTCGAGCAGTTCAAGGGGGGGGCCGATTCTGTCGGGAATATTTTCCAACGAGGGCATCAAGGCCCTCGTCCGCTACATGCTCGACATGGATTTCATGACCAAGTACAAGCTGTCGTTCCGGCCGACGCAGCGCCCCCCGGTGGGCACGCCGCGCCGGGAACCGGGGTATGTCGGCTACAAGTCGGACTCAGAGGTCTTTACCCATATCCTCCACTACACCTACCGCCACCTGCACCTCGATCTGGAGGCATACAAACACATCGTCACGCCGCTCAAGGACGAGGAGCTTGCGCAGCATCCCGACGGCCCGTGGCTCAAAAAACTCAAGCAGAGCTGTCGGCCGATGATCATCGACGGCCCGAACTGCGTCATCGGCTGCCTGCCCGACAAGACGATGTTCATGCTGCAGGACGCCAAGAAACTGCGCCCCGGCATTGTGGGCGGCCATCCGGGGCTGTACGCCTTTTCCTCGGAGATGTGCGGACTCGACGCCGCGATACCCAACCGCGATAAAAGCAGGGATTTTCAGCCGATGAAATACGATACGGTATTTGTCGGACCACAAAGACAGGAGGTCGGGCAATGGAACCAGATGGCCAGCTTAAGCCGTCGTCATTAGGAGTCAAGGATATGCCCTGGCAGATTGTCTGGAATAAGGACAAGTGCACCCTGTGCGGTCAGTGCGCCGCCGTCTGCCCGGTGCAGGCCATCGGCATCGGGGTGCACCGGAAGCGTGTCATACAGGCGCCGCTGGGTCTTGCGGAGAAACCATCCAATGTCTATGGCGTTTATCACGGTGTGAGCCAGAAAACCGACGTCGCGCATGCATGCACCGGCTGCGGGATGTGCGCGATGGTCTGCCCGAACGGGGCGATCATGCCGCTTCCGGGACACGAGCGGGTTGTGCCGGCGCTCTATTTTCTTCGCGACAGCCGGACGGATTGCGCCAAAGCAGGGAAGAAGGTGGTCATCATCGGCGCATGGAAAACGAAGTTTAATGTTCATAATAGTCAGCAGGAATGCATGCAGAGGGCCGACGTCAGGCTATAAAACACCTTGCAGAGACCATGGATTTTGTGTGAACATAAACTATTCGTTAAATGTCTTCAGTCTGAAAGGCTGAGGCGGTATGAAGAGATCGGATGACGAGAGGTGAGGCCATGTACGATTTAAAGACAAGCAGGGATGTATTGAAGGTTGTCAAGGAACGGAACGTCAGTTTTGTGCAGTTCTGGTTTACCGATGTACTCGGGGTGCAGAAGATTTTCAGCATCACCCCCGACGAGCTGGAAACGGGGCTTGAGGAGGGGATGGGTTTTGACGGCTCCTCCATTGCCGGATTCTGCCGGATCGAGGAGAGCGACATGATCGCGATGCCGGATCCGGCGACCTTTCAGATCATCCCCTGGCGGCCGACGGACCGGCCCGTGGCGCGCATGATCTGCGACATCCAGACCCCGGACGGGAAACCGTACGAGGGTGATCCGCGTTATGTACTCAAAAAGACTCTGAAAAAGGTGACAGAACAGGGTTATACCTTCTTCGTCGGGCCGGAACTGGAATTTTTCTACTTCGCCAGCGACAAGGCGCCGGAATTTCTGGACATGGGCGGTTATTTTGATGGCCTGCCCGTTGACCGGGCGACCGACCTGCGCCGTCAGACGATCTTTGCCCTTCAGGAGATGGGGATCATGGTGGAGTACAGCCACCACGAGGTGGCCCCGAGCCAGCACGAGATCGACCTGCGCTACGACGAGGCGCTGAAGATGGCCGACAAGGTGATGACCTACCGCGCCGCCGTCAAGGAGATTGCCCGCCTCAACGGGGTTTACGCGACGTTCATGCCCAAGCCGGTCTTCGGGCAGAACGGCAGCGGGATGCACGTCCACCAGTCCCTCTTCAAGGGGGGCAAAAACACCTTTTTCGACGCGAAGGACAAGTACCACCTCTCGAAAACTGCGAAACAGTACATGGCCGGAATCATGACGCATGCGCCGGAAATTACCGCCATCTGCAACCAGTGGGTCAATTCGTACAAGCGGTTGGTGCCCGGCTATGAAGCCCCCGTCTATGTCGCCTGGGCGAGGCGCAACCGCTCGGCGATGGTGCGCGTGCCGATGTACAAGCCCGGCAAGGAGAAGGCAACCCGTATGGAGTACCGCTCGCCCGATCCGGCCTGCAATCCGTACCTGGCCTTTGCCGTCATGCTTGCCGCGGGGCTCAAGGGGATCGAGAAGGGATACAAACTTCCTGAGCCGGTGGAGACGGATATCTACGAGATGGACGAAAAGGCCCGTGCCGATGCGGGGATCACGTCGCTTCCGGGGAGCCTCTACGAGGCCCTGCAGATCGTTCAGGAAAGCGCGCTGGTCCGCGAAACCCTCGGCGACCACATCTTCGAAAAGTTTATTGAAAACAAGAAGGTGGAGTGGGACCGCTTCCGCACCCACGTAAGCCAGTATGAGATCGACCGTTATCTGCCGATGCTTTAACCGGCGGCAGGCGCATCCGGGCCAATGAAGGGAGTTATCCCGATTATTCCTTTACGAACAGGGATATTTCTGATAACTCCCCTTTTTTTACAGGCGATGCCGGAGTTGGAGAACACGCAAGGGGTTTGTGGGCATGTTTGAAAAAAGGGGCAAAGAGGCGCTTCTGGTTCTGGACGACGGCGCCGTCTATCGCGGCTTCGCCTTCGCGGGGGGCGGCGAGACGACGGGCGAGGTGGTTTTCAACACCGGGATGACCGGCTACCAGGAGATCACGACCGACCCGTCCTACAAGGGGCAGATAGTCGTCATGACCTACCCGCTCATCGGCAATACCGGGATCAATCCCGAGGATATGGAATCCGCCGGAGTCCATCTGGAGGGCTTTGTCGTCCGCGAGTACCAGCAGACGCCGAGCAACTGGCGCTCTCGTGAGGATTTGAAGACATTTCTGGAGGAGCGGGGGAAGATCGGCATCGAGGGGATAGATACCCGCGCCCTGACCCGGCGCATCCGCACGGCGGGGGCGATGCGGGGGATCATTTCCACGCAAACCAGTGATATCGAAGACTTGCTTGCACGCGTGCGGGCCTGCCCGGGACTGGTCGGCCGGGATCTCATCAAAGAGGTGACCTGCCGCACCCCCTACATCTGGAAAGAGGGGGCGCCGCATCCGATCGCGGCGGTATGCGACCTGCCCGCGCCTCGCGGGAACATGACCGGGGAGCCGACGGGGAAAAGAACATGCGTCTCCCGGAAGCGGGTCGTGGTCATCGACTGCGGCGTCAAATACAACATCTTGAGAAACCTGGAGAAACGGGGCTGCGAGGTGTTCGTTTTTCCGGCGACCACCGATGCTGACGAGATCCTGTCGCTCGGTCCCGACGGCGTCCTGCTCTCCAACGGCCCGGGCGACCCGGCGGCCCTGCCGTACATCGTCGAGACGGTGAAAAACCTCATGGGTAGAGTGCCCATTTTCGGAATTTGCCTTGGACATCAGATACTTGGGCAGGCGGCCGGCGGTCGGACGCAGAAGCTGAAGTTCGGCCACCACGGGATCAACCAGCCGGTGCACAACACCCTGACCGGCAAGGTGGAGATAACATCCCAGAATCACGGCTTCGTGGCGCTCCCCGAGTCGCTTCCTGAAAACCGGAAGAACCGTCACGAAAACCTCAACGATTCTACCTCGGAAGGGCTCGTCTATCCGGAAATTTGCGCCTTCAGCGTTCAGTACCACCCGGAGGCGGCGCCCGGCCCGCACGACGCCGCCTATCTCTTCGACGATTTCATTACGCTGATGGAGGAGGGGCATGCCCCCCACCCTTAAGACTCACCCACCCGGGGGGGGGAGGGAAGATAGCCCGTGATGGCAATGGCCGAGGCACGCATTTTTAAGGCTGACAAGAGAGGCACGGCGCCGCGACTTTGCATGACAAGGAGTAAAGCATGATTCTTATCATAGACTTCGGTTCACAGTACAACCAGCTCATCGCCCGGCGCGTCCGCGAGCATCAGGTCTATTGCCAGATCGAGCCGCCCGGCATTCCGATGGAAAAGATACGGGGTTTGAAGCCCGAGGGGGTCATCCTCTCCGGCGGGCCGGCGAGCATCTACGAAAAGGGCGCCCCGCGCGTCGATCCGGGCGTTTTTTCGCTCGGCGTTCCGGTCCTGGGGATCTGCTACGGCCTGCAGTTCATGGTCGATGCCCTGGGCGGCGAGGTCATCGCCTCCCAGAAGAGGGAGTACGGTCTGGCCGAGCTGATGACGGCGAAAACCCCGGGGGCTCTCCTTTTGGGCATCGACAGTCCATCCAATTCCTGGATGAGCCACGGAGACCGGATCGGACGGCTGCCGAAGGGTTTTGTCGTTACTGCCGCTACGAAGAACACCGAGGTTGCCGCCGCCGAAGACAAAAAACGCCGCCTCTACGGTCTGCAGTTCCATCCCGAGGTAGCCCATACATCTCAAGGTAAGAAAATCATAGAGAATTTTCTCTTTGGTGTCTGCAACTGCCAGAAGAGCTGGACGATGCGCGCCTTTATCGACGACGCGATCGAGGAGATTCAGAAGACGGTCGGCGACAAACGCGTCATCCTCGGCCTCTCCGGAGGGGTCGATTCCTCGGTTGCCGCCGTTCTGCTCCACCGGGCAATCGGCCGGAGGCTGACCTGCGTCTTCGTTGACAACGGCCTCTTGAGGCTGGACGAGGGGAAAAAGGTGCGGGAGGTCTTTGGAAGGCATTTCCGGATGAACCTGCGCTTTGTCCGTGCCGGGAAGCTGTTCGTGGACCGCCTCAAGGGGGTGACGGACCCTGAAAAAAAGCGCAAGATCATCGGCCGCACCTTTATCGAGGTGTTTGACCGCGAGGCCGGCGCCATTCGGGATGCCGAATTTCTGGCCCAGGGGACCCTCTACCCCGATCTGATCGAGTCGCAATCGGCATTCGGGGGGCCGAGCGCCGTCATCAAATCGCACCACAACGTGGGGGGACTCCCCAAAAACATGAAGCTCAAGCTCGTCGAGCCCTTGAAGCACCTCTTCAAGGACGAGGTGCGGCTTCTGGGGAAGGAACTGGGGATGTCCGACGAACTCATCTGGAGACAGCCGTTTCCCGGCCCGGGTCTGGCCGTCCGGATTGTCGGCGAGGTCACCGCGAAGCGGCTTACTGTCCTGAAAAACGCCGACGCGGTTCTGATGGAAGAGATCCGGGAGGCGGGGTTCTACCGGTCGCTCTGGCAGTCGTTCGCGGTGCTGCTGCCGATCCGCAGCGTCGGCATCATGGGCGACCAGAGAACGTACGAAGACGCGATCGCCATCCGGGCCGTGACCAGCGAGGACGCGATGACCGCGGACTGGGCGAAGCTGCCCCACGACCTGCTGGGGCGCATCTCCACCCGGATCATCAACGAGGTGCGCGGCGTCAACCGGGTGGTCTATGACATCAGCTCGAAGCCGCCCGCCACGATTGAATGGGAGTGACATGCCGAAGAGAACCGACCTGAAGAAAATCCTGATCATCGGCTCCGGGCCGATCATCATCAGCCAGGCGTGCGAGTTTGACTATTCCGGCGCGCAGGCGTGCAAGGCGCTCAAGGAGGAGGGATACGAGGTCGTCCTCGTCAACTCCAATCCGGCCACGATCATGACCGACCCGGACACCGCCGACCGCACCTACATCGAGCCGATAACGCCTGAAGTTGTTGAAAAGATAATTGAAAAAGAACGACCGGACGCGCTTCTGCCGACCCTGGGCGGGCAGACCGGCCTCAATACGGCGGTTGCCGTCGCGGAGTCGGGGGCGCTGGCGAAGTACGGCGTTGAGATGATCGGCGCGTCGCTGGAATCCATCCACAAGGCGGAGGACCGTCAGCTCTTCCGCGAGGCGATGACGAAGATCGGCCTGAAGGTCCCGAAAAGCGGGTTTGCCCGGACGATGGAGGAGGTTCTGGCCGTTGCCGCCGAAATCGGGTTTCCGATCATTGTCCGCCCGTCTTTTACGCTGGGCGGGACGGGAAGCGGAGTCGCGTACAACCGCGAAGAGCTGACCGCAATCGCGAAGGGCGGCCTCGACGCCTCGCTCATCCACGAGGTGATGCTGGAGCAGTCCGCCCTCGGCTGGAAGGAATACGAACTCGAGGTGATGCGCGACCGCGCGGACAACGTCGTCATCATCTGCTCGATCGAAAATCTCGACGCGATGGGGGTGCATACCGGCGAGTCGATTACCGTCGCCCCCGCCCAGACGCTGACCGACGTGGAGTACCAGATCATGCGGGACGCGGCCATCGCAGTCATCCGCGAAATCGGTGTGGAAACGGGAGGTTCCAACGTCCAGTTCGCGGTCAATCCCGCAAACGGCGAGATGATCGTCATCGAGATGAACCCCCGCGTCTCCCGCTCGTCCGCCCTTGCCTCGAAGGCAACCGGCTTCCCGATCGCGAAGATCGCCGCGAAGCTGGCCGTCGGCTACACGCTCGACGAGCTTCCCAATGACATCACCCGCGAGACGATGGCTGCCTTCGAGCCGACGCTCGATTACTGCGTGGTCAAGATTCCCCGCTGGACATTCGAGAAGTTCCCGGAAACAGAAGATTTTCTGACGACGTCGATGAAATCGGTGGGCGAGACGATGGCCATCGGCCGCACCTTTCGCGAGGCGCTCCAGAAGGCCGTCCGCTCGCTGGAGATCAAGCGTTTCGGTCTGCTGGACGGTCCGGCCGAGGAGAGGGAGATTTCTGACGACGCACTGGAGCAGAAACTCAAAAGACCCAATTCCCTGCGGCTTTTCTTTATCGCCCGGGCGTTCAGCCGTGGGATGACTGTGGAGAAAATACAGCAACTTACAATGATAGACCCGTGGTTTCTGCGCCAGATACAGTCGCTGGTGGACGCGGAAGCAGAGCTGAAGCAGAGCCCGTTTTCGATGGAACTCCTCCGGGAGGCGAAGCGGCACGGCTTTTCCGACCGTACGCTCGGGGGCGTCTGGAATCTTCCCGAGGAAGAGATCCGCACCCGCCGCTATGAGGCCGGGATCGTTCCGGTGTATCAGTCCGTGGATACATGCGCCGCGGAGTTCGAGGCGTTTACCCCCTATTACTACTCGACCTGGGAAACCGGGACCGAGACGCGCCCCACAAAAAAGAAGAAAATCATGATCATCGGCGGCGGGCCGAACCGGATCGGCCAGGGGATCGAATTTGACTACTGCTGTGTGCACGCCTCGTTTGCCGCGCGCGAGGAGGGGTGCGAAAGCATCATGGTGAACTCGAATCCCGAGACGGTCAGCACCGACTACGACACCTCCGACCGCCTCTTTTTCGAGCCGGTCACCCTTGAGGACGTTCTGCACATCGTGCGGGAGGAGAAGCCGGACGGCATCATCGTCCAGTTCGGCGGGCAGACCCCTCTGAACCTCGCCCGCGGCCTCGAGAAGGCGGGGGCGCCGATCATCGGGACATCGCCTGCATCCATCGACCGTGCGGAAGATCGTAAATTGTTTCAGGAAATAGTGAAACGCCTCGATCTGCTCCAGCCGGACAACGATACCGCCCTGAGCGAGGAGGAGGCGGCGGTCGCGGCCGCGCGCATCGGTTATCCGGTTCTGGTGCGCCCCTCGTATGTGCTGGGCGGCCGCTCGATGGAGATCATCTACGACGAGGCCAGTCTCCGGCAGTTCATGGGAAAGGCGCTCGAGGTTTCGGCCGGCCACCCTGTTCTGATCGACAAGTTTCTCGAGGACGCGATCGAGGCCGACGTCGATGCGATCAGCGACGGAAAAACAACGGTTGTTGCCGGAATCATGGAACATATTGAAGAGGCCGGCATCCATTCCGGCGACAGCGCCTGCGTGCTGCCGACGATGACCTTTTCCGCCGACATGCTGGCAAAAATCGAGGCCCAGACCAGGGCGATAGCGCAAGAGCTGGGCGTTGTCGGCTTGATGAACATCCAGTATGCGATCAAGGATGACGCGCTCTACCTGCTCGAGGTCAACCCCCGGGCGTCGCGGACGGTCCCCTTTGTCAGCAAGGCGACCGGCGTGCCGCTCGCGAAGCTTGCGACGAAGGTCATGCTTGGCAAGTCTCTGGAAGAACTGGGATTTACGAAGCCGGTGCGCCCGCGGCATATCTCCGTGAAGGAGGCGGTCTTCCCGTTCAGCCGTTTCCCCAACGTCGATATTCTGCTCGGCCCGGAGATGAAATCGACCGGCGAGGTGATGGGAATCGACCGTTCGTTCGGGCTCGCCTTCGCGAAGTCGCAGATGGCGGCGGGCTTTCATATCCCCCTTTCCGGCAAGGTGTTCATGAGCGTCCATGACTTCTACAAGGAAAAACTTGTCCCCGTCGCCCGCTCTTTCGCGGAGATGGGGTTCAGGATCGTCGCGACCGGGGGGACCGCGGCTGTGTTGCGGGGTCGCGGCGTCGATGTGGAAACAATCAACAAGGTGAGCGAAGGCAGGCCCAATGTCGTTGATTTCATTAAAAACGGTGAACTGCAGATTGTCGTCAACGTCAGCCTCGGTCGGCGTTCTTCCGTCGATGCGTACCACATACGCAGGGGGGCGCTCCTCTACAACGTCCTCTACACGACCACGCTTTCCGGCGCGCGGGCGCTCGCCGAGGCGGTGCACTCCCTGCAGCGGGAGCCGTGGGGCGTCACCCCTCTGCAGGAATAGGGGTCAGGTCTTGTTTTTGCCTTTTTTGGGGGCAGGTTTAAGCCTGTGCCCAGCGATACTGGTTGAAATACTATGGAAAACAGGGACAGAAAAATGGCTTTGGGAGCAGACGTAAACCTCGCTGGGCATATGTGTCTGACGGGGACAGGTTTAAGCCTGTCCCCAAAAACTGTAAACCTGTTCCCGGATATCGTGGTCAATCCCGAAGATGACGGGCCGCGTGAGGAGTGCGGCGTTTTTGCCGTCTATGGCCACGAGGAGGCGGCGCGGGTTGCCTTTTTCGGCCTTTTTGCGTTGCAGCACCGCGGGCAGGAGAGCGCGGGCATTACCTCGGCAGACGGCTGCCGTGTCTGGGAGCACAGGGGAATGGGACTCGCCTCCGAGGTGTTTCGCGAGGATATCCTTACGAAATTGCCGGGTAATCTTGCCATCGGCCATGTCCGTTACTCGACGACCGGCTCCTCGGTTCTCTCCAACGCCCAGCCATTTCTGGTACACCACGCCGACGAGTACTACGCGCTGGCCCATAACGGCAATATCGTAAACGCCCTGGAGCTGCGGTCGGAGCTGGAGGGACGCGGGGCGATCTTTCAATCGACGATGGACAGCGAGGTCATTTTCCACCTCATGGCCCCTTATCTGCAGGAGGGGCTGGAGGCTGCGCTGATCAAGGCTCTGGCCCGTGTGGAGGGGGCGTACAGCGTCGTTATGCTTACAAAAAACCGGATCATCGCCATCCGCGACCCCAGGGGTTTCCGCCCGCTTTCGCTGGGGAAGCTCAACGGCGGCTGGACCGTGGCGTCCGAGACCTGCGCGTTTGATCTGGTGGGGGCCGAGTACATCCGCGACATCGAGCCGGGCGAGATCGTCTTTATCGATGAAGCCGGGCTGCACAGCGTGATGCCTTTTCCTCCGGTGAAGCCCGCCCACTGCATCTTCGAGTTGATCTATTTTTCCCGTCCCGACAGCAATGTTTTTAGAAAAAACGTCTATCTGTGCCGAAAGCGTCTCGGGCGCAACCTCGCGCGCGAGTACCGCCCCGACGTCGATCTGGTGATGCCTTTTCCCGATTCGGGGAACTACGCGGCCATCGGCTATGCCGAGGAAAGCAGAATACCGTTTGAAATGGGAATGATCCGCAACCACTACGTCGGCCGCACCTTTATCCAGCCCAGCCAGATCATGCGCGATTTCGGCGTTCAGGTAAAGCTCAACCCGGTAACACCGCTTTTGAAAGACAAGAAAATCCTGATCATAGAAGATTCGGTCATCCGCGGGACGACCAGCCGAAACCGTGTTCGCCGTCTGCGTGAATGCGGCGCGAAGGAGATTCACATGGCGGTGAGCTGCCCGCCGACCCGCCATCCGTGCCCCTACGGGATCGATTTTTCGGTGCGCGGGGAGCTGATCGCCGCCGAGAAGGAAAAAGAAGAGGAAATTGCCGCCTTTATCGGTCTCGACAGCATGCACTACCTCTCGATCGAGGGAATGATCGACGCGATGGAGTTCCCCGGCGACAATTTCTGCCTCGCCTGCTACAACGGCGCCTACCCCATCCCTCCGCCCGCGGGGCTGGAAAAGCTCTGCATGGAGTAACCGGCAAGAGGGCGCTTTAAGCCGTTGTTCATGGGAGGCATCAATCAAAAATGCATGCAAATTTGAATAACATCGCCGTCGTTTTGAAAAGCCCGAAGTTTGCCGGAAATGTCGGGTCGGTGGCCCGGTGCATGAAAAATACGGGGATCACGGAGCTGATTGTCGTTGGAAACCGGGAACTTGAAGGCGAAGAGATGCGCAAGATGGCGACCCACGTCTCGGGGGATATCCTGGACGGGATTCGCCATTATGACACGCTTGATGAGGCGCTGGCCGAATTCCACTGGGTGGTCGGGACGACGGCGCGCCACGGATGGGGGCGCGGCCCGGTGATCTCCCCACGGGAAATGGCGCAAAAAGTACTCGAAATATCACAGGAAAACAGGGTCGCACTGCTGTTCGGCCCGGAGGATACGGGGCTTACCAACGACGATCTGCGCTTCTGCCAGACGATGGTGACGATTCCAACCTCGGGTTTCAAATCTCTGAACCTCTCCCAGGCGGCCATGGTGATCTGCTACGAGATCTTTGTTGCCGAAAGTGAGGAAGTCAACGGATTCAAACAGAAACTTGCTGAAACGAGGGAACTGGAGGGGATGTACGACCACCTGCAGGCAACGCTTTCGGCCATCGGCTTTTTGCTCCCGGAGAACCCCGATTACTGGATGACGCACATCCGCCGCCTCTTTTCCCGAACGACGCTGCTGGCGCGCGAAGTGAAGATCATCCGGGGCATCTG
>DYTH01000015.1 GCA_020726025.1 Syntrophus aciditrophicus | reverse complement strand
GCCGGAATGACGGTTTTTGGACTTTTGACGAGTTCATCAAGTTTAATGTTCATAATCCAGATTCTAACTGACTGAAATCCTGGATACCCGACCAGGGCATTCGGGCATGACAAAACGTTTTGCAATCAGAGCCAATTGCAAAAGTCGCTGTGCGTCATACCGTCGAAAGACGGTATCCAGTGTTTTCAAGATATTCTGGGCACCGGCTTTTGCCGGGGCGACGGATAAGCTTATTTTGCAAGAGGCTCATAAGCTCTGTTTTTACAACTTTTCGGCAAGCTTCAGAAAAGGTTTGAACAGATCAATCGGAATCGGGAAAACCGTTGTCGAGTTGTTCTCCGCGGCGATCTGGTTTAAGGTCTGCAGATAGCGAAGCTGCAGCGACATCGGCTGGGTCTCCATCAGCGCCGCCGCCTCGATCAGTTTCTGCGCGGCCTGCATTTCACCTTCCGCGTTGATCACCTTGGCCCGCCGCTCCCTCTCCGCCTCGGCCTGCTTGGCAATCGCCCTCTTCATCTCCTCCGGCAGATCGATCTGTTTCACCTCGACATGGGACACCTTGATCCCCCAGGGGCCGGTGCTGCGATCGAGTATCTCCTGTATCTGGAGATTGACCTTCTCCCGCTCGGAGAGAATTTCGTCAAGTTCCATCTGGCCGCAGACGCTTCTGAGCGTCGTCTGGGAAAGCTGGGAGGTGGCCGCAAAATAATTTTCGATATTGATCACCGCGGAGTTCGGGTCCATCACCCGGAAATAGATCACGGCATTGACTTTGATGGAAACATTGTCATGGGTAATAACATCCTGCGGCTGAACCTCCATGGTAATCGTCCGCATGTCTATCTTGACCATCTTGTCGATCACGGGCACGAGGATGATCAGCCCCGGCCCCTTCGTGGCAATGACGCGTCCCAGACGGAAAATGACCCCCCGCTCATACTCGTTGAGCACCCGGATGGCCGAAGCGAGAAACATCACAACCAGAACGATCAATACAACAAATGTGTACATAAACACCTCCACCAGGTTTATTTTTCTGCCGACTCCACCTTGAGCTTCATCTGCTTTACCTCTACGATTCGCACAGTACTGCCGCCTGCAATGGGGATATCGCTGAAGGCATCCCAGTATTCCCCGTCAACGAGAACTTTTCCCCCCTGATGAACATCGCCGACGGCAACTCCCCTCTGTCCGGCCATTCCCTCGCCGCCCCCCTGTGGGGGCTTAAGCTGCGCCTTGAGCGCCATCCAGGCAACGGCAATGAAAAAAAGAGACGTTATCAAAACGGCCGGGATCAGGACGCTCCAGGCAAGCCTCAAAGAAGACCCGGCCGTGTTGAAGAGCATCAGGGAGCCGATGAGAAGCGCGATGACCCCTCCGATGGAAAGTATGCCGTGGCTGATGATTTTGATCTCCGCGATAAAAAGAACAATGGCAAAAAGGATCAGCGCGATTCCCGAGTAGTTGATCGACAGAGTCTGCATCGCAAAAAACGCGAGGATCAGGGATATTCCGCCGATGACGCCGGGAAATATCGCGCCCGGCGTGGAAAACTCGAAGTAGAGACCGGCAAGCCCTATCAATAAGAGGATGTAGGCGATATTGGGGTTGCTGAGTGCGGAAAGAATACGGCCTCTGGTTCCCATCGTTTTTTCATGAACCACGGCGCCCGCGGTGTTTATGACAACCTTTACGCCGTTTACGTCAACCTCCCGATTGTCGATCTGCTTTAAAAGAGAGTCCATATCCGTCGTTACGATATCGATCACATCAAGACGAAGGGCATCTTCCGCGGTAATCGATGCGCTCTTTCTGACCGCCTTTTCCAGCCAGTCCGCGTTTCGGCCCCTTTTTCGGGCTATGCCAATCACATACGCAGCGGCGTCGTTTTCCACCTTCTCGCTCATCGTCTTGTCCATCTTGCCGCCGATGCCGATCCCGACGGGATGAGCCGCGCCGATATTTGTTCCCGGCGCCATCGCCGCCACATGGGCGGCAGCCACAATGATCACGCCTGCAGAAGCGGCCCTGGCCCCCGGCGGGGCGACATAAACAACCACCGGCACGGGGGCGTTCAGAATCGATTTGGCAATGTCGCGCATTGCCGTGTCCAGTCCTCCGGGGGTGTCCATCTTTATGATCAGGCCCGCAGCCCCGTCATGAGCAGCCTCGGCAATGCTTTCTTCGATGTATTCGGCAATCGGGGGGGTAATGGCGGCGTTGACGGAAACCAAATCAAAGACCGGCGCCTTTTGCGCCTTCAGGGGCAGGGGCGCGGCAAGACAAAATACCATCCCTGAAATCACTAAAAAGAAAGACCTCTTCATGTCCCAGCTTTCTTTTTTCCCAATAATTCCATTATTTTTTGGACATCTTCCCAGACCTGTTTCTTTGCCCCCGGATTTCTCAGCAGGTAAGCCGGATGGTAGGTAGGCATGAGCGGTATCCCCTGGTAGTCGTGGAAACGACCCCGCAATGCGGTAATCGGAACATCCGATTGAATCAGCGTGTGCGCCGCAAAGCTTCCCAGGGCGCAGATCACCCGCGGTCTCAACGCTTCCAGTTGGCGGATCAGAAACGGCTCGCAGGAGGCGATCTCCTCGGGGAGCGGATTGCGGTTCTGCGGGGGACGGCATTTCAGAATATTGCAGATGTAAACATCCTCCCGCTTCAGCCCCATCGCAAGGATGATTTTTGTCAGGAGCTGGCCCGCCCTGCCGACAAAGGGCTTCCCCTGGAGGTCTTCATCCCCTCCCGGCGCCTCGCCGACGAAAACAAGTTCCGCCTCGGGGCTCCCCTCGCCGAACACAATGTTGCGGCGGCTTCCGGCCAGCTTGCATCGACGGCAGTCGCCGAGATCAGCCCTCACCCTCTCAAGCATTGCCCCGTGACCGCCTGCGGCATCATCTCCCCCAGTTTTTTCGTTTTTCGAGACAACAATCGGCAACGATTCGAATGTATTGACCACGCTGTCCTTTTTACCGGTTTTCAGCCAGGAAAGCGGCGCCCCCAATTCCTGGTCAACCAGGATTCTCTCTTTCAGGGAGTTTGCCAGAATCCGCAGTTCCTTTCTTTCTATCTCATTGTCGGCCATGTGAATCCGCCCTTTTTCAAACAGGTATTCCATGATGACGGTAAAGCGGAGCCTTTTCCGTTCAACAGGATGGGGTGGGTGTCTCTTGATCCATAAAACATTTATTTCTCACGCATTTTTTTCACGCGGTCGAGGATGACGTCGGCTACTTCGAGCTTGCTCAGAAGGGGCAGCTCCTCGATTCCCCCGTCGCGATCGAGAATGCGGACAATGTTCGTATCGCCCCCAAAACCGGCCCCCGCCTCGGTGATGTCGTTGGCCACAATGAGATCCATCCCCTTGTCAAAGAGTTTTTTGCGGGCATATTCAATCAGGTGATCCGACTCCATGGAGAAACCAACGATCGTCCTTTTTCCCTTTTTCCGTGCAATTTCTGAAATAATATCGGGATTTCTCTCCAAAGGGAGCATCATCTCCCCGTCACTTTTCTTGATTTTTGACTTCTCGCAGACGGCGGGACGGTAATCGGCCACCGCAGCGGCCTTGATGACAACCGTTGCCCCCTTCAGGTTTTTTAAAACCGCCTCGCGCATCTGCAGAGCCGTCTTTACCGGAATGAACTGCACCCCCGGAGGCAAGGCAAGGGCAACCGGGCCGCTGACCAGGGTAACCATCGCCCCTCGGCGTCTGGCCGCCATCGCCAGGGCGTAGCCCATTTTTCCGGAGGAGTAATTGCTGATGAAGCGAACCGGGTCCAGCGGCTCCTGCGTCGGACCGGCGGTGACAAGAATGTGTTCATCCCGAAGATCTTTTCCGGCAAGAAGATACTCAATTTCCTCTGCAATATCGATAGGCTCGGGAAGTCGCCCCTTCCCTTCTGTCCGGCAGGCAAGCTGCCCGTACCCCGGGGCCATGACCAGATAACCCATGGAGGCAAGTCCGGCGAGGTTCTTCTGGACGGCTGCGTTTTCATACATGTTTACATTCATGGCCGGGCAGAACAACACCGGCTTCTTCGTGGCGAGAATGATTGTGCTGACAAGATCATCGGCGATCCCCGCCGCCGCCTTGCCGATGATATTGGCCGTCGCCGGAACAACCACAATCAGGTCCGGCCAGGAGGCAAGGGCAATATGGGGAATTTCCGCCTGCTCGGTCAGCGCAAAAAGATCCGTGGAAACGGGATGCCCGGACAGCGTCTCAAATGTGAGAGGAGCAACAAACTTGCATGCATTTTTTGTCATGGCGACCCGGATGTCGGCGCCGCGTTTGAATAATTCACGCAGCAGCTCGGCCGACTTATACACGGCGATGCCGCCGGTTGCGCACAGCAGGATTTTTTTCTTTTTCAGCATTTCAGTTAGTTCCTTGATTTTTATGGCTTATTTGATATTTACCCGGTACCCGCCATCCATACTGGCCGCTGTTTCTTATAGCAATGAAGCGAACCAATATCAAGGAATTCATCGTTTCCCGGCGTATCCAGTCCAATCTTGCATTCCAGAGATAAACAGGTTATAGGCGGGCTCAAATTCATGGAGGACAGCAAATGAAGAAAAAAATCACGTTTATCGCCGTACTGGTTCTGCTCCTGGCTGGAGGCGGCTGGTGGTTTCTGGCCACTTCCGGCGAAAAGACGCAGCCCGTAGTCACGATAGCCCCCGACGCCGGTTTTATCGGTCGGCAGAAAACCATCAACGTTCTTTTCTCGGACGCTGGACGCGGTCTTCGCCACACGGAGGTGTTCATCACGCAGGATAACATCCCGCGCGTTCTCTCCCGGATCGACTATCCGAAAAAAACAATTGAAAAAAAAGCTGCCATTGCCCTGGACACGGCCGCGCTGAAACTGCACGACGGGCCCGCCGTCCTGACGGCGTCCGCCGTTGATGCCTCGATCTGGAAAAACCGCGCCGATGTTTCAATGCCCGTGCAGATCGATCTGCTTCCACCTCAGATTTACCTCAACCCGGCTCAGAACCACATCAATATCGGAGGCGCCTGCGTCGTTTCGTGGAACCTTTCCGAGCCGGCCGCCAAAACAGGCGTTATGGCCGGGGGCGTCTTCTACCCGGCTTACAAAACAAATATTTCCGGAAAAGAGACGTACGTCGCCTATTTTGCCCTTCCCGATGAAGCGCCTCCTGAAGGAGGCGCCTGGCATATCTCCGCACTGGCCGTTGACAGCGCCGGCAATGAAACGCTGAACGCGATTCCTGCCCTGATCAAAAAAAAGAAATTCCACAACGACAAAATCGTCCTGACCGATGCGTTTCTCAACCGCAAGATGCCGGAGTTCCAGACAGCCATGCCTGAGCTGCGGGGGAAAACGCCCCTGGAGACATTCATCGTCATCAATTCCACCCTCAGGATCGAAAATCTGAAGACAATCCAGGCCGCGTGTGTGACAACCGAAGGAAGGCAACTCTGGGACGGCCCCTTTTTACGGATGAAAAACGCCGCTCCGCGGGCGTTTTTCGGCGACCGGCGCACCTATTTTTACCACGGCCAACAAATCAGTGAAAGCATCCACAACGGCGTCGATCTCGCCTCTCTGGCCAACGCCCCGATTGAAGCGTCCAACAGCGGCATCGTCCGCTTTGCCGGGGTGATAGGAATCTACGGAAACTCCGTGATCATCGACCACGGCATGGGGCTGTCAACACTTTACTCGCACCTGAACTCCATCAGCGTCAAACCCGGGCAGGAAGTAAAAAAAGGCGAGGTGATCGGCGTCTCCGGCACAACGGGCCTGGCCGGCGGCGACCACCTCCATTTTGGCATAGCGATCAACGGACAGTTCATCGATCCCGTCGAATGGTGGGATCCCCACTGGATCGCCGACAATGTGACGAAGAAACTCGCCTTCTGATTCAGGGGGTTTTTCATCCGTCGCGACAGGGTGAAGACCACCGGCAGGGCTGCATGCGGTCTTTACCCAGGATGAATCATCACGATTTACCGATATCCCGGTGGGTAATGTTGACGAAATAGTCTTTTTCAGAGAGATGGGCGCCCAGAAGATTGGCGATGACGACGGAACGGTGGCGCCCCCCCGTGCAGCCAACGGCCATTGTGAAACGGGATTTGCCTTCTGCTTCATACCGGGGAATTAAAAAATCAACAAAATCAAATAATTTTAAAGAGAAATCCCTGCCTGCCTCCGAATTCAGGACGTAGTCGCGCACCCGTTGGTCATGGCCGTCAAAGGGGCGCAGCGCATCGACAAAATGGGGGTTGGGCAAAAAACGCACGTCGAGAATCATGTCGGCGTCAACGGGAAGCCCGTAGCGGTAACCGAACGAACCGACCTGGATGATCAAATTCTTTGTTGTTGACGACAGAAAGCGCTTCTGGACGATATCTTTGAGCTGGTGGACATTGCAGGAAGAGGTGTCGATGACCCTGTCGGCCATCTGCTTAAGCGGGGTGAGTTTTTCCCTCTCAAGGCGGACGCCCTCCAGAATGGATCCACGGGGGGAAAGGGGGTGAGACCTTCGGGTCTCGCTGAAACGGTGAAGAATCGTCTCATCAGAGGCATCAAGAAAGATGATCTCAATGCGGTACCCTTTTTCCTTGAGCTGGACGAAAATACGCGGGTATTTCTCCAGAAACTCATGCTCCCGCAAATCCATCACCATGGCAACCTGCGTGACCCCCTTGGCAGGCGCCGACTGAATGGAAAGAAACTCCGGCAACAGGACAACCGGCAGGTTATCGACGCAGAAAAAACCGATATCCTCCAGCGCCCGCATCGCGGTACTCTTCCCCGACCCTGACATCCCAGTAATGATAACCACATGCAATGGAGGCATCGTCAAGCTCCCGGTAAATCAAATTTCGTCGTCCTTGTCGGAAATAATCCTGAAAAGGTCATCTCGTGACTCCGCCTCCATAAGATTTTTCCTGAACGCATTGTCTTTCAGCATTTTCGATATCTTGGCCAGAACCTTGAGGTGAAGCCCCGAAGAATTCTCCGGGGCCATCAGCAGAAAAAAAAGATGGGCAGGCCTTCCGTCAAGGGTCTCAAAATCCACCCCTTTACGGCTTCTGCCGAAAGAGATGACCATCTCCTTCAGACCGGCCATTTTGCCGTGGGGAATGGCAATTCCCTCCCCTATTCCGGTGCTTCCCAGCTTTTCCCTCTCCAGAAGCACCTTAAGCATCTCCCCGGAATCCAGGTTTATCCCGGGAGTTTTAAAAACACCGGAAAGCTCCGTCAGCGCCTCTTTTTTACCTTTTCCTTCAAGTTCTCCCAGGATGAATTCCTGCCTGAGCATCTCGGTGATTTTCATACCGTGTTATCCTCGAAACCTTAACGAATCGTCTCTATCAGAACGAATTTTCCGTCGTCCCTGCGATAGATCACGTTTACGTTTTCCGTCAATGAGTCCCGATAAACAAGAAAATGGTTTTTTGTCGTTTCCATTTCCAGAATGGCGTCGTCAATGGACATGGGTTCCAGAACAACCTGGCGCGTTTCCACAATCTTGACGTCGGAGAGGTCTTCGCCCTCTTCGGAAAGGGCTTCGAAATCAGCCCCCCCGCCTTGCCTGACCGCGCCTGTTTTCTGGTCGCGCACCTTCTCCTTGTGTTTTTTCAACTGCCGCTCGATCTTCTCGATGGCGTTGTCGATCGCGGTGTGCATATCCTTGTCTTCTTCTCTGCTATTTACGTTCAAACCATTGGACGAAAGATTGATCTCCGCGGTATTCCGGAATTTCTCCACTGAAAGTATGACGCGCGCATCGACCGGGTCATCGATGTACTTCTTCAGCTTCTTCAGCTTCTCTTCCGCGTATTCCCGTTGCCAGTTTTCTGCCTCATCCGCATTCCTGAACGTAACAGAAATCTTCATCATTCATTCCTCCTCGATTAGTGATCTTCACATTTTTCCCGGAAAAGCCAACGGCTCCTTTTGGGCAACATGGCCGGGAAGACGATCCCCCCTTGCCATGACTATCGGTATTTCTTTCGCATGGACGATGGCAAAACACCCATGATATCCCTGTATTTGGCGATGGTCCGCCTGGCTATTTTCAATCCGGAGGCTTCGAGGAGATCGGCAATCTTTTCATCGCTTATCGGCTTGCGGGGATCCTCCCGGGCGATGATTCTCTTGATCTCCTCCTGAACGCTTTTGGAAGATATGTCTTCTCCCCCGGCCTTGTGGATCCCGCTTCCAAAGAAAAACTTGAGTTCCAGGATTCCCTGCGGCGAGTGCATGTATTTGTTTGTGACAACACGGCTTATCGTTGACTCGTGCATTTCCAGCTCATCGGCGATATCCCGCAGGATAAGCGGCTTTAATGCATCAATCCCCCGGTCAAAAAAATCCCGCTGAAACCGGACAATGCTCTCGGCAACGCGACGTATTGTCCTTTGACGCTGCTGAATGCTCTTGATCAACCAACTGGCTGACTGCACCCTCTCCTTTACATACCTGCGTCCGTTGTCACGATCCCCCGCGCTCTTGCTGCCATTGGTCATATCTCTGTAATAACCGCTTATTCTAAGCCTCGGGACTCCCTCCTCGTTAAGCAGCACCTTATAGTCATCACCGCTTTTAACAACATAGACGTCGGGAATAACCGCCTCTATGCGCTCTTCATTATAGACGCTTCCCGGGTGGGGATCCATGTTGCTGATGATCTTCACGGCCGCTTCCACGTTGGCGATCGTCTCTTTCAATTTTCTGGCGATATGTTCGTAATTTCTATTTTTCAGATCATCCAGGTGATGAAGAATCATCTGTTCCACAAGATGGCGGGCATTCCCCGCCATGGCGGCCTGAATCAAAAGGCATTCCCGGAGATCGCGGGCGGCTATTCCTGGAGGGTCGAATTCCTGAACCTTCCGGAGCGCCCCTTCGACAAAATCCGGCGCCATTTTGACGGTGACGGCAATTTCTTCCACGCTGGCTGCCAGATAGCCCCGTTCATCGATATTCCCAATGATCTGCTCGGCCGCGTATCTCTCTTCCTGGGTAAATTGCGACAGCATAAGCTGCCACATCAGATGATCCGTCAGGGATGTCTTCCCGGCAACGGTCGTCTCCCAGAGGGGGGCGCTTTCCTCATTGCTGCCTGCCGAAGAGTGTCCCGATGGCGCATAGTCCTCAAGATAGCCGTCCCAGTCAAATTCCTCCCGCCCATCCCCTTCGCCCGTCAATTCCTCCCGGCTTAAGGCGGGCTTATCCCCTTCAGACGTCTCCTCTTCAACAATTGCCTGTTCAATCTTTCGCTCGATTTCAGGAACCTCGTCAGAGGCAATCTCTTCGAGAAGGGGGTTTTCCTCCATTTCCTGATTTACGGCGTCGATCAAATCAAGCCTCGACATCTGCAACAGCTTTATCGCCTGCTGCAGTTGCGGGGTCATGATCAACTGCTGCGTCAATTTAAGATTCTGTCTCAGTTCAAACGCCATTTTGTTGCATGCTCTCTCTTTTAAAACCTGAAATCGGCGCCTAAATAGATCCTGCGGGCGATCTCGGAGGAAGCGATAAAATCGGGAACTCCCTCAACCAGTATTTTCCCCTCATTAATGATGTAGGCGCGATCGCAGACTGACAGCGTCTCCCGCACATTGTGATCGGATATCACAATTCCTATTTTCTTGCTGCGCAGACGGTTGATGATTTTCCCGATATCCGCCACGGCAAGCGGATCAATACCGGCAAACGGTTCATCAAAAAGAATGTACCGGGGAGATGTCACCAGCGCCCTGGTAATTTCAACCCGGCGGCGCTCACCTCCTGAAAGTGAATAAGCCATGTTATCGGCCAGTTGCGTAAGATCAAGTTCAGCGAGAAGCTGTTTCAGCCTCTCCTGCTTTTCTTCTTCTGAAAGCGGCAGCGTCTCTATAATCGCCAGGATATTGTCTTTTACCGTCAGCTTTCTGAAGATGGACGGCTCCTGGGGCAGGTAATTCAAACCGCTTCTTGCCCTTACATACATCGGGGCATTGCTGATATCGCCGCCGTCAAGAAAAATCGACCCTCCGTCAGGCTTTATCAGCCCGACAATCATGTAAAACGTGGTCGTCTTGCCGGCGCCGTTGGGTCCAAGAAGGCCGACAACCTCGCCGGGGGAAACCTCCAGGTTGATTCCGTCAACCACCCGTCTTTTGTTGTATGTCTTAACAAGACCGACAGCCGTCAGTTTTCCCATGAAAAAAACCTGCCCAATGAGTCTCGACGATGGGGTTCTGTCATTTTTTCTCGCCCGGAAAGATCGTCGCCGAAACGCGCCTGTCTTGTCCCCCTTCGACAACGCCCCGGTTTTCTTGCAGAAAAATTGTTACCTTGCTTCCTTTGATGATATTTTCCCCTTCTTTGAGAACAGCGTCGCCTGTCAGTGTTATTTTCTGGGCATTCTGCTCAAAGACGGCGAAATCGCCCGTCGCCTTCCTTTCACCCTCAACGACCGTCACGCGCCCTTTCGCCTCTATCCTGTCAATATTCCCGGACTTTTTATCTGATGCAGCGGTCTGCGCGGAGGCTTTTTTGTCATTTTTGTAGTAAATGGTCAGGGTATCGGAGTGGATCGTCCGGATTCCCTGAGAGGCAACCACGTTCCCCGAAAAAACAACGGTTTGTTTATCGTTGAAGGCATCGAGCCGGTCAGAATCAACCTGAAGCGGATGGTCTCTGTCGATTACGGCTTTCGTTTTGGCATCTTCTGCCTGCACACCCGCCGACGCCATCAAAACTCCCAGCAGCAGGCCGGCACACACAACCATTTTAGCGCTATTTCCGGACATGTTTTTCTCCAGCTAATTTCCCGACGATTCAGAACGCACCCTGGACAACAGGGTGAGCTTCTCCCCCTTCAGGTCAAGAACCATCCCCACCCCGCGGATCCTCATTTGCCCGTTATTCATCACAACCGGCTGATCGGTCTCGATTTTTTGCGTTTTGTCCCGGTAGAACAGGCGCTCTGTCTTCAATTGCTCCCCGTTTCCCGATGTCACGTCCACATTGCCCTCGACGGTCATATCTTTTGTAAGCGTGTTCATCGTCCCCTTATCCCCGCTCATGACAACGGTGCGACCGTCCTTCATGACCAGACGAACATGGATTTTTTCAAAAAGGGCGATTTCTCCTTTTTTCTGATACGATGCAGAGTCCGCCGTTATCTCCCACTTCATGCCGGCGCTTCCCACCTGGGTATAGTGAACGTCCCGGGCATGCAGGTCCACCTTCTCCGCCATTTTTTGAAGAAGGGCCTTCTTTGGTTCTCTTACCAAAAAGATAACCGCCGCCACTGCCGAGACAATGAAAACAGACAAGACGACATAAAGGATCCTTCTCTTAACAACACCCATCATCCATGACCTTCGTCAATCAGCGTCCGCATGCGGCATACGGGAAACAATGCTTCGCGCTGAAGTTCCATGCATCAGCTTCGTTTCAACTCTACCATCCACCGGCCCGGATGTAAAGGTCAAACCGTCTTGTCTTCGGGAAGATTGAAACCGTAGTGAGCGGCAATATCTCCCCACCGGTTCTGCACCTTCAGGATCAGATCGCACACCTCCCGGACCGCCCCCCTGCCTCCCCGGCTGGTTGCAACATAATCAGCCATTTGCAGAACATCAGCGACGGCATCGGCAACCGCCGCGGAAAATCCCGCCCTCTTCATGATGGGGATATCGACAAGGTCATCGCCGATACAGGCCGTTTCTTCAGGTAAAAGACCCCGCCTTTTAATGATATCCTCGAAAATTTCACCTTTGTCCCGGATACCCTGGTGAACCTCGGTAATGCCGAGATCCACTGCCCGCCATTCAACCGTTTTTGATTTCCTGCCGGTCACCAGCACCGTATCGATACCGTATCGGGAAAGCAGCTTCAGCCCGTGCCCGTCCCGAACATTGAATTGCTTGCTTTCCACGCCTTCATCGCTTACGATAATCCCGCCGTCGGTCAACACGCCGTCCACATCCGAAATCAGAAGTTTCACACGTCGGATTTTATTTAAAAGTTTCTCGTTTACCACCACTTTTTCCATTCCCGGCAACCTTTCCTCTCTTTCCCATTCCTTCGCATACCCGCCACAAAAGCAGAGAATGATGATAAAGAAGTTTCCTGTTCAGAATTGTGCGCGGATGGTTCATTTACAGGGACGCGAAACACCCGGCCTGTGCCCGGCTAAAGCAGCTCCGGACGGACAATATCGTCTATCTTTTTAAGAGTCGCCAGGAGCGCGGGCAGACTTTCCATTGCCAGTGAGTTGGGACCGTCGCTCAGCGCCCGATCCGGATCCGGATGAACCTCAAAAAACAGGCCGTCGATCCCTGCGGCAACCGCCGCCCTCGACAGGAAGGGCGCCATCGTGCGGTCCCCGCCCGAAGCTTTTCCGGCAGCGCCGGGAAGCTGAACGCTGTGCGTCGCATCAAAGATAACCGGGTATCCCGTTTCCCTGAGAATTGGCAGGGAGCGGAAATCAACGACGAGGTTGTTGTAGCCGAAAGAGGACCCCCTTTCCGTCAGCAGGACGTTTTCATTTCCAGCGGCCGCGGCCTTCTTTGCCATGTGAACGGCATCGCGGGGGGAAATAAACTGACCCTTCTTGATGTTGACCACCTTCGCCACCCGGGCGATTTCCATGATGAAATCGGTCTGACGACATAAAAAAGCAGGCACCTGCACGACATCGAGAATCTCCGACGCCGGGGCAATTTCCTCAAAACGGTGGACATCGGAAAGAACTGGAATATCCAGTTCCCTGCGAACCTTGCCCAGTATCTCCAGCCCGGGATTCAGACCCGGACCGCGGTAGGAAAGATGGGACGTCCTGTTGGCCTTGTCGTACGAAGCTTTGAAAATCAGGGGGATGCCTGCTTTCGCGGTCATCTTCTTCAGGTTCTCCGCGATCAGCATGGTTGTTTTCTCGTCCTCAATGACGCACGGTCCGGCAATGAGCGCCAGAGGCGCCCCGCCGCCAATTTCAAAATTCCCTACTTTTATCCTTCGCATCGGCAATCCTCACTCCATTTGTTTCTGACGTATGATCATGATCTTTATCCGCGGGATGCTTCTTTGCGCCGTCTGGGATTCCGGATTCACACGGTAGGCGGCTGTGTATTCCTTCAGCGCTTCATCAAGAAGCCCCTCTTTTTCGCAGGCAACAGCCAGATTCAGATGGGAATCGAAATCCTCGGGGTCCTGCTTCAAGGCCAGTTTATAGTATTCTATCTGCTTGCCCATGTTGCCCTTTAACCCGTACAGATACGCGGCGCTTGCATAGAGCGACGCATTTTTCGGCTCCATCCTGATGAGCTTTCCGTATGCGCCCAGCGCCTTGTCGTACTGTTTTTTTCGGCTGTATATTTCAGCAAGCTTTCGGAGATTCTCTTTGGTCGGCTGCTTGTCCGCGATTTTTTCGTACAGTGCCGCCTCTTTTGCGGCATCGCCTCTTTGCGCATGGAGAGCCGCCAGTCTGACTTTCACCTGCGGATCCTTTTCCCCCATCTTGATGGCCTTCTCCCAGTACAAAACGGCCTTTGCCGGCTGCTTTATTTCCGCACAGGCCCAGCCAAGACGGGTATAGATTGCAGCGTCTTTCGGTTTCTTCGTTATGACCCTTTCGTAGAGTGGGACTGCCTCTTTGTACCTCTTTTCGATAAAACGCATGTCGGCGAGTCTCACGGCCGCCTCGTCGTCTTTCGGGTTTTGTTTCAGCGCCCGCTCATAATGAGACCCCGCCTCGGCAAATCGTTTCTCCTTCTCATACGCAGCGGCCAGATTGAAGTGGAGCACCGGATCTTCGGGCTTTATTTCCAGAGCCTTTTTGTCATGTTCAATCTCATCGCTTACCTTTCCCGTTTTTCCATAGGCATAGCCGAGGTTTGCATGGAGAGAGGCATCCCGGGGCCTTTTTTTCAGAATCTCTTCGTAAAGCGGGATCGTCTCGGCGTAGTTCCCCATCTTGAACAGGCAAGCGGCAAGCCCTTCTTTTGCAGCCCAATCCGCGTGATCCAGGCTCACCAACTCCCGATACTGGTCTGCGGCCTTTGCCAAAAGACCAGACTCCACGTAACGGGAGGCGAGCATCCTGCGGACATTCTTGTCCTGGGGCGCCATCTGTGCAGCCTTTTTCAGATACTCCATCTGCTCTTTTGCGTTTTCCGTCTTGCGGGCATGGCGAAGCCAGTCCTGCGGGGTGATGACGACCCGTACCGGAACGGAGGCAATCATTTCATTTTCGTACAGCACCTGGAAGCTCGATGCGCCCTCTTGTTTTTCCCCTCCCGCCCCGCCTGCCAAAAGCGCCCTGTCAACAAGATCAACCCCTTTGACAGGCACAAGAAGATCATTTTTCCCGTCCCCCCCTCCAATGCTGACGGTGATGCCCCTGCCGGAAAGAACGTCTGTCTCGATTTTTTTGACGACAAACTGATCCCGATAGGAAACCTCGAAAAACTCCTTTTCCGTTAACACGCTGTCGTTTCCGTTTTTTTCCACAACAAGCGAATAAAAGACCGGCTTTCCGGAAAAAACATAAAAAATGACGGCATTTTTGATTCTCTGCACACGGGTGAAACCCATTCCAGGTCTTCCCGGAACCCAGACGGCAGCGACCAGCAGCAAGGCTGTCAGCAAAAGGCCCGCTGCAACGGCGGCCAGGATTTTTTTCCCTTTTGGCGGCCTCTCGCGCTTTTGCGGATCATCTTTATTTAATTTACGGTATTTCCCGGATTCGTATTCCATAACGTTTCCGCCTGTGTAAGCCCCGTGCCGACTTCATCCCCTTGGATGATACAGGCGGTGAACCTCCTTGAGCCTCTCCCTTGTTATGTGCGTATAAATCTGTGTGGTGGAGATATCCGCATGCCCCAGCATGATCTGAACGGAGCGCAGATCGGCGCCCCCTTCCAGCAGATGCGACGCAAAAGAGTGGCGAAATGTATGGGGATGCACCTTTTTCCCCAGGCCGGCCCGCTCGGCGTATCCCTTGACTATTTTCCAGAAACCCTGACGGCTCAACCCCTTGCCGAAACGGTTCAGAAACAGCCGATCGCTTCTACCTCCTTTAAGAATAAGGGGGCGGGCGGTTTCCAGGTATTTCTTCACCTTTTCGCAGGCCTCCCTGCCGATCGGGACAATACGCTCTTTTTCACCTTTTCCGCAGGCAATCAGATAGCCGACATGCCAGTTTATGCTGTTCAAATTAAGGCCAATCAGCTCCGACACCCTGATGCCGGTGGCATACATAAGCTCGAGCATCGCCGCGTCCCTGAAGTCAGCCGGCGTTTCCCGGCCCGGCTGGGCAAGCAGGGATTCCATCTCTTTGAGGCTCAGCACATCGGGCAGTCTCGACCAGACTCTGGCAAGTTCTATATGGGAAAGGGGACTGCGGTCAACCTTTTTTTCCCGCAGCAGATACTTGTAAAAGCCGCGAAGCGCGGCCAGCGTACGGTTCGTCGAATTGGGGGCAAGTCCCTCCTTATGGAGAGAGGAGAGGCAGGCAACCGCATCGTCCGTCGCGATCTGCCCGATTTCGAAAATCCCGCGTTCCGCCATGAATGTCGCGTAGCGGGACAGATCGCGGCTGTAGCCGTCGATAGTATTCAAAGAGGCGCCCTTTTCAATGGTCATGAAATTGAGAAATTCATCGATCAACACATCTATCCGGAAAGGCGCCTCCGTCACTGCCGCATCTCCTTTTTCGGGATGAAGAGCTTGATCCCCACGTAAAGCAGATCCGGACTCTTTAGTTTGTTCAGTTCTTTTATCGCCTTGACCGTTGTTTCGTGACTTGCCGCGATGGAATGCAGGGTATCGCCACGCCGGACAGTGTAGGCAAAGATCGCCGGAGCGGCGGCTTCTTTTTTCTCTTCGTCGCGCAGAGGCGGCGGCAGAAACTCGATGATCGAGTCAGTCACCGCCCGCGCAATCTCTTTTTGAAATGCATCCTTCTTCAGCAGTTTTTCCTCCCGCAGGTTCGAGATGTAGGCGGTCTCCAGCAGGACAGAGGGAATTTCGGGAAGTTTCAGGACATAGAAGGGCGCTTCCTGCACATCGTCAAATTTCAAGCCGTTCAGAGACTTCATGTGCCTCAGCAGAATGCGCCCGAAAGTACGGGACTGGTTTTTTACATGGGTCTGGAACATGTTGAGTATAATCGGATCGGAGGCATCGCTCTGATCCCCGGCGGGAACTCCGCCGATGACATCCGCCAGGTTTTCATTATTGGCAAGGATTCTCGCCGCCTCGCTGCTTGCCGCTCCTTCGGCAATGCAGTAAACGGAACTCCCCTGGGCGGCTTTGTTGCGCGCGGCATCCGCGTGAACACTCAAAAACAAATCGGCCTCGTTTTTTCTGGCCTTCGCGAGCCTTTTTTTAAACGCCACGTAATAATCCCCATTTCTGGTCAGACTGGCTCGATATCCCTCTGTTTTATTGAGCATATCCACGATCTTCCGCGAGATGCTCAGCACCACGTCCTTTTCATACGTGCCTTTTTCCCCTACGGCGCCCGGGTCATCCCCGCCATGGCCCGGATCTATGACCACAACCCGCTCTTTTTTGTCAGCTTTCGCCTCTGTTGTCTTCTGTCCAGCCGTCTCGTCGGGGTGAGGAAGGTCGATATCAATGACAATCCGGTCTGGTTTATCCTGAAATTTCTTGAGTTTGAAAACATTGACCGGCAAATTATCGGAGAGATGAAGGTCAAGCCGTACCTTGCCCCCAGAGGAAACCGACAGGCAAAATGACTTCAGCCCCGGCTTTTCAACAAGCTTCAACCCGGCGAGTTCGCCTGGTAATGCTGCCTTTTCAAAAACTACCGCGACCTCTTTTTCCTTTTTTTCTACTCTGAAATTGGCCTCCCGGTCTATGTCAACCACAAAGCGGAGATGATCCGGCGCAACCCAGTTGCGGACGCCAAGTATTCTGGCTTCTGACGGTACGCCGGGATAAACGTTTACCGGCGCGGCCCCCAAAAACAGGCAAAAGATCAAGGCCATTTTATAAAGCATCGCGATTCCCCTTATTGTCTCCCCCTTAACAGTTTGGCGCGGGAAATTCAATCCCGGAGGGAAAATTTGATTGACAAAAATAATCATTAATGACATGGATGCCGCCGCTTTCAGGGATGACCGCGTAACGGGAAAAAGGTTGAATATCACCATAAACCGATACAGATGCAGGTCGCTTGCAGGGTTTAGGGGGCGATTAGCTCAGATGGATAGAGCGCTGGTCTCCGGAACCAGAGGCCGTGGGTTCGAATCCCACATCGCCTACCAATGGAGCAAGGGGGCGGCGTCGGTGTAAAGATGCCGCGCAAACTTTAACTGCTGGACAAACAGGGAGTCTCCTTGCCTGCACATCGACAGTGCGGGCTATAGACCCGAAAGGAGGAATCAACATTGAGGAAATACGAGACAATTCTGATCGCCAATGCGGACTTGCGCGACGAGGAGCAGGCTGCTCTCATCAGCCGGTACGGCGGGATCATCACCGGTCAGAAAGGCATCCTGATAAAGGGTGACTGCTGGGGCAAGCGGAAACTGGCCTACCCCATCAAGAAACAGGCGCGCGGCATCTACATCCTGTTCGAATTTGCCGGGAACGGCGCCGCGGTCGATGAACTGGAGAGAAATCTCAAGATTGACGACAAGATTCTGAAATTCATGACCATCCTCAAGGAAGACGGAATTGATCCCGTTCAACTGGAAAAGGAACTGGCCGAAATCAAACAGAAGAAGGAAGATGAAAAAAAGGCGCCCCCTCCTGAGGAAGTCGCCCTGAAACCGGAGAATGACCAGCCTCTCAAGGAAGAGGCATCGGCAGAGCCGGTTTCCGAAGAAAACGCACCCGACGCAAAGGAGGAAAACTGACCATGGCATTTACACCTGCAACGAGAACGCCGGGCAAAGGACCGCGCACCCAGAAGAAGTTCTTCCATAAAAGAAAATTCTGCCGTTTCTGCACGGATCACAACATCGCTATCGAATACAAGGATCCTCAGACGCTCCGTGAGTTTATTACCGAAAGGGGCAAGATCATGCCGCGCCGGATAACCGGAAACTGCGCAAAACATCAGCGGGAGATCACCGTTGCGATAAAAAGGGCAAGAACAATTGCCCTTCTTCCCTTCGCCGTTTCCGAGGGATAGCGGAAACGAGACTGGTTCTGAACTTGATATCGGCAAGAACCCTTGACAATGCATTGCTGAAGGGGTGGATGGCGCTTACAGTCACCTTCCTCTTCGTGGCGATGGTTCCTTTTATCGGATCGCTCGTTGTCGTTCTGACCCCTCTGCCCGTGCTTTACCACACCTACCCGATGGGTCGGCTGCGCGGGCTGTCGGTTCTGGCTGGTTCTCTTTTGACAGCGTACGGCATCCTGACCATCCTGAAGCAGCCGATACACATGCCGACGCTGTTCATGATTGCCTTTACGGGAATTGTACTGACGGAGGTTCTTAAACGCAACGTTTCGTTTGAAAAGACAGTCCTGACGACGTCACTCTTTCTGTTTTTTTGCGGGGTGGGATTTGTTTTGTACGGCGCCTGGCAGGCCGACATCGCCCCCTGGAAACTGATCGAACGCTACGTGGCAGCGGTTGTAAAGGAAAATCTGGAACTTTACAGCCAGTTGAACATCTCCAAAGAGCAGATGGATGTCCTCCGCGAAAACACCGGGCAGATTACCCGGTTTTTTGCCGGCGTTTTTCCCGCTTTGGGAATATCGGGAAGTGTTTTCACCGTCTGGATCAACCTTCTGGCCGGGCAGATGTTCTTTCGGCTTCGCAGGCTTTCCTTCCCCGATTTTGGGGATTTGACACTCTGGAAAGCCCCGGAATGGACCGTCTGGTTTTTCATTGCCGCAGCAGGAATGCTGTTCGTCCCGGTGGAAGGCGCAGTCATCGTCGGCATGAATCTGCTGATTATCGTCTGCCTGACATACATGTTTCAGGGGTTGGCGATTACGGCTTTTTTCTTCCGGAAAAAACAGACCCCGCGGATGTTCCGGTTCTTTTTTTACGGACTTATCCTGATTCAGCAATATATGCTGATCGTCGTTGTCGCTCTTGGGCTTTTTGACCTGTGGATCGATTTCCGCAAACGGATGAAAGATGTCAACAGCCCGGATGCGGAACTATAAATCATGATGACGGCCTCTATCGCCGCCATTTTCAAAGGAGGGAAAAATGAAAATCATTTTAAATCAGAGCGTGGAAAATCTCGGCAATGCCGGAGATATCGCAAAGGTGGCCGATGGATACGCCCGCAACTACCTGATCCCCAAAGGGCTTGCGTCCGAGGCGGACAACCGGAACATCAAGGCCTTTGAACATCAGAAAAAAAGGATCATGGTTCAGGCCGAAAAAGACCGTAAAAAGGCCGAAGAGCTTTCGGCAAAACTCGGAGCGATAACCTGCACGATCGCGCATCGCGCCGGAGAGCAGGATAAACTGTTCGGTTCCGTCGGCGCCAGGGACATACAGGAGGCGCTTTTGCTTCTGGGATTTGAAATAGACAAAAGAAATATCGTGATGGATGAACCAATCAAATCGCTCGGAGAATACCAGGTACGCATCAAAATCGGCTCCGGCGCCACCGCCGAAATAAAGGTTGCAGTTGTTCCAGAGGGTTAAATAATCTTCGGAAAAATCCGGCGGGCGTTTTTTAAATGAAAGACATCGATGTATCTCTGCACAAAGTGCCTCCCCAGAACCTCGAAGCGGAGCAATCCATTCTGGGGGGGATTCTGCTTGACAATCAGGCGCTCAATGCCGTTCTGGAGATTCTGACCCAGGCCGATTTCTACAGCGACGCCCATCGCAAGATTTTTGCTTCGATCGTCGATCTGAGCAACCGCAATGAACCGGCTGATCTGATAACGCTCAGCAACATCATGAAAGACCAGAAAAAACTCGACCAGGTCGGGGGAATATCCTATCTGGCCTCTCTGGTGGATAACACAGGTTCCGCGGCCAACATCTCCTATTACGCCAGGATCGTTAAAGAAAAGAGCACCCTCCGCCGGATGATCGAGGCGGCGACGGATATACTCAACCGCAGTTATGACGTGGGGATGGACGTCGATCAGATGCTTGATCAGGCGGAGCATGCAATTTTCGAGATATCCGAAAACAAGATTCGCCCCTCCTTTTCCCCCATGCGGGAGATACTGAAAAGCAGTTTTCAGACCATTGAGAGGCTCTACGCCAATAAAGAACTGATAACAGGCGTAGCCACCGGGTTCGACAACTTGGACGACATCACCTCGGGACTGCAGAAATCCGACTTGATCATTGTCGCCGGAAGACCCAGCATGGGAAAAACGGCCTTTGCGCTGAACATTGCCCAGAACGCGGCCTTGCTTACGGGCATCCCGGTGGCGGTCTTTTCGCTCGAAATGGCCAGGGAGCAGCTTGTCATGAGGATGCTTGCCGCCGAGGCGCGTGTGGACTCCCAGCGCCTGCGGAAGGGTTTTCTCGGGGAGACGGACTGGCCAAAGCTGACGGAGGCAGCGGGCAGGCTTTCGGATGCCCCCATCTACATTGATGATACGCCGGCCATCACCGTCATTGAAATGAAGGCAAAAGCCCGGCGTCTCAAGGCCGAAAATGGCCTGGGGCTCATCGTCATCGACTACCTGCAGCTTATGCGGGGAAGCGCCTACAAGGATTCCCGCGAACAGGAAATATCCGAAATCAGCCGTTCCCTGAAGGCCCTCGCCAAGGAGCTCTCCGTTCCGGTTATCGCCCTGTCCCAGTTGAACAGAAAGGTGGAAGATCGGACCAACCGCCGGCCCATGATGGCGGATCTGCGCGAATCAGGGGCGATCGAGCAGGATGCGGACGTGATTGCCTTCATCTATCGCGACGAGGTCTATAACAAATCGGAAGACAACCCCGAAAAGGGAATCGCCGAGATTATTATCGGGAAACAGCGCAACGGACCCACCGGCATCGTGAAGTTGGCCTTCCAGGAAAAATACACCCGCTTTGAAAACCTGGCCATCGTAGCGGCGCAATAAAATCAACCCTCCAGCAGCTTCGTCTCTTCACTCAAGTACGGAATGGCAAGGGCCATTTTTTTCAAGGCCTGCTTTTCTATCTGCCTTGCCCGCTCGCGGGTGACGCGGAAGTGATCTCCCACCTCCTGAAGCGTCAACGGATTGTCCGCCATGACCCGGTTGCGGATGATAAAACTTTCCTTCTCGTTGAGTTTGGCCAGGGCGCCGGCAATGTTGCGCTGGACAATGGCCGTCTCCTCCTTCCGGATAAACGACGTCTCCTGATCCTCGCTTTCGTCGGTCAGATAATCCATGTGGGTGGTTTCCCCATCCTCGCTTATCACCGAATTGAGCGAGAAATCGCGGTTCCCCATCCGTGTTTCCATCTCCGCGATCTCTTGCGCCTTCACCCCCAGCGATTCGGCAATCTCGGCAAATTCGGCGTGCTTCTCGGAGATATTCTCGAGCTTTTTTCTGGCCTGGGCAAGCTTGAAAAAGAGCATCCGCTGGGCCTGGGTCGTTCCGATCTTTACCAGGCTCCAGGTCTTTATCAGGTAGTTCTGGATATAGGCGCGTATCCACCAGACGGCGTAGGAGATCAGACGGTACCCCTTGTAGGGGTCGAATTTCTTGACGGCGTGCATCAGGCCGATATTGCCTTCCTGAACAAGATCGGGCAGTTTCATGCCGTAGTTGCGGTACTCGTGGGCTATCTTGACCACAAAACGAAGATTCGAAACAACGAGTTTCTCCGCGGCCTCCATGTCGTTGTATTTTTTGAACCTGACGGCAAGCTCAAATTCCTCTTCCGCGGTCAGTATGGGAAATCTGTTGATCTCGGCAATATAAACATCAAGAGTCCCTGTTAAAGCCGGAACATTCACGGCAGCTCCTCCTTAACGCAAGTGCGTAATGTATAACCTGTAACCGGCAGCCTGTGAAAAATGTCCACTCTGCCGCCCTGGGCTTTATACAAAGATGGCCGCCGGACGTCAACCCTTTCCACAATTTTGTATGAAAATAGAAAATTACCTTTCAATATCGACATGTTCCGGATGGCCACCTGGAAATCCCCCACCTGTGTTCGGCTCGAAATCCCCTTTTCCACCATCCGGAGTGCAACCTGATAACAGTTCACAGGCAGGGCTTGTTTTTTCCGCCGCCTTTGCCGCTTTGGCCCTCTATGGCGGAATACAAGCTTGCTTATTTCTGATGTCAAAATTGCGTTCCACCGACAAAATCAGGCACGAAAACCTGTAATTTCCGGGCAAAACCACAGGGGCCAGGCACCGTCTTAAAAACTCTGCCGAATTTCGACATAAGATAACTCACTATTATCACTTTGCTTTTGACGACGGTTGAAAAGTTTTGCCTTCACGAAAATGACCGGCGGTCATGGTTCTATGCCAGAATAATGTGGGGTCAGGTCTTGCCTTACCACTTTCGTTTGGTATTCCGGACACAATCCTTTTGCGCGAATTTACAAGAGACTTGTCGCAAAAAAGATGACAATAAAAACGTTTTAGTAACTATTCAGCACTTTTTTCAGAATGATTGTCATTCCCGAGGGTTTAATCGGGAAAACGAAGTTTGATGCTTTCGTCAAAAGTCCAAAAACCGTCATTCCGGCGAAAGCCGGAATCCATAAGTGACTAAATTCACTGGATTCCGTGTCAAGCACGGAATGACAAAAGGGGACAAAATCGACTTTTGACGAGACCATCAAGCTTGATGAACTCGTCAAAAGTCCAAAAACCGTCATTCCGGCGAAAGCCGGAATCCATAAGTGGCTAAATTCACTGGATTATGAACATTAAGCTTCGCTTTCCGTGTCAAGCACGGAATGACAAAAAGGGGCAAAATCGACTTTTGACGAGTTCATCAATATTTGCCGATTAAATTGATGGCGGCGGATTACCACCTCAGGGATACGCGCACCGAATCGGTTTTTTACCCCTGTTTTTCGATAGGATGCAGATAATCCAGAAACGGATTCCACGGAGGCACGCCGGGCGTTCGTCTTGAGAAACTTCAGTCAGACATGGATGTCCTGTTCCATCCCGTTCCTTTTGGAGGGATTGCCGATTTCCGCATGCAACACCTCGCGCCATCGCTTAAAACGAGACGGGAGCATGTGCAGCAACGCCGACCTTGTCTTCCTGCTTTTCCATACAGGCGTAAATAACAGATCGCGCACCACAACCTAAGGATGTTTCCATCAGTTTCATGCAGATCGTAACATACTGATAGTATTTAAATCATCACCATTATTTTTTCTTGACACGCGGAAATGTAAATGCTCTATTGCCCAGCGCCGGTTGATCGGCTTTCCAAACGTTATCCAAAGCAATCAGCTTTGGCCCAATTATACTGTTCTACTGCAAAAAAGGTCTTTCTCGTTATGGGGCTGCTTAAAAGAATATTTGGCAAGAAGCCGACATCTTCAAATGATTTGGAAAATAATCCTTCTATTTATGGCGGCGATGATAGTCTATCAAATCAGCAGCTATAATAAACTGTGCCGCGATGTCCACTGCGCATCATTTAATCGACCATTTCATTTCAGAACTACACGGACAGAAGGATTCTGATTGGACAAGAAGCATGGAATATTTCGTAAGTGATCCCAGTCTGCCAGAATTTACGGTACGCGCTATCGGTGTCAGTTTAAAGGCAGGCGAACACATCATATACTTTTTCAACGTGGCACGCCCTATGAACGCTACGAAGAAATTGCTGAAAGCACTGGGTAAAATTTCAGACGAAATTTAGCCTTGAAATTCATATACATATAATATTCTGAACGGAAAGCAATATGCCCCAAACTAACGACTTAGCAATAAGCATCATCAAAAAAACGCGATCTCATGTTGATAATACTTGCGATCGATACGGTAATCTGATGCAAGCAGATCTCGTTACACACCCAATCCCATACTTTGGTCGTTTGTCCAACGCAAAGGTGGTGACTTTAGGTCTCAATCCTTCAAGCAAAGAATTCACAAATAATCGGAACTGGCCCCAATCAATCACCTCGGAATCTCTTCGTGATAGGCTCTGTGGCTACTTCGATTCAGTAGCGCCACCGCCACATAGATTTTTCAAGCCGTGGTCTGACGCTCTGATTCACATCAATGCGTCGTATAAACTTGATACAGTACACTTGGACCTGTCGCCAAGGGCAACGCGTGCGGCAAGTCAATTTGGTTTCGACCCCCTGCGTTCGCTATTTCTTGAAATGTTAATATCCGATGCATTTATATGGCTCGAGGCGATTGAGGCAATGGAATCCATCGAAATTATTTTGGCAGCGGGATCAGCTACAAATCATTATTATATCAATGAGTTTATCCAGTCGGAACTACGCGATAAAGGGGTCCGTTTGGAAGGGGATTGGCGGCGCGGAAACGGTCCTAGTCAAACCGTATTCCATATGTTGATATTGCCAAATGGCCGAAAAGTCCCGATGTTTTTCTGTTCAACCGGGCCAGCCGCACGACATAACCCGAATGGCCAGGGTCATGATCTTATTCAGGCAGTGCGATCACATGCTATGGAAATAAATATGGCGCGAGAAAAGCAACAGGCTATAAACGTTAAATAATAATCCGAACGTAGGATTCAAATGAGAGGCATTTATATGCGTGATAGGTGGTACGGCGACAAACGAGATATTGTGAAATGGGGAACCATTGTTATTCTTGCTCGGAGACGTTCAATAAATGTCGTGTTGCAGGTTGCCCTTTATCGTCCTGATAAAAATATGTACCATCTCACCGTTGATGGAACAACGGAACCCTTACCATCCGAAGTTATCCGACACTTCCGCAACATAGATGATATTAAGCGATTGGGAGCGAATGTGAATCTGCAGATCGATATTCATAAGGACCTGTTTCAGTGGCCTACTGAGCGTCGCGCTGAGTTTCGTACACGAGAGGATTTTCGTAATGCCTACTTCGGTGACGTCTCGAGTAAAATTAAACGGTACAACGAACCAATGATAGTGTTCTTAGACCCCGACACTGGATTAGCTCCAAAAAATTATGGCTACGAGCACGTCACGCCGCAAAATATTCAAACAGTTCTGCGGGCAATGAAAGACGGTGACGTACTCTTATTCTACCAGCATGCTCCATTAGGAAGAAAAAATTGGCTGAACTATTCGAAGGAGGCGTTCGGTAAAGCCGTGGGGGAAGACATTCCTGTGGACATAGTTATGTGCAAGGAAATTGCCCATGACGTGGTTTTTTTTGTGGTTGAACGGAGCAGGTGGGTGGATCCGGTTACCAATGGATAGAGGCGGAAACCCCGGCCGAACCAGTAAATACAGCCGATCGCTGCGCTCCGGCTGATTACTACGTTATACACGGAGAAACAACATGATTATCTATAGCATTCTTGGAATAATCTTTGGCGTATTGATAATATTCATCACAAGAAAGATCTCTATCAAGCCTCTCAAGTATCTGGCCGGTATTGGTCTTTTCTTTTTGTTTAGCATCATTGCTTCAAGTATCTTGTACGGCGACATGGTAAAGCGCGCAAACAGTTTGATCCGCATAAGGCACACAGATATATAAATTTAATGGAGAAAAATAATATGTCGTGGCACTTAAATTTAGAACATGGCTATTACAGCCGCAGGGTTCATAATTATTTAGCGAACTATGCCAATCAATTCGGCGTCAAGGATGGCAATCAAAAAATTATATTAGGAAATATTGATTTCAACTTGGTTGATTTGGAGGAAAAGGGGTTAATCCGAATCGAAGGAAACGCACATTATCGGATCATTATTTGGTATGACGAACCAATATTCTATGTAAGTACATCAAAGGAGAATCAGCCAAGATTAATTTTAAATTTATCATACCGTAAAAGTAGAATGGAAATTGTATAACCCGTCGCTAAAGCCGATAGCCGCTTCGCGGCTCTGGTTTAGCTTTTCGTTCGGGCGAGGAAACAATGAACGAAAATCCTTGGTACTACCATGAATCTGGCCAGCAGAAGGGACCCGTATCCGAGACTACTCTGCGAGGACTCTTCACAGATAGAGTCATTCCGCCAAGTACCCTTGTCTGGCGAGAGGGAATGGCCGAATGGCAACCTGCTTCAGATGCCCTTGGGAGCGGTATAGCACCAAACATCACCCCTCCACCAGTGCCGATGACGCAATCATCCAAACCAACAGAACATAGCATCAAGAAAACATCGGTGATCTTGACGATTATTTTCACAATCATAACGGTAGCGATCTACTATCCGTGCTGGTTTTTGACACGCCGCGAATCAATCAATGCCTTGAATTCGCGCGAGAAACTCGGAAGGGGTGTCTTCATATTCGCGGTCGTAATGTTCTCTGTCTCGCTTTTCTTGTCTTTTGTAATTGGAGGGCTTGAGGGGCTTGGGGAAGGACTGAATAATATGGAGTTCGTTGCGATATCGAAGGGGGTTGATGCTATTGATCGAATTATTTTCACTGTCGCGGCGATTACCCTTCTTGTGCAATGTTTTAAGGTGCGCCGAATTCTCAGGCAACATTTCAATGAACATCTGGGGCGAGATGTGCCATTCTCAAGCGTGGCGCTCTTTTTCTTGCAGATATATTACCTTCAGTACAAGATCAACCGATTATGAACACGATCTATCCTGTAGTTGGACGAGCCCGGTGGAAGTTGGCGGGGTCTTTGTATAGGCAAATATCTTTTTTTGAAAGCGAAGCTTAATGTCCACAATGTGGAGCAATTGCAGCCCGGATTGAAAGGGTGGTTTTTCCAGGGCAAGCGGGACCACTTGGCTTGCAGAGAGGCCAGAACGGGAGTGAGATTTATGTCACGAAGGTGATGTATCCTCCTGTATGATAAGGTCAGCGGTAAGGTTCCGCCGTTTCAAGCGTGTTATCCCGATGCCCGGGTTTAGCCGGGTAAAAGCCTTGATTTTCATGGGCGATTGACAAACGGGGCATTTAAAGGCGGGCCTGGGTCGTGATACAAAAGCTTGCATCAACACGCGCAAAACCAGTTGCACCAGAAACAGCAGCTTTTTGGCGTTGCCGTGCAAAAAACCGTAGTCTCTGACCCGGCGAAAGCCTTTTGGCAAAACATGCTGCAAGACAAGCCATAAGAAATCTTCGCCGTTGAGGGTGCGACGCAGGGTTTTACCGGTACGGCTTTCTACATATTCAAACGTGATTTTCAAGAAACCCTCCGGGAGTTGCAGAAACGGGCAGCCCGGTCGGTGGATATTGCCCTTGTGATTCGAAACTGGCTCTTTGGCTGGTACATTGTGGAGTTCGAACAAGGCGGGGCCAACCGAGCAGAATTGTACGGGAAACGATTGATCGAACGTATTGCGGCTGTTGCCGGATGCCTGCTGGCTGCTCCGTTGACCAGAGCCCACAACCATGGGGCTGGCGGCGAACAAACGGGCTGGTGTGCGATTCCGGGGGCATCATGCAGATTTAGTGCATATGATAGAAGGCCATCATAGAGATTGTTGGCGAGGAGGATTGTAATGACTGACAATAGATTAGCTGTTTTTGAAAACTATAAAATACGCCGTCACTACGATGAGCAGAAAGAAATCTGGTATTTTTCCGTTGCCGATATCATCCAGGTGTTAATCCAGCAGGCCGATT
Source organism: Syntrophus aciditrophicus (assembly GCA_020726025.1). Lineage (GTDB taxonomy): Bacteria > Desulfobacterota > Syntrophia > Syntrophales > UBA5619 > DYTH01. The sequence goes on along the minus strand of DYTH01000015.1, from coordinate 964 downwards.
ACCAGACCGCCAGGAAATATTGGAATAAACTGAAAGAACGCTTAAAAAAAGAGGGGAGCGAGTCGGTGACGAAATGTCACCGACTGAAACTGAAAGCGGCAGACGGGAAAAATTACCTTACCGATGTTGCCGATCCCGAGACATTACTTCGCCTTGTCCAGTCCGTACCCAGTCCCAAGGCGGAACCGATAAAACTCTGGCTTGCGAAAGTCGGCTATGAACGGATGCAGGAAATGGCCGATCCCTCCCGCTCCGTGGACCGGGCACGAGAGCTGTGGCAGCAGCACGGACGAAGCGAAAAGTGGATTCAGCAGCGGATGATGGGGCAGGAAACGCGTAACAAGCTGACGGATTACTGGAAAGATCACGACATCAAAAAGGAAGACGAATATGCCATTCTGACCAACATCATCCATCAGGAGTGGTCGGGGGTCACGGTCAAAGAGCATAAAAAGATGAAGGGCCTGAAGACGCAAAACCTGCGGGATCACATGAACGAAGCCGAACTCATTTTCACCGCCCTGGCCGAACTTTCCACCCGGCAGATTGCCGAAAGCGCCAATGCCACCGGCATGACGGAAAACAAAGTTGCCGGGCAAAAGGGCGGTCGGATTGCCAAAAAGGCGCGTCTGGAACTGGAATCCAAAACGGGGAGAAAAGTGGTTACGAGGGAGAATTTTTTACCGCCACCTTCAAAAAGATTTACGGCAGTCGATGATGAACCAAAGAAGACGGAATGAATCGGATGAATCGGGGACAGCCACACATTATCCAAATGACGAAAAATATTGGAACCGGGAAAAGCCCGGATGGCCACCTGAAAATCCCCCACCTGTGGTCGGGTCGAAATCCCCTTTTCCACCATCCGGAATGCAACCTGATAACAGTTCACAGGCAGGGCTTGTTTTTTCCGCCGCCTTTGCCGCTTTGGCTCTCTATGGCGGAATACAATCATGCGTATTTC
>DYTH01000108.1 GCA_020726025.1 Syntrophus aciditrophicus | reverse complement strand
TTTATAATGTTGTCCACAGCATAACAGGCGGGGTATAGCTTTCCTTCCCTGTCCATGTCATGGCTGTAATTGCCCGCGGCCACGGTGGCGATTATCCCTTTTTCCCGCAAGCTATTGAAAGCGTTATACTCACTTATCGAGGGCGCCGTCCCGCCGAAGCTGCAGTTTACGACCCTGGCGCCGTTGGCCTGCGCGTAGGCAAGCGCCTCAAGAATGGCGGCGTCGGTGAAGCTGCTGCTGCTGTCCTCCATGACTTTGAGGGGCATGATGCGGACCTGCCAGTTCAGGCCGGTAACGCCAATACCGTTATTGCCTACCGCGCCGATGATCCCCGCCACATGGGTGCCGTGGCCATAGCTATCCATGGGATCGTTGTCGGGAGCCCCCGTTGCTCCGGCAAAATCCCAGCCATAGATATCGTCGGGATAAGCAATATGACCGGGATCGTTGACGTTGCCGATGGGGTCGTCGTCAACGTCGTCGAGGCCGGTTAGCTCGACCGTGTTTACCCAGATGTTGTCCCGAAGGTCGGGATGCTTGTAATCGACCCCGGAGTCGATCACGGCGACGATTATCTCCCGGTTTCCGGTTGTTATATTCCAGAGAGCCTCGGCGTTGATCTTTTTCATTCCCCACTGGCCGGGGTCGGGGTAGGTGTACCCGGGGTCGTTCGGGATAGCCTGCGGATAGCGGAGGGCGTGCCGCTCGGCGTACTCGACGATGGCGGATTTCTGATACTCGGCGATGGCCTTGCCTTCATCAAGGCCGGCTTTCAAGCGGATTCTCTGTACATGAAAAAAGGGGATGGTTCGGATAACGACGCTTCCCATGCGGGCGTGAAGCGCATCAATCTCTTGAGTTGGCGCCCCATCCTTGAATTTTACCAGTAATTCTCCGGCCTTGTATGCCGGGGGCGTTTTCCTGCCGGGGTCGGCGGAAGCGGGCGCCTGCGCCGGGGGCGGTTTCACCGGGGCAGAAACACTTGCCGCTATCGGCGGTTTTGGGGTTTGATGCGGTTTTGACGTATCGCCGGAACTGGCAGGCGTCTGCCCGTTTCCCGCAGGCGATTCCGTGCCATCGGCGTTTGATCCGGAAAAAGAAAAACCCCGCAGGACGCTCCAGCCGTCGGTATCGGGCTGATATTCGTAAACAATGGCGGTGTTTTGGCCGATTGCCTTCAGAACGTCCGCGATGGTCGCGTCAGAAATCTTGACGGTAATTTTTCCGGAAACCCCTTCGCCGACGGTGATGTCAGTTTTCGTTTTTTCCGAGAGGCTTCGCAGCAGCTCCGCTATCTCGACATCGCGGGCCTCAAGCGATATCAGCCCCGTGCCGCTTTCGACAAGGATGCTGGGCGAAGTCTTCCAGTCCTCCCCAGCGCGTGCCGTGGGGAGAAAACCAAAGATGACCACTGCAAATACTGCAATGAGACATCTTATTTTAAAAAATGGCGGCAATGAGCGCATAGTCACGGAAACTCGCAAAACTCCTTTTTGTTCTTTTGTTCCCGGACAGAGATCCGGAGTAATTATGATCATGCGGGGTAAACATCTTCGCTGGAATGACCTGTTGTCGGCATATTACGATTTGAAGCCGCCCGCCGTCAATGAGAATATCGAAATTGTGTGGGGGATTTCACTATCGAAAGGAGCTCTCCCGCCGGTAATGTATTTTGCGGGGGAAAACCGGTGTCAGAGGCATATTATTACTGCGGCAACCAAACTGGTAAAATGTCATGCCGGACCCGATGCGGCATCCGATAAATCCGTACTGGATAGCGCTTTCGCCGGTAAGACGGGTTGCCATATATTGTTGGCGGAGTTATAATGGCCGTCGCAACCGTGATGGAACCTCTCGGCCGGAATTACGCAGGCAGGGGAATAATATGACTCTGATCCCGGTTTACAGACGCGTAAGTTTTAGTTGATTTTTATGGAGTACAGGTTTATTGGAGGACATCACATCTCATTTTCCGGGTATTACGCAGCAACGGTAACGAAGGCATAAGATACTTGCAGATTTTTTGAAAAGGGCGTCCGGAAGAGATGATTCCTGCCCACAACACTGATACGAATAACCGGCCAATTTTATAAAAAAGGAGGGGGAAGATGGAGAAAAAAAATTTGCAGTCGGCAGACAGATCGTTTTTACGTTGGTTTATATCGTTAACTGTTTTGGCTTTTCTGATGATGGGGGTCTGGGGTTGTTCGACGAGCAGCGATTCGGCGCCACGTGCATCCACGGTAACAACGACGCGTCCCGCGACGAGCGGTGCGCCGGCGGTCCCGGGGGATGGTGTGTGGTCTATTGCAGGAGCGGATCAGGACCGTCTCTACGATGTTTTTGAAGCGATGGGCTATAACGTTGCAACCGACCGGCTCTGGCAGGGAGAGACGTTCCGGCGGTCGGCGCGTGGGAGACTGGCCGAGATATTCGGGGCTGCGTATGTGAGTCAGGATTCCATGGTCAGAACAACCGGCTATTCCGATCAGGAGATTGTAGACGGCTTTGCCGCACTGTCTGCGGAGGAAAGGGATGTGGTCAACGGCTACGTTGCCGGATTTAATCGAAGGATTGCCGAAATCCGCAATGACCCGACCCTGCTCCCCTTCGAGTTTTCCGCAGTGGGAATCACCGCCGCGACGCTCGAAGATTGGAGCTACAAGGATGTCCTTGCCTGGGCGGTATTGATGATGCGGAATTTCGATCCGGAGGCGCAGAAATCGGGACAGATCGATAATGCGACCCTCTACCAGACCCTGGTTGGCGTGTACGGGGTGGACGGTCCGAAGATGTTCGAAGATCTGCGATGGATTGATGATCCCGCCGCGCTGACCTATATCCCGAATCCCGTCAAAATTCCTCTTGCCGCTCCGACAACGCAGCCTGTCCGTACCCCGCTTATGGAAAATCCGCCGTCATTTCCCGACCTGAGCGAGGTTGCCGCACGCCTCAACGCGACGCGGGAACAAAATGACGCCAATCTCAAAAAGATCAATGCCTACGTAAAGATGGGCAGTTATGCCTGGGCGATCAAGGGAACGAAAACGGCCACGGGCAACGCGATGATCTACTCCGGCCCGCAGATGGGCTTTACCGTGCCTTCCATCATCGGCGAAGGTTCGATAAAGGCCGGCGGTCTGAATGTCTCGGGGATGATCATCACGGGTCTTCCCGCTATCATCATCGGCCGGACACCGCATCACGCCTGGTCGATGCAGGTGGGGCACGCGCATACCGTCGATTACTACATGGAAGCGCCCGCAGCGGTTACCCTGCACAGGACGGAGACGATCAAGGTCGCAGGCGCGGCCGATGTGACGCTCCCGATTTACCGGACGGCTCATGGCCCGGTTATCAACGCCGCTCCCCCCATTTCCTGGAAATACTCCCACTGGGGGCATGAATTCAAGGTGATCAAGGCGTATCTTGCGCTGGCCCGGGCGACCAGCATGGATCAGTTCGGCGCGGGCATCGAGGATGTGCCCCTGTCCCAGCACTTCACCTATGCCGATAAGGATGGGAACATCGCCTACTGGATGTCGGGAAAGGATCCTGTCCGTCCGGTTGGAGGAGAATGGAGGATGCCGCAGGGCGCCGCGGGTCTCCCCCTTGAATGGGATTCGGCAACGCTGATTCCGCGGGCTACCGACCGCAACACAAGCCAGGGGTACTACTGCGGCTGGAACAACAAGTCGCGCCCGGGATATCCCAACTACTGGAATAACACCAGTTACTCCTTTGGCGCCGCCCACCGGGCGCAGGTGGTCGATGACTACCTCTCGGTAAACAACAACCTCACCTTTGACCAGGTCAAGGATATTGCCCTCAATATCGCGACAACGGATTCCTTGCAGGATCCCACTGTCTCTAATCCCTTACGCTCTTGGGGTGCCGGAGGAAATCTCTGGAAATTCGCCTCTCCATATTTCACCTCAGCGGTAAACGGAGACTTGCCTGTTCCAGCCTCCCGAGCGGCGGCGCTTGCGCTGCTTGCCCTATGGGATGGGCATTTTGTCGATGGGGGAGCCGCGAACTGGACTACGGGAAACGACCGCGCCGACGCCTGGATGCTTCTGGACGTATGGATAAAGGAGGTTATCAGGCTAACTTTTGAGGAACTTGATTTTGATGGCGATCCGGCAACTCCGTTAGCAGAACCAAACATGGCAGTTCTCTTCAATGTGCTTCTGCATGGCCTGCGCACGGGGGGATCAGGAATAACCAATTATTACAACTGGTTTCAGAATGCTGACGGCACAGCACCGCAGACCGCCAACGCGATTATCGTCAAGGCGCTGGACAATGTGCTGGCCACTCTGGGGGGAACGCCCTGGGGCGTGGGGCAGCGTGGAGTTATTACTTATACGCACGATATGCTGGGGGCGGTGTATACAATGCCGTTTTCGTCACGTTCCACTTACGCGCATGTTCTTGAATACGGCGCCGCAGGCCCCGTCAAGATCAAAAGCATGTTTCCTCTGGGACCAAGCGGCGATATCCGTACCGGCGCCGGCGGGGCGCCCGTCACTGATGTGAACTTCTTCTCGATGACCGGCGCGTATGACAATTTCGTGTACCGCGATTTTCCTCTGTTTTAGAGGTAACTGATTAAATTTGAAAGATTGACGAAAACGCCCCGCCATTTCCGGCGGGGCGTTTTCCGTGAAGGGCCCCGCCGCCTGCCTGATGGAAAGAGGTTGTTGATTGCTCAGTGGCTGCTTGCAAGTTACAAAAACACCCTTGTCTTTTTAAAGTGTATGGTCTAAAACACCCTTGTCTTTTTAAAGGCGATGGGCTTGTGTGGTTTCCGGGGCATGGATAGGGGCTGAAGAGAGATGAAACGAATCATCGAAAGAGAGCTTGAGGAATGGAAGAAAAGCCAGCGGCGTAAGCCGTTGATTCTAAGAGGGTTGCGGCAGGTTGGCAAGACCTGGTCAGTAAAGGTCTTCGGGAGCAGAAATTTTGAGGAAACCGTTGTCGTTGATCTTGAAAAGAACCCGGCATGGAGAGCGGTTTTTGAAAGCGATCTTAATGTACACCGCATTCTGGCTGATCTGGAAATTCTGACCGGGAAGAAGATTCGATCCGGGAAAACACTTCTTTTTATTGACGAAATACAAGCATCGCCCCGTGCCATCGCGGCTCTTCGCTATTTTTACGAGGAGATGCCCGATCTTCATGTCATTGCAGCCGGTTCCCTGCTTGAGTTTGCGCTGAAGGATATTCCCATTCCCGTCGGCAGGGTCCAGTTTATGCGGATGTATCCGCTCTGCTTTGCGGAGTATCTGGAAGCCGTTGGCAATGCGGAGGCCGCCTCGATCGTGTTGTCGCCGCCCGGACCGCTGTCCCGTACGGTGCATGACTACCTCCTGGAAGAGTTGCGGAAATACTTCTTCGTCGGGGGCATGCCGGAAAGTGTGAAGGCTTATGTGGATACGGGTTCCCTGCGGGAATCATTCACCGTTCACAGGGAGCTTGTCGAGACGTATCGTATGGATTTTGCGAAATATGCCCCCCATGCGGACAAGTTATGCCTGAATAGCGTATTTACGACACTTTCTCGAAATGTGGGAAGGCAGATAAAATATGCCCACCTTGCGGAGGGATACTCCAACCCGACGTTGAAGAAGGCGTTCGAACTGCTCTGTCTGGCAGGCGTTGTCCACCGCATTCCTTCGGTTAATCCCGCCGGCCTCCCTCTGGGGGCGACGGCGTCGCCCGGAATTTTCAAGGTCATCATGGCGGACATCGGGCTTATGCAGAGTCTTTCTGGAATGTCCGTGGAGCTGGAGTATGCACAGGCTGATCTGCTCCAGGTCTATCGGGGCGCAATGGCGGAACAGTTTGTCGGTCAGGAAATGCTCATTGCCCAGCAGGGAGGGCTTTATTACTGGGACCGGCAGGCAAAAAACAGCACGGCGGAGGTGGATTTTCTCGCCGTTAGAAAGGGTGTTGTGCATCCTGTAGAGGTTAAAAGCAGTGCTTCCGGAAGTCTGAAGAGCCTGCACCTTTTTCTGAAAAGCTACGCTGACAGCGGTAACGGGATGGTTTTCTCGACGCGACAGTACGCGGAGCTGCCGGACAAGAGAATTTCCTTTATCCCGTTGTACTTTGCCATGTCGGCAACGATGTCCGGACAGAATATGATGATCTGACCATCCCACTGCATCGCATTTTCTGCCTCCTTGAAATAAGCCGGGGGGTGTGTTAGATGCGTGCATCATGCGGTGAGAGGAAAGAAAAGCGAGTCCATGCCGGTTTATGCATACACAGCGCTTGATGCAGGAGGGCGCACAAAAAAAGGGGGTATCGAAGCCGGGAGCGTTGCGGCGGCGCGTCAGAAGCTTCGCGACGACGGCGTCTTTCCCGTTGAGATAGCGGAAAGCTCCGAAAGCAGGAACCGCGATGCCGGGACGGGCAAGGGGGGCGGTCTTTTCAAGCGGGTGGGGCTGCAGGAATTGTCCGTCATGACCCGCCAACTCGCGACGCTGATCGGCGCGGGTCTGCCGCTGGTGCCGTCACTATCGGCGCTGGCGCCCCAGATTCGCAACCAGTTCCTCCGGGCGACGGTCGTCCGCATCCGCGAGGAGGTGAACGAGGGCAACAGTTTCACCGTGGCGCTTTCCCATTTTCCTGAAATATTTCCGCAATTTTACATCAACATGGCGCGCGCCGGCGAGGCGTCGGGGACGCTGAATCTGGTTCTGGAGCGGCTGGCCGATTTTCAGGAGAAACAGCAGGAGATGCGCAGCAAGATTCGCACCGCGCTTGCCTACCCGGTTTTTATGTTTGTCGTCGGCAGCGGCGTTCTCTTATTTCTGGTAACGTTCGTTGTTCCCAATATCACGAATATCTTCAGCGAGATGCACCAGACGCTGCCTGCAATAACGGTTTTTCTGATTGTTGTCAGCGGGTTTTTAAAATCGTTCTGGTGGATTCTCGCACTTGTTCTCGCGATCGGAATTGCCGGCGCACGTTCGGCAATCAAAAAAACGGAAGGCGGCCGTAATTTCTGGGATAAACTGAAGCTCAATTTCCCCCTGTTGGGCACACTCAACCGGAAGATCGCCGTTGCCCGTTTTGCGCGCACGCTCGGGACGCTTCTGCAGAGCAGCGTCCCGCTTCTGGCGGCGCTTGATATCGCGAGAAACGTGGTGGACAATCTCCTGGTTGCAAATGAAATCAAGAGGGTGGCGAAGGATGTCGAAGAGGGGCAGAGTCTTTCCGCACCGCTTGCCCGAAATCAGTTTTTTCCGCCGATCGCCGTGGAGATGATCGCCGTCGGCGAGCAGAGCGGAAACGTGGAAAAGATGCTGTTCAAGGTTGCCGACGCCTACGAAAAAGAGGTTGAATCCAATATCGTCATGATTACATCGCTTTTGGAGCCGGTGATGATCCTCGTTATGGGGGGCGTCGTCGGATTTATCGTCGTTTCGATTCTGCTGCCGATCTTTGAGATGAACCAGTTGGTGCGGTAGTGAAAAGATGCCGGGTCACCCCCACCCTGCCCTCCCCCGCTGGGCTGGTCATAAAACACGCTTAACACAGGGGGCATGCGAGAGAAGGGAGCTTCTATATTAATTTGTATAATAATCAACATGTTGCTGGATTCCGGCTTTCGCCGGAATGACGGAGGAATAAACAAAGCTGTCATTCCGG
>DYTH01000107.1 GCA_020726025.1 Syntrophus aciditrophicus | reverse complement strand
GCCGGGCTTTCTGTGAACATGCTCATGGTGCTGGTGCGCTATATCAAATATCCAGAGAAGCTTCTTCCCCTTGACTAACCGCGGCATGCGGTGTTAGAAATCCCAACATAATTTTTGTTTTTTGTTCCTGTCTTTTTATATGCTTCTTCCCCCGGGCAAATTCAACACCCGTCTTCCAGATGGCGGAAACCTGGGGCAACTCACAGATATTTTGTGATAATCGAAAAAAAGGAGCTTCATCATGGACTTTCTTCGTTTCGGGTTTCCCCTTCTGGAAATCGGCGCCGTTATGGCGCCAAAAGAGGCAGGTATTCGTCCTTGGGCCGTCGCTGGACAATTTTATCCCGAAAATGCAGCCGCTCTGAAACTTGCCGTCGAAAAATTCATGTCCGATGCATTGCCCCCGCAGGGGAAAAACCCATTCGCCATCGTCGTTCCCCATGCCGGATACATCTACTCGGGGCAGATATGCGCGGACGGCTGGAATCAGGTGCGGGGCGAAAACCTGGGAACCATCGTGTTGCTCGGGACAAACCACACGACGCCCAATCTGCGAAAAATAGCCCTCTACCCGGGAAGCGGCTTTCAAACACCCCTGGGAACGGCCGTAATCGACAGGGAATTTACAGCCGATCTGCTTGCCGTTTCACCCGACTGCATCATGGATAGCACACCCCACACAAGGGAACACTCCATTGAAGTTCAGATACCCTTTGCCCAGACCATTTTCCCGGAGGCGAAAATCGTGGCCGCCATCGTCGGCGAGGCGGATATTGCCCAGTACATTCGTTTCGGAAAGGCCCTGGCCTCCGTGCTGAAAAAAAGAAGGGGAATCGTTGTAGCCAGCTCCGACCTCTCCCACTATCCGGCGGCAAAAGACGCCGAAGAGATTGACCTGAAAACACTGGCGGCGATTGCCGCCCTTGATCCCGAAAAGCTACGGGAAACAACACGATCACAAGCAGCGAGGAATATCCGCAACCTGTCAACCTGCGCCTGCGGCGAGGCGCCTGTAATGGCGGCGATGGCCGCCTCCAGAGAGATGGGCGCTGTAGGAGGAAGAATCATCAGTTATGCCCACTCGGGCAACATCCCCATCGGCGAACGCGACCGTGTCGTCGGCTACGGAGCGCTCCTTATGGCTGCTGACTATGCCCCCCCCGCGGAAAAAACATCTGACGATGCCACGGACGACCTTTCCTTCGCCGACCGTAAATACCTGCTTTCACTGGCAAGAGAAACGATCGATCGTTTCCTTGCCGTAAAAATGACCCCCCTTCCGAGACTCTCCACCCAGGCCCGCCGAATGAAACGCGGGGTTTTCGTAACCCTGAAAAAAAGGGGAAACCTGCGCGGATGCATCGGCCGCATGGTCCCTGACCGGCCTCTTGCCGAACTTGTTGGAGCAGTGGCGCTCGAATCGGCCTTCGAAGATCCTCGCTTCAACCCGGTGACCCTCCGCGAACTTCCCGATCTCGAAGTGGAAATCTCTGTTCTCACGCCCATGCAGAGGGTGGCGGGGGCTGACGACATTGTCGTCGGTCGGGACGGAGCGCTCCTTCAGAAAGGTGGGAGGTCCGCGGTTTTTCTACCCCAGGTTGCCACGGAACAGGGGTGGACAAGGGATGAAATGCTTGATCACCTCAGCATGAAGGCAGGGCTGCCCGCAGACGCCTGGAGGGATAACACGGCATTTTCAACCTTTCAGGCGATTGTCTTCAGTGAAAAAGACCCATGATCGTCATGCCTGAAAAATTCTGGAAAAGCCCCGGGGCAAACCTTTTCCTGTCCGGCTTTATCTCTGTTTTGGGGATGGCGGCAGTTTTACGGGAACTGGCGGTCGCCTTTCGCGGCATAGAACTTATCTACCCGGCGGCAATCGGAGGCTGGCTTTTCTTCGCCGCCATCGGGTCGCTGTTCGGTAAATCTCTCTCCCGTCACGGGGCATTTGCCTTTCTGCTTACCCTCTTTTCTCTATTCATCCTGTCCGCTGTTTTATTTACCCGCGGCAGCGCGCCACTGTTCGACAGGACAGGGCTCTTCCCCAATATCCCCTTCAGGCAGGCATCGGTATTCATCGTCGCGTTGCTTCCAGGCGGCCTGATTTCCGGCTTGCTGTTTGGCGACGCCTCCGTTCGACATCGTGCAAGAAACGGCGCCGCGGAAGGGGCCTACGGGATGGAAGCGGCCGGTGGAATGGCGGGGGCGCTGTTAACTTCGGCAGCCTTTCACTACGGGATCAGCAATCTACACTTTGCTTTTCTTTGCGCCTTGCTCGCCTCTGCGGCGGCTGCCCTGCTTTTTATGAACAAAAAGGGGTGGTCGGGCCGATTGATCGCGGTGGCCGTCATTGTCTTGACAATCGCATTGCTGTGCAAAACCCCCCAACTTGACATGAGAATGACCGCCTGGAGTCATCCGGGGCTGTTTTTTACGGGTGATTTCCCCACCGGACGGCTTGCGGCGACGTACAACCGCGGGGCTGTTTCGGTGTTTGAAAACGGGGGGATCGCCTTTTTTGCCCAGGACACTGGCGGCGCCCTCTTCGCCCATCTTTCCGCTTTGCTGCATCCTCAACCAAAGAGAATCCTGGAGATTGGAGGGGGGTGGGGAGGCAGCGTCGGCGAGCTGCTGCTCCACAAACCGGTTCGAATCGATGTCATGCTCCCGACGGGAGATCCTCATATACGTTACCGGCTGTCGCCTGAAATCCGCCGAGCCCTGGCAAACCCCACCGTCCATCTTTTTCATGATGATCCCCGGAATTTTCTTAAACGGAAGGGGTTTGCCTGGGATTTGATCATGATTGATGCTTCATTGCCACGATCCTGTCGTAAAAACGTTTATTATACGCGGGAATTTTTCACCAGCCTCTCCGGCCGTCTTTACAAGGGGGGAGTCGTGGTCCTGCGCCTCCCCCCGATAAAAGACCCGGACAGAAAAAGTGATTTGATCCTGGCCAAAAACGTTTACCGGAACCTGGCCGCGGTATTTCCCGAAAGGCTGATTATCACTGGATCTGCGACGATGATCGCCGCTTCTTTTGCGCCGTTTATGGACACGAAGCTTCGCTTTCACAATTCCACGGAAATTTTAACAGATCGTCTCCATGAAAGGGCAATAAAAAGCAGCCGCATATCTCCTGAAATCCTGCAAGAACTTTTTAACAGCTCCGACCGTTCAAATATAAGAGAAAAACTGCAAGCATCCGCTTCAGAAGAAAAATACACTATCCGACCTGCCTGCTACGCCTATGCCGCCTCATCCTTCGCGGCAGAGGCGCTCCCGGCTGCGGTCCTTTCCCTCGCGCCCGACTTCGATACCTTGCAGGAAAAATCACCCCTTGCCGGGGCAATCGTCGCCATCGGATTTTTTTTACTCTTCTGGGCAAGCCGCTTGCGTCCCATCTGGAGAAAAACCGTCCTGACAACTGCCGGAGGATTTCTTGGAGCGGCCAATCTATCCCTTATCCTTCTCTACCATAGCCTGAAAGAAGGCTCATTCTACCCGGATATTCCCCTTCTGCTTGCATTCTTCATGGCGGGGCTGTCTCTGGGGGCGCCGCTTTTTCTCGATTTTACAACCAGACGATCCAACCAGGGAAATCCGGAAAAACGAGCCCGCTTGGGGGGCGCCGTACTTCTTGTCGGGTTTATGTTCATCAACGCCGGGATGATCAGGGTCTCTCAAAAAGGCATCGACTCACTTACACTTGCCGCCTTTTTATCGGCAGTCGCCGGTTTTCTTGCCAGCGGGCTTTTTTTTAGAGCCAATGGATACAGAGCCGGAGGTGCCAAGAAAAGCGACGCCCCGTACATGGCAAACCTGATCGGCGGTTCTCTCGGCGCCCTGTGTGCGGGAGTTTTTCTCATCCCCCTTCTCGGGTTTGCACCCGCATCCATAGCGCTGATGATATTCGCCGCACTGACACTGATTGTTGTCTGAAAAGATAGAAATCCCCGCCCCTGCATCTCTAAAAAGTTTGACAAAAAAAAATTAGTCGGATACTCCCCCGCTTGGGAAAAATGCAGACATGGTTTAGCCGGGGAAAAATGATGATGGAAAAAGAAAAAATTGAAAAGCTCCTTGAAGACGTGAAGGCTGGCAACATCTCTGTTTCAGCGGCCCTGGGAAACCTCCGCAATCTCCCCTACGAGGATATTGGATTTGCCAAACTCGACATGCACCGTTCCCTTCGCAGTGGATTCCCCGAGGTGGTTTTTTGTCAAGGGAAAACAACGGAACAGATTGCCGCAATCCTTACAAGGCTGGCCTTGAACCACGATAAAATCATAGCTACCCGGGCAACCGCCGAAGTTGCCGACGCGATCACCTCCCGTATCGCCGATGCGACCTACTATCCTGCGGCGAGGCTTCTGATCGTGGACAAGACCGGCGCCAGAAAGGCTCCTCCGGCAGGCGATGAAAAGTACATCCTGGTTCTGACCGGCGGCACAGCCGATATTCCTGTCGCGGAAGAAGCGGCAATAACCGCTGAAACAATGGGAAGCGCCGTGGAGCGCTCCTACGACGTCGGGGTCGCCGGCCTCCACCGCCTGCTCGCCCAGAGAGACAAAATCATGCGGGCAAACGTTCTCGTTGTTGTCGCCGGAATGGAAGGGGCGCTGCCGAGCATCGTCGGCGGCCTGGTCTCTCGACCGGTCATAGCGGTCCCCACAAGCATCGGCTATGGCGCTAATTTCGGCGGGCTTTCCGCCCTTCTGGCAATGCTCAACTCCTGCGCAACCGGCGTTACGGTGGTCAACATAGACAACGGCTTCGGCGCAGGTTACTTCGCGCACCTGGTGAACAGATGAAAATCATCTATTTTGACTGCTTCATGGGCATAAGCGGCGATATGACGCTGGGCGCCCTGTTGGATGTCGGCGCCGATCAGGCGCTCTTCAGAAAAAGACTTTCAACCCTCGGCCTTGACGGCTACAGGCTTGAAATCGGCAAAAAAATAACCGGGGGCATAGAGGCAACCGACGTCAGCGTAATCCTTGAAGAGCACGGGCACACTCATCACCGCCACGCCCACAGGCATCTTCCCGACATCTTAAATATCATCGCGAATTCAGGGCTGTCTCCCCGAGTCAGGGAAACATCCGCACGGATATTCAAAAGGCTCGCGGAAGCAGAAGCACGGGTGCATGGCAGTAAGCCCGAAGATGTGCATTTCCATGAAGTCGGCGCCGTCGATGCGATTGTTGATATCGTCGGCTCAACCATCCTGCTGGAACTTTTAGACTGGCCGAAGGTGGTCTCAAGCCCGATGCCCACCTTTCACGGCTACACAAAAGCCGCACACGGCGTCATTCCCCTGCCGGCGCCGGCAACACTGGAGATCCTGCGCGGCGTTCCCTGGCGCAAACGGGATATCGAGGGGGAGCTGGCAACCCCGACGGGTGCGGCCCTCATAACGGAAATCGCCCATGAATTCAGCAATCTTCCCGGAATGACTATTGAGAAAATCGGTTACGGCGCCGGAAAGAGCGATTTCGGAACGGCCAATGCGCTTCGTGTCATGCTCGGGGAATCTTCGGAAGAGAAATCCGCCCCCTCTTCCTTTGTCTCTGTAGTCGAGACCAATATCGACGACATGAATCCCGAATTCTACCAATCCGTCATGGAAAAGCTCTTCGCAGCCGGGGCTCTCGACGTCTTCATGACCCCGATCATGATGAAAAAAAGCAGGCCGGGAACACTTCTGGCGGCGCTGTGCGCTCCGGAGGATGCCCGGAAAATGGCCGATATTCTCCTTGCCGAAACATCGAGCTTCGGAGTCCGGATATCGGAGTCGGAAAGGGTCTGTCTGGAGCGCCGCCGAAAAGAGGTGGATACTGAATTCGGAAAAATCGGCATCAAGATCGGAGAAAAGAATGGCATGATCGTCACCGCATCCCCTGAGTACGAGGACTGCCGGAGGGCCGCCGTGGAACACGACGTTCCCGTCAAGCTGGTGTATGAAACGGCCATCGACGTCTTCCGGAAACAAAAAGCCGCTCCCACCGAAAATCTGGCGACATAATACTGATTTTCCCGGCTGAACACCACGCCGGAAAATGTGGAAAGAACCTGGTGAAATGGGTATTATGTCACCATATTACGAACCTTCTCTTTTATTTCCAGGCTCATTTCAATGTCATCCGGCCACGGGCGGTCATGTCCGTCGGCGGGCCCCTTCTTTGTCGCGTCGATGATAACGCCCTCTTGGCTGATCATGATGTCGCGCCGGGGGTCCACATTGTTGAACACCTTCCAGAGAAGCAGTGAATCGTCCGCAAGGTCTATCCCCGCATCGTAGAGAACGAAAATATCCCCGGCCAGGATTTCGCCGGCCAGCAGGTCGATGTACGCACGGGATGACTGACCGCTTTTCTTATCCACCCCCACCGCGCGGAGCCGTTTTTTTGACTCCGGCAGCAGTACGCGCAGCCCCTTGAAACCGCTTTCTCTTTTCTGAAGGTGGAGAAGCAGCTCCCCGTCGCCTGCTTCGGATGCACGCCGATTATCGGGGATTCGTTTCGTCTCGCCAGGCATCCGGGCCGTCACGTCGATGGCGATCTTGGCCCCGAAGAGGGGGTTTTCCGCGGAGTGGTCAAGCACGTCGAGGATCCCCTTCGCGATCGTCACGTCGGAGGAAAAATCCACCGTGTCAAGAATATGGAGAAAGAGCCGCCGCCCGTCTTTGAGCAGCGACAAATCGTCGATTATCACCAGCGCCTTGGCAAAACTCATCTGACCGCTCCCCCAGAGGCCGCTGGCGATCTTCGCGGCGTGGCCCGGATACTCCTTTTCAATCGCGACAACCGCGATGCTGTGAAAAACCCCCTCCCAGGGAAGCAGATAATCTTTGATCTCCGGCATCACCATCTGGAGCATCGGCAGAAAGAGGCGCTCCGTCGTCCAGGCAAGCCAGCAGTCCTCCATCGGCGGGCGGCCGACTACCGTCGCGCTGTACACGGCGTTTTTCCGGTGGGTAATCGCCGTCAGATGAAAAACCGGGTAGAGATCGGCCGCGGAGTAGTAGCCGGTATGATCGCCGAAAGGCCCTTCGATCCGCGTTTCCTCCGGATCGACATAGCCCTCGAGGATGAATTCGGCCTCCGCCGGGACATCGATATCGACGGTGACACCCTTCACCAGGACAACCGGGCTCTGCCGGATGAACCCGGCAAGCATCATTTCATCGACCCCGCGGGGCATCGGCGCCGTCGCCGCGTAGGTTACGGCGGGATCCGTTCCAATCGCCACGGCAACCTCCATCCGGCGGCCGACCTTCCGGTATTCATGGAAATGGTGCGAGCCGTCCTTGTGGATATGCCAGTGCATCCCGGTCGTTTTTCCGTCATAGACCTGCATCCGGTACATCCCGACATTCCGTTTGCCGTCTTCGAGACCCTTCGTAAAGACAACGGGAAGCGTGATGAACCGCCCTCCGTCCGCAGGCCAGCAGAACAGAACCGGAAGCTTCGTCAGATCAATCGCATCGCCTGTCAAGACAACCTCCTGACAGGGGGGCGTCTGCATCTTCTTCGTTCTCGGGAGAAACTTCGCCCACGACAGCGCCTTCGGGATCATCCCGATTTTTTCGGCAACCGACTTGGGCGGCGCCTGCTTGATGATCCCGGCCAGCCTCCGGGCAAGCCCGTCCGGTGTGTCTCCGAAGGCCAGCTCTATGCGCCGACTGCTTCCAAAGGCGTTGGTAATAACCGGAAAATCGGAACCCTCGACATTTTCAAAAAA
>DYTH01000106.1 GCA_020726025.1 Syntrophus aciditrophicus | reverse complement strand
CCCTTAATCCCCTCCCGCAAGGGGAGGGGAAAATGTACTTTTGACGAGTTCATCAGACATTGGGTGTTCAAACCGTATTTAATGCCCTGCTCGATCAGCAAAATTGAGCAAAAAACCCTTTGGGTGAAAAGTTTTTCAGACGGCACAGGGGACCGAGCGGCCGGGGAGGAGTTCGAGGCGGAAACGGCGGACGGGCAGGCGGGATTTGTCGATGAGTGGAACCATGTCGCGGAGCCGGACAAATTGGGTGTCCATTTTTTTTATTGCGGCAAGAAGCCCGATGAAGGCGTCGGCCATGATCCCGCCTTCCACCTCGGCATGGACAGGCAGGACGTGCATCCCGCCACCCGCGAGCGCGGCCAGAATTTTTTGCGCCCCTCCCTCCATCCCCACCTCCTCAAAACAGGGAACGTCCGACGGGATTTCGAGCAGTTTAATCCCCTCGTGAATAAAGGGCGACACGGCGCGGGTGCAGCTCAAATACTCAAACCCAAGCCCTCCCGCGATCGCAAGGACGCGGTCGTCGATAAGCCACGCCGGTGCGCCAAACGACGTCGGTTTTTCACCGAGAATACTCTCCAATCCGGTGATCCCGCGCAGGAACCAATTCCGTATCCATTCCTCGGATTTTGACGACAGTTCGTCCTGCCAGCGGCGGTGGTCCCAGGCATGGAACTGCACCTCGTGCCCTTCCGCCTTGATCCGCCGGACAATGTCGGGAAATGAGAGGGCGATCATCGGCGAGGGAAGCAGCGTCCCGTAGAGGGCGGTTTTGAAGCCGTAGAGACTCGCGGCGCGTGTTTTAACCATCTTCTTCAAGAAACGCGGGTTTTTGAGAAGTTGGAGGACTGCGCGGCCCGAGGCGTCAGGACCGATGCTGAGATAGAAAGTTGCCTTGACATCATTTTCCTTGAGAATGTCGAGAAGACGGGGAACTCCGTCTTGCATCCCCTGATAGGTATCGACATCGATTTTCAGACCAAGTATCCCGGACAAGTTCAAACCCCTTAAGTAATTGCAAAACGTGTTGTCATGCCCGAATGCTTTTGTCGGGCATCCATGATTTCAGATGGTTACAATGTGGATTATGAACATTAAACTTCGTTTTCCCGCCAGAAACCTCGCGGGAATGACAGAACAGGGAGTTTTGCAATTTCCTCCCCTGATTAAAAAGGTTGCGAAACCTTCGAAAAAACGCCATCGGTCATCGCGAGCGAAGCACTGCAATCCCATAGAGCCAATTGCAAAACTCCTTCTTCGTCATTCCGGCGAAAGCCGGAATCCAGTCTTTTCAGTCCTTTCTGGGCCCCGGCTTTCGCCGGGGCGACGGAATAGTTTAGTTTTACAATTGGCTCCATAATCTTCAAATCATGGATGCGATTGCAGCAACAATGACCCTATTTCTCGTTTTCCTCAAGGAAGGAATAGAGGGTCATTTTCAGCGAATCGTCGAGGTTAACGGCGGGCTCCCACCCGAGAAGCCGACGCGCCTTCTCAATGCTCGGGGTGCGGGTGTTGATGTCCTGATATCCCTTGCCGTAGTAGTTCAGCGATGAAACCTCCAGAATCTCCGAATAAGTCCCGTCGTTGCGGTGGTTCGGGTGCTCCATGAAGAGTTTTTTGAGCTTCTGCGCCAGTTCCACGACGGAGCAGTCATTCGCCGGGTTCCCGATGTTGATGATCTCGTTTTTGCAGACGTCGTCCTTATTTGCCAGTATCTTCACCAGGGCGGAGATGCCGTCGTCGATGCAGGTGAAACAGCGGCGTTGATTGCCGCCGTCAACGAGCGAAATGGGGCGCTTCAGCATCAGGTCGGCGATAAACTGCGTGACCACGCGGGAGCTGCCCTCCTTCGCCGCGTAGAGCGAATCGAGCCGGGGGCCGACCCAGTTGAAGGGGCGAAAAAGGGTGAATTCCACCTGCCCCCGGGTGCCGTAGGCGTAGATCACCCGGTCGAGAAGCTGCTTCGAGCAGGAGTAAATCCAGCGTTCTTTTTGTATCGGACCGACAACAAGATAGCTTTCGTCCTCAGTGAACTCCGGATCGGGGCAGGCGCCGTAAACCTCGGAAGTAGAAGGAAAGACAACCCTTTTATGGTATTTGACGCACTGTTTGACGACATTGAGGTTCATCTCGAAATCGAGGTTGTAAACGGCGATCGGGTCTTCGACGTAGAGCTTCGGCGTTGCGATCGCGACAAGCGGCAACACGACGTCGCATTTTTTGACATGGTACTCGATCCACTCCCTGTTTATCGCAATGTCCCCCTCGATGAAATGGAAGCGGGGATTTTGCAGGTTCTTTCCCAACCGGTCGTCGGAGAGGTCCATCCCGTAAACGCTCCAGTCGGTCTCGTCAAGTATCCGCTGCGTCAGGTGGTGGCCGATAAAGCCGTTTACACCCAGAATCAATATCTTCATTCTATTTTCTTCCCTTCTCTATGTTTAAAAAAGTTATAAATTCCGTCTCCGGTCATCCGTTCAGCGCCTTTCTGGATATCCAGAAGCGTGATTCTCCCCTCCCCTGTCCGAACCAAAACCTTCCTGCCATGGATCTCTATGGTTCCGGAAACACGCGTTTCATATTTTTTCCCCGGCGTCGTATCCGGCAGACCCCACCACACCATGAGCCTTGTACCGTCCGCCATGTCGCAAAAGGCGCCCGGATAGGGGTCGGTCACGGCGCGAATCAGGTTATAAATCCGTATCGCCGGCCAGTCCCAGTCGATACGGCCATCCTCGGGGCGTCTTCCCCCGAAATAACTCCCGGCCGACAGGTCCTGCGCGATGCGCGGCGCCTTTCCCTCCTTCATCAGCGGGAGAAGATCATCGAGAAGCGCCCCCGCCGCCTCGCACAGTTTGCCGAAAAGCGAAAGCGCCGTCTCCTCGCATGTAATCTGCACAATCCTCTGCCCCACGATGTCTCCCGCATCGGGTTTGCGGACGATATGGTGAAGCGTCACCCCCGTTTCCTTCTCGCCGTTGACCAGCGCCCAGTTCACCGGCGCCCGGCCGCGATACCGGGGAAGCAGGGATCCGTGGAGGTTATACGCCCCCCGGGGGGGAATCGCGAATATGCCGTCGGGGATCATAAAGCGGTAATAAAAGGAAAAAATCATCTCCGGAGAAACCGAGGCGATTCGTTTTTTCCAATTTACCGAGCTGATATCCGGCGGACATTCGACAGGAATGCCCCTTTTCTCTCCCCACTCCTTAACCGAGCCAAACCAGCAATTCTCCGTCGGATTGTCCTCATGGGAAAGGATCAGGGGAATTTCAAAGCCGACCTTTTCAAGGGCGTCAAGCCCCGCTATTCCCATGTTATGATACGCGAAAACGACTGCCCTCATGAATCCGCACCCGCCGTCGGCCCGCCATAAACCTTCTCGATTACATATTCGGGACGCTTGCGGACCTCCCGGTATATCCTGCCTATGTACTCGCCGAGCAGGCCAAGGGCAAAAAACTGCATTCCCACAAATACAAACATGATGGCAAAAAGCGTGAAAACACCCTGCGCCGCCCAGTGAGCGCCGTAGATAAGCCGGGCAGCCGCAAGAAAAATACCGAACAGGACGCCGATTATGGAAAGAAAGACGCCCCCGTACATGATGAGTTTAATCGGCAGTTCGGAAAAGGAGGCGACCAGGTCGAACTGCAGGGTGATCAGTTTTCTGAGCGGATAGTTTGATTTTCCCCCGTGACGCTCCTCGTGGGCAACATCTATCTCCTTGATGCGTTTGCCGAAATGGGTAGCGAGCGCCGGGATGAAGGTGGAGTGTTCATGGCAGGAGATCATTCTCTCGACAACCTTCCGGCGATAGGCCCGCAGCATGCACCCCCAGTCGGTCATGTGGACGCCGGTAATCTTGCGGGCCACCATATTGACAATCCGGGAGGGAATCTTGCGGAACAGGGAATCCTTTCTCTTTTTTCGGATTGTCCCCACCACGTCGAGGTCATCTTTCTCCATCGCTTCGATAAGACGTGGTATTTCTTCCGGTGGATTCTGAAGATCGGCATCGAGCGTAATAATGATCTCGCCGCGTACAACCGAAAAACCTGACAGAATCGCCGCGTGCTGCCCGTAGTTTCTGGTCAGTTCGACGACCCGCACCTCGGGATAAACGGTAAATCCCTTCAAAATCTCCAGCGACCGATCCCGGCTGCCGTCATCAACGAGGATTATCTCCCACGGTCTGGCAAGCGCCGTCATGACCGAGCGAATGCGCCTCATCAGCTCGGAAAGGTTCTCTTCCTCGTTATAAACGGGAACAACAAGCGATATCATATTTTGAGAATCTTCCATGTTTTCAGTTGACATAAATCCAGGCTTCCTCTTGCACTTTAACCCTGAAAGCAAATTTCACGGCGGCGCCGCACAATCCGTGTTTTATGGCCAATGAACGGCAAAACTCTTCGATTATTTCAGTATTTCCCTTATTGCCTCGCATACGTAACCGGCATCATCATCCGTCATCTCCGGGAAAAGAGGCAGCGAAATGATTTTATCCGCAACCCTTTCCGTCTCCGGCAGAAAAGCGGCGCCGCAGCGCTCCTTCACATACTTGAGCAGATGACAGGGGGGAAAATGGAGCCCGTAACCGATGTTGTATTCGGAAAGTTTCTCCATAAAAAGCCCCCGTTTGATGCCATGAACCTTGACCACAAACAGATGGTGGGCGTGCAGGTGCGGGTAGTCGGGGTCGGCCGTCAACTCCAGCCCGGCAATGTCCCCCAGCCCCTTTTCGTACAACGAAACAATTTCCGCCCGGCGACGGTTGAACTCCCCGAGCCGGTCAAACTGGACATTTCCCAGGGCCGCCTGCAGGTCTGTCATATTGTATTTCCAGCCCGGCGCCTCGATATCGTACTCGGGGTTGCCACCCTTTCCATAGCGCTTCCAGGCATCCCGTTCGATCCCGTGGAAGCGCAACAGACGCAGTTTCCGTTCGAGTTCCTCATCGTTATGGGTAATGAGCCCCCCCTCGCCGGTTGTTATATTCTTGATCGGGTGAAAGGAAAATATCGCGATCTCGCCAAAACCGCCGGCATGAATCCCCCGATACCAGGTTCCCGCCGCATGAGCCGCGTCCTCTATCACAATCAGCTTATGACGCCCGGCTATCTCCTGAATTTTATGCATATCCGCCGGTGCGCCGCCAAAATGAACGGGAATAATCGCCTTTGTCCGGGGGGTTATCAAAGCTTCCACTGCGTCGGCATTCACCAGAAGCGTGTCGTAGTCGATATCGACAAAAACCGGTCGGGCGCCGTGCAGTGCAATCATATTGATTGTTGAAGCAAACGTCAGCGACGGGGTAATCACCTCGTCGCCCGCGCCGATGCCGAGCGCGGTCAGGAGGATATCCATCCCCGCCGTTCCAGAGGCGAGGGACACGGCGTATTTTGCCCCTGTAAGTTCCTGAAATTTTTCCTCAAACGTCTTACAGAGCGCCCCGGTCGTAATCCAGCGCGAGCGCAGGCAAGCGGTGACGGCGGATATTTCGGCCTCCCCTATGGAAGGTCTGTTCATCGGCAGAAATTCATCCCGTATCTTCACGCTGTCACCCCCGTTATTTAGCTGCATTCAATTGCAAAAGCGAGTATTCGGCACTCTGCCACAAAACGCGGCTGCCGGGAAACTCTTTTTTTAATCTTTCCAGTTTTTCATCATTTTCAGTGGCGCAATATATCCCGTTTGCCTTTTTTGCCATGCTGAAAAAACTGTCGGAATAGAGAAAATAGTGTTCTCTCTCCTTTTGGGGAAGCTGTTGCACCCCGTAGTTCAATTCCCCAATGTCGTCAACAATCGGCGTTCTGCGGCCGGTGTAAAAATCGATCCCGTACAAGGACATGCCATACTGGTAAACATCGGTCTCCGCGGGGATGTATTTTGTTATGGCTTCGGAAAGCGGACGGGCGGATTTGTATGGGGTGAGATAACAGGACGCCGGCAACGTCAACGAAACAAAAAAAAGCGCCGAGAGCAGATAGATGGAAAAAAACCACCCTCCGCCGCTTCCGCGCTGTCTCCAAAAAGGGAAAAACAGCATGACTCCCTGGAGAAGAGCCGGAACTGCAACCAGATAAAGCCAGGGAAAGGGCTTGACCCCGTGATTCGCGAGGAAAAGAGGGACAAAAAGGGCCGTCAGCATCAAGAGCGGAGATATCATTCCGAAAAGGCGATAACCACCGGAGGCAAAAGGGGCGCTTTCATCCCGCCCGGCTTCGGAACGGCGGAAGATTACGCCTGCAAACAGGGCAAGGGGTGGGAAAACAGGCGTCAGGTAGGGAATAAGTTTTGACGAAGAAAGGGAAAAAAAGACGAAAATCAACCCTGCCCAGACCAGTAAAAGTGATTTTTCCTCTCTTTTAAAAAGAGGCTCGCCTGCCCTGAGCCCCTTTATCGCCCCGGGCAGGTAAAAAATCCACGGCGCCGTTCCGGCGATAAGTATCGGTATGTAGAAGTAAAAAGGCTGATAACGACTGTGCATCTTTGTCGTATAGCGCAGAAAATGCTCCTGGATGAAAAAGAAACGGAAGAAATCGGGATTCTCACGCTGGACAAGGATCACCCAGGGCAACGAAACCAGGGAAAACAAAAGGATGCCCACTGGTGAAACCATTCGGAAAACATCGCGAAACCGTCTGGAAAAAAGCAGCCATACCACAATGACGCCGAACGAAAGCACGATCCCGATGAGCCCCTTCGTCAAAAAGGCGAGCGCGCTGAAAAGGTAGAGGAGATACAGCCAAACCTTTCGCCTGTCAGTTCCGGCAAAAAAACGAAAACCCGACCAGATCGCCATGCAGAGAAAGAAGGCAAGCGGCATGTCGAGGATGTTTATCCGCCCGAGCGCCGCGTGCAGCAAAAAAGTGGAAAGAACTGCCGCCGCGTACAGACCCGTCCGGACATCGTGAAAAAAAAGGCCCATCCGATATACGAGGATGATGCAACCCCAGGCCGCAAGCGCTGCAAAAAGACGGGAAGAAAATTCGTTTTTCCCGAAAATCTTGAAGGAAAGCGCCGTTGCCCAATAAGAAAGAGCCGGTTTTTCGAAATAGACAACACCCTTAAGCCGTGGCGTTACATAGTCCCCCGACATGTTCATCTCGTTCGGGATGGAGCTGTAGCGGCCCTCATCCGGCTCCATCAGCGGCATGAAGGGAAGCGGAAGCAAATAGACGAAAATTGGCACAACGAGGAGAAACAGTATTTTCATCGATCGTGTTTGCATATATTCAATATCCCTGCCCGCCCCTGGTAAAAGCGTCAATTTATTTAAAAGCTGCCGCTGGAAATTTTTTTCGTCTCGCGGTCATGCACTACCGTCAGGGCGGTCTTATTTCATAAATTCAGGCCGGTTGTCAAACCAGAAAGACTGCCGCGGATCATCTTCCATTTTCCCGCCATGGCTGATCATTGCCAAAGGCGGTCCCTGCAACACACGGGGAGCTTATAAACCCAACCTCGCCTCCAGGCAATGCAGACCGTCTTCGGATTTTTCGGCGATTGCTTCCATTCGATCGCCATCCTATTTGTACTTGAGGGCGTTGTCAATAATATTTGAAAACACGCGACCCAATTTTTCCGGATCTTCTTTGACCACAAGGGCAGGCTGCAGTAAACCGCGCAAAGCCGGGTTCCGACGCCGCTTGACGATTCGCATGTCACGATGAAGCAATGATGAAGATGGAAAAATGATGACATTTCGCAGCCAATATTGATGAACTCGACAAAAGTACATTTTCCCCTCCCCTTGCGGGAGGGGATTAAGG
>DYTH01000105.1 GCA_020726025.1 Syntrophus aciditrophicus | reverse complement strand
CCTCCTTTGTCGGCACCATGGAGGTGCTGAACGAGTGGGAGAGGGCGCTGGTGGCTGGTTTTGTGGTCAACCGCTTTCGCGGCCAGGCGGGGCTGTTGCAGACGGCCCATGACTATGTGCTGGCCCACACCGGCCGCGGGGTGCTGGGGGTGGTGCCGTATCTGAAGAATCTGGGACTGCCGGAAGAGGATTCGGTTTCGTTCAAGGAGGGGCTGTTCCGCGGCGACCGGCCGTCGGGAGAGCATGTGGAGATCGCTGTTATCAGCCTGCCCCATATCTCCAACTTCACCGATATCGAGCCCCTGGCCGCCGAACCCGATGTCTTTCTCCGGGTGGTGGAGCGGGCGGAGGATTTAGGCAACCCGCAGGCCATTATTCTGCCCGGTTCCAAGAATGTGATCCACGATCTGGCGGCCCTTGCCTCCTGCGGACTGGCGGCCGCCATCCAGCGCAAGGCGGCTGAGGGCTGTGAGATCGTCGGGGTCTGCGGCGGCTATCAGATGCTGGGGACGACCATCGAAGACCCGCTGGCCATCGAGTCCGATCAGGGTGCCATCGCCGGTCTCGGCCTGCTGGCCATGACCACGGTGCTGGCCGCCGACAAAAAGTTGACCCGGCGGCATGGCATCCATACCAAATCCGGCCAGCCGGTGCACGGCTACGAGATCCATCACGGCCGCACCCAATCCGCCCTGCCGCCCATCCTGACCTTTACCGACGGCAGTAGCTGCGGGGCCGGCAACGCCTCCGGCCATATCTGGGGCAGCTATCTGCACGGCATCTTCGATTCCGACCTCTTCCGCCGCTGGTTCATCAACCGGTTGCGCCAGCGCCAAGGGCTTCCGCCACTATACGGCATTCCGGCTCCCTACGACCTGGAACCCGCCTTTGACCGTCTGGCCGCCATTGTCCGCGAAAGCGTGGATATGAACCGGATCTACCAGCTCCTGAGGCTGTGATTCCGGGAGTAGCCGGCGAAATGGTGGTTCCTCTGGTTGCGCCAGCGACTGATGTCTGAGTGGTTTGGGGTATGAACGGCCAATTGGCCTGTTCCGGGTTGAATCTTTCTTGACGGCTGGAAAGATGTGAATTATTAAATAGCACACTAACCCCGATGAACGGGATAAGTGCCTTTCGCAGATTCTTTTTTTTTGTAAAAAAAATAATCCGCAAGGCACTAAAAAACAATGTACAGGAAATGAGAAATCATTCATTCCGCCCCGTCATTGCTATGGGCCGGTATTCTGTCATTGTTTCAGGTTGTTGCAGGGTATCGCGAGGGTGGCGGAATTGGTAGACGCACTGGTCTTAGGAACCAGCGCCTTGTGCATGGGGGTTCGAGCCCCCCCTCTCGCACCATGTGATGAATGAAGATGAATGTTGATTAGCTGTTGAACGCCTGCAGGATTAATCTCTATTGAAAGGATATTCATGATGGATGTTGTTGTTGAAAAACTTGCCGATCTTACCAGAAAAATTACCATCACTCTGCCGACTGCCGATGTGCAGAAAGAGTTGAAAGAGGCCTATGACAAGGTGCAGCAGGATGTGAAGTTGAAGGGGTTCCGGCGCGGCAAGGTGCCTCGTTCCGTTATTGTTAAGAACTTTCAGCAGAAGGTTGAGGCCGAGGTTGCTGAGAAACTTGTTCAGGATACCTATTTTACGGCCATTGAACAGGAGAAGATTGACCCGGTGGTTCATCCCGAGATCAGCGAACCCCGGTTCAAGGACGATGGCACCTTCAGCTATGTGGCGATGATCGATGTCAAGCCCGTGTTTGAACTCCAGGCCTATAAGGGCCTGGAAGTGGAAAAACCAGTGGTGACGGTAAGTGATGAGGAGGTGGCCGCTGAGCTTGAGTCCCTGCGGGTGGAAATGGCGCCTCTGCGTTCCGTTGAGGATCGTCCGGTGGCAAAGGGGGATGTGGTGGTGGTGGATTTTCAGGGGTATCATCATGACAAGCCCATGAAAGAAGTAAAAAATGACAACTACTCCATCGATGTCGGCTCCGGACGGATCAGTCCCGAGTTTGAGGAAAAACTAGTCGGCATGCAACTGGAGGAGGCAGCCAGCCATGAGGTGGATTTTGCCGCGAAATATCCCAATCCTGTGCTTGCCGGCAAGAAGGTGATTTTCAAGGTCAAGGTCAAAGACATCAAAGAGCGTATGCTTCCTGAGCTCGATGATGAGTTTGCCAAGGATGTGGGGAGTGAATACGCAAGCCTTGAAGAGTTGAAAAAGGCCATTCATGATCGTCTGGTCAAGACCAAGGAAGAAAAGGCGGCTGGTGATCTGACTGACCGGATCATGCATAAGCTTCTTGATGCGCATACCTTCCCGGTTCCAATCCGTCTGGTGCGTTATGAAGTGGAAGAGATGATCAAGGCCACGGTCAAGTCCCTGGAAAAAAATGGAATGGATCTGGAGTCTGCCGGTATCAACCGCGCCGAGCTGGCCGAGCGCAATCGTCCCATAGCGGAAAAACGGGTGCGTGGTGATTTTATTCTCAAGAAGATTGCTGAAGTTGAGTCCATCAAGGTCAACGATGAAGATATTGATCGAGGTTTCAAACGCATCGGTGATCAGTACAATATGCCCGTGGCCCAGGTGAAGCAGTATTTTGGCGGCAGCCGTGATGATTTGCTGCCCTTTGTCAACGAACTGTTGAATGAAAAGATCCTGGCCTTCCTGCGGGCTGAGGCTAATCTGGTTGACGCCCTTGCCTCCGAGGCGGCCCCGTCTGAGAATGTGGAAGCCTGAGCCGTTATCAAAAAATGGTAAGAGGGCCGAATGGTTATTGAAGTTGGCCACGGGTGGTTGACTTGATTTTTTGTCCTGATTGAAAAAAATAATCAGTAGATGATTCTTTTCGACTGCAGATGGTTATAGTAAAACTTAACCGCTGCAGTCGAACTGTTTTAAGCATTAAGCATTAAGGAGAGTGTTGCATGAATCTGGTTCCCATGGTTGTCGAGCAAAGTCCCCGGGGCGAGCGAGCCTTTGATATTTATTCACGCCTGCTTCGCGAACGGATTATTTTTCTGGGAACATCCGTGGGGGATGAGGTGGCCAGCTCCATTATCGCCCAGATTCTCTTCCTGGAAGCGGATGACGCAGAGAAGGATATAACCTTTTATATCAATTCGCCCGGCGGATCCGTAACCGCCGGCATGGCGATTTATGATACCATGCAGTATGTGAAATGCGATATCGCCACCCTGTGTATGGGACAGGCGGCCTCCATGGGCGCTTTGCTCCTGGCCGCCGGCACCAAGGGGAAACGTTACGCCCTGCCTAATTCCCGGATCATGATCCATCAGCCCATGGGCGGGTTCCAGGGACAGGCCACGGAGATAGATATCCATGCCCGGGAGATTCTGCGCATGCGTGATGATTTGAACCGGATCCTGGCCCATCACACCGGCCATCCGATCAAAAAGATCAAGCTGGATACGGATCGTGACAATTTTATGAGTCCCGTTGAGGCCAAGCAGTATGGCATCATCGATGAGGTGCTGATTAAACGGAAAAATGTGGATGAGGAGGAAAAAAATGGCCAGTAAAAAGGGCAGGGAATTTCTCTCCAGTTGTTCGTTCTGTGGGAAAGGTCAGGATGAAGTGGCCAAGTTGATAGCCGGTCCGGATGTCCATATCTGTGATGAGTGTATCGCCCTGTGCAATGACATTATCCATGATGAAGAAAAGGCCGGGGCCGCTCACGGTGATGGATTGGATTCGTCTGCCCTGAAACCCATGGAGATCAATGATCATCTCAATGAGTATGTGATTGGCCAGGAATTTGCCAAAAAGGTGCTCTCGGTAGCCGTCCATAACCATTATAAACGGATAGACGCCCCTGTTGACGATGGTCAGGTGGAGTTGCAGAAATCCAATATCATTCTGATCGGCCCAACGGGCAGTGGAAAGACTCTGGTGGCCCAGACCCTGGCCCGGATTCTGAACGTTCCCTTTTGCATGGCCGATGCCACGACCCTGACCGAGGCCGGATATGTGGGAGATGATGTGGAGAATATCCTGGTCAATCTTCTGCAGGCCGCTGATTATGATATAAAGCGTGCCGAAAGGGGCATTATTTATATTGATGAGATTGACAAGATTGCCAGGAAATCCGACAGCCCCTCGTTGACGCGCGATGTCTCCGGCGAGGGCGTGCAGCAGGCCCTCTTGAAGATCATCGAAGGGACGGTGGCCTCTATTCCTCCCAAGGGAGGGCGAAAGCATCCGCAACAGGAGTTGGTGAAGATCGATACCACCAACATCCTCTTCATCTGCGGCGGAGCCTTTGTCGGTCTTGATAGTGTGGTGAAGCGGCGGGGCGGCAGGAAGTCAATTGGTTTCGGAGCCAAAGTAACTAGCGAAAACAAAAAGAATATCGGTGAGTTGCTGGCAAGTGTCCAGCCCGAGGATCTCTTGAAGTTTGGCCTCATTCCCGAGCTTGTCGGGCGCTTGCCGGTTATCGCGACGATGGAGGAGCTGATGGAGGCGGATCTGATTCGCATTCTTCGTGAGCCTAAAAACGCCTTGGTTAAACAGTATCAACGGCTTTTTGAACTGGAGGGGATCAGGCTTTCCTTCACGGAAGGAGCCCTGACCGCCATTGCCCGCAAGGCCCTGGAGCGTAAGTCGGGGGCCAGGGGCTTGCGATCTGTGATGGAGGCGGCCATGCTGGATGTGATGTATGAGCTGCCTTCCCGGGAAAATGTCGAGGAGTGTGTTATCAGTGAGCAGGTTATTAATGACGGCGAGTATCCGGTGATTTTGTACGGCAATGTCCCCGAGAAAAAAGTGCAAAATGCGTAAGGTGCTATACCGGGATGGTCTCGCAAAAAGTCCAGGATTGCCCGTTGTTATTTCGACCGACGGGAGAAGTCTTCATGATTCCAACTTGTTAAGAAGAAAGAATTCTCGCTGACGCTCGAAATGACCTACTTTTTCGACTTTTTGTGAGACTGTCAAATGTGGCTGGACAATGAATGGCGTAACAACAACCTCTCTTGATCTGATATTTTTTTGATACACGTTTTTTTAGTACCTTCCAGCTCCATTTCTTGTTCTTTTTACAAGAAATGGAGCTGCAAAAGGCACTTATCCCGTTCGTCGGGGTCAGCATTTTATTTTTAACATCAAGGTTAGCCATAACAGCTATGGAAGAAATAGGGACCAAATTATATCCACTCATGCCGTTGCGTGATATTGTTATTTTCCCCCATATGGTGGCCCCATTGGTGGTGGGAAGATCGCGCTCGATCCAGGCCCTGGAAGATGCTATGGAAAAAAGAACCGAGATTTTTCTGGTGACCCAGAAGGAGTCCCGGGTGGATGAGCCGACAGAGAAAGAGATGAATACGGTTGGGACCCTGGCGGTAGTCATGCAGTTGCTGCGATTGCCGGATGGGACGATCAAGGCCCTGGTGGAGGGAAAAAAACGGGCGCGGATTGTCTCTTTTGTCCCCAGTGAGACCTTTGTCCAGGTGGAAGTAGAGGAGCTGCCCGGGTCTGATGAGGGTGACGGGAAAGTCCTTGCCTATGAACGGGAATTACGCAGAATCTTCGATGAATTTTGCGAGATTACGAAAAAACTTCCCAAAGAGGTCGTTCGCTCTGTTAATAATATAGAAAAATCCGGCAAGCTTGTTGATGTTATCTCCGCGCATCTCCCGCTCAAGACCGAGGAAAAACAGGAAATCCTCGAATGTGATGACCTGGTGTTGAGGATAGAAAAGGTCGTCGAGTTCATCAAGCGGGAGATTGAGATCTTTGAACTGGAAAAGGATATCAATGAAAAGGTAAAAAAACGCATGGGCAAGATCCAGCGTAATTATTATCTTGGCGAGAAGGCGCGGGTTATTCAGCGGGAGATGGGACAGAATGAAGACGGCCTTGATGAGATAGCCGAGCTTGAAGAGCTTGTCAAAAAGAAAGAGCTGCCGGCGGCGGCCCGTGAAAAGGTGACAAAAGAGTTAAAAAAACTGAGGAATATGCCGCCAATGTCGGCAGAGACCACGGTTGTCAGAAACTATATTGACTGCATCGTCAGCCTGCCGTGGAAAAAGAAAAGCAAGGCGGTTATTGATATCAATAAGGCCGAGGTGATTCTCAATGAGGATCACTACGGGCTGTCCAAGCCCAAGGAACGCATTCTTGAGTATCTGGCCGTTCAGGCCCAGGTGAAGAAGATCCGGGGGCCGATTCTCTGCCTGGTCGGGCCTCCCGGTGTCGGCAAGACCTCCATCTGTAAATCCATTGCCAGGGCCATGAATCGTAAGTTTGTCCGCCTTTCTTTGGGCGGGGTGCGTGATGAAGCTGAAATTCGCGGTCATCGGCGCACCTATATCGGCGCCATGCCGGGCAAGATTATCCAGTCCATGCAGAAGGCGGATGTGATCAATCCGGTCTTTTGCCTGGATGAGGTTGATAAGATGAGCACTGATTTTCGCGGCGACCCATCTTCGGCGCTCTTGGAAGTCCTTGATCCTGAACAGAACAACACCTTTAATGATCATTATCTGGATCTGGATTATGACCTTTCCGAGGTTTTTTTTATCACCACGGCCAATAATCTGCATGGTATTCCCTTGCCCTTGCAGGATCGGATGGAGATTATCCGTCTGAACGGGTATACCGAAGGAGAAAAACAGAAGATCGCGGAAGGGTATCTGATCCCCAAACAGCTTGAGGCCAACGGCTTTCAGCCAGGTGACATCCAGATAACCGATGGCGGCATTCTCGAGGTGATCCGGCGCTATACGAAAGAGGCCGGGGTCAGGAGTCTGGAGCGGAATCTGGCCTCGCTCTGCCGCAAGATCGCGCGTGACCGGTTGAAGAAAAAAATAAAAAATAAGCGTTACCGGCTTACCGCCCAGTCGGTGGTAAAGTATCTGGGAACACCGGTATATCGTTATGGACTGGCGGAAGATCGTGACGAGATCGGCCTTACCACCGGACTGGCGTGGACTGAGGTGGGCGGGGAGTTGTTGCAGATAGAGGCTACCCTGATGCCGGGCACCGGTAAGCTGACCATTACCGGCAAACTGGGAGATGTGATGCAGGAGTCCGCTCAGGCTGCTTTGAGCTATGTGCGTTCCAGGGCCTTGCGTCTGGGGTTGGAGACGGACTTTTACCAGAAGCTCGATATCCATATCCATGTTCCGGAAGGGGCTATCCCCAAAGATGGGCCATCAGCCGGGGTTACGATCGCCACCACCCTGGTGTCGGCTTTAATCAAGGCCCCGGTGCGTCACGAGATCGCCATGACCGGTGAGATTACCCTCCGTGGCCGGATTCTGCCCATTGGCGGCTTGACCGAAAAATTGCTGGCCGCCAAGCGCGGCAATATCACCCATGTCCTGATCCCCAAGGATAATGAACGGAATCTGGAAGATGTTCCTCTCAATATCAGAAAGAGCTTGGTCATTGAGTGTATGGAGCACGCCGATGATGTGCTTGAGCGGGCTATTGTTTTGAGAGAGGGGGAGACGCTTTTCAAGGATATTCCGGTGCCGGCGGCGTATGGTGAAGTTCCGTTTGCCACAGATTTGTCAGTAGATAATAGTCATCACTGATTCTTTTTCCTTGACGTCATATGAGGTTTTTGTTAATTAAACATCCACATTGATTGACGTGATTGACGGGGCGGTTAGCTCAGCTGGGAGAGCATCGGCCTTACAAGCCGAGGGTCACAGGTTCGAACCCTGTACCGCCCACCATTCAAGTTGTGAGTTTTTCAGTGTTATGGAGTGGTAGTTCAGTTGGTTAGAATGCCGGCCTGTCACGCCGGAGGTCGCGGGTTCGAGCCCCGTCCGCTCCGCCAGCAAATTCAAGGGTTTCAGCCAAAACGGTTGAAACCCTTTTTTTATGCCAACATAAA
>DYTH01000014.1 GCA_020726025.1 Syntrophus aciditrophicus | reverse complement strand
TTTTTCCCCTGTCCCTTTTCCGGATCCGGCTGCGAGCTTCGGAGGGGATCCGTGCCGGATGATTTGTGTGCCGGAAAGGGGCCGGATCCAGGGGAAAACGAGGGGGTATGTCGGTGCACCGACATACCTAATCATACTGATATCATTAACGAATCAACGATTGAAAAAAAGTTTTAGTCTTTCCTGAAAGCGAAGCTTACTGTGTCGAAACACGGGCAAGGGGAAAGTCTTCCGGATGGGTGGATTTGTTCAGTTCATCGCAATCGTGACGTTTTGTGGGGTTTTTCAGATAGAATTCCTTGAAGCCACGGGCGATGCTGCTGATCACAAAGGTGATTGTCCTGCAGATTGGAAAAATTTGTAATGAACACAATCGATGGAGCATTGACGCCGAATTTGCAAAGGCGCCACACAAAAAAAATGGTCACGGTAGAACCGTAACCATTCGCTTGAACTGGTCGGGGCGAGGTGATTTGAACACCTGACATCCTGCTCCCAAAGCAGGCGCGCTACCGAGCTGCGCTACGCCCCGATTGGTTTCTCATAATCTCATCCAGTCTTTTTTTCAACTTGCTGAAGGCCTGGGCGCGGTGGCTGATCCGGTTTTTTTCTTCAGGAGAAAGCTGGGCCGCCGTCATCCCTCGTTCCGGAACGTAGAAAACCGGGTCATAACCAAAACCCTCCGCTCCGGAGGGGGATTCGGCAATCACCCCTTTCCAGCGCCCCTCAAAAATCTCATGGGGCTTATCTTGCCTGTAAAGAACAAGAACACAACGGAAAGAAGCCCCCCGTTTTTCCGCAGGAACGTCCCGCAGTTCCCGCAGCAGCCGGGCGATATTTTCCTTATCGCCCGCCCCCGCTCCCGCGTAACGGGCCGAGTATATGCCCGGAGCGCCGTTCAGCGCTTCAACTTCCAAACCGGAATCATCGGCAATAACCGCTTCCCCGGTGACATCGGCCGTAACTTTCGCCTTTTTCAGGGCGTTTTCGTAGAAGCTGTTTCCATCTTCGTCTATTTCCGGCACATTGGGAAAATCGTCAAGGGAAAGCGCCATCAGCCCGGAATCGGCAAACATGGCCTTGATTTCCTTTATTTTTCCCCTGTTTTTTGAGGCTATGACAATCTTTTCCAAACCGCTCATCCTATTTCGTTTTTCCCGCGTACTCCTCGATTCCCCTGACAATGGAGGCCGCGAGCGCCCGCTGCCTGTTTTTGTCTGTCAGAACCTTGCGGTCATCAGGATTCACGGCAAAACCAACCTCCAGTATCAGGCCGGGAACATTGAGTTTTGCAAGTACGGGAACCGGGGCGTCCCGAAGCCCCCTTCCCTTTCGCGGAAAAACATTTTCCAGCGCTGTCTGCATGTACTGCGACATCAGAACTGAATCGTTAAGAGACTTATTCTTAACCATATCCTTCAGGATTGTCCGGGAATCCCCTGCAGCGTTTTCAGCAGAATTGAAGCCGGGGTAGTACATCTCGTAGCCGGTTGCCTTGCTGCCGAATCCGGCATTTGCGTGAAGTCCGATAAAACAGTCGGCCCTGACATTCGCCGCAAGCTTCACTTTTTCCCCGGTCGAGATACTCTTGTCGTCCGTGCGGGTCATCACGATCTGAATGCCTTTTACCTTACGGGCCTCTTCGCGAATCAGGAGTCCCAGGCTCAGGTTAAACTCCTTTTCCTTAAAAGAATCACTGACAACTCCCGTATCGTTGCCGCCATGGGCCGGATCGATCACCACAATAAGAGACCCCGGGGCAGCAATGCCCATTCCAACAGGGAAAAAAATCAGCAGTGCAAAAACCGGCACAATCCGTGTGAAAAAAAATCTTGACCGCATCTGTTCCTCATAAAAAGTGAAATAACGTAAAAATCAGGCGCTTCATACAGCAAACCCGCCGCTGCGTCAAAGCTAAATTTAACGGTCCGGGGGAATTTTCTCCTCTGGCGCATATCAGGAAGGCCTTATCCGATCAACAGAGATGACCCATCGGAGTTTCCTGATCGCCTGTACAAGCTGATTAAATTGATGAAGGTCTTCGACATTGACGCCAAAACTGCAGGTGACGCGTCCCCCTGTTTCGGTATTTACGTTGGCATGGACAATATTGATATCCAGCGCGGAAATCGCGGAGCTTAATTCAGCCAGCACCCCTTTGTTGTCGTGGCAGACGACCTTCATCTCCACCTGGTATTCCTTTTTGGCGACCTTATCCCAATGGACATTTACCAGCCTCTCCGGATCCATATCCCGGACATGGGGACACGATGTTGTATGGACGATAATTCCCCGCCCTCTGGAAATGTAGCCGATGATATCGTCGCCCGGTATAGGGTGGCAGCATTTCCCGAAGTTTACCATGATGTCGTCAACCCCGGTCAAAGAAACGCCTATCGCCTCGCTTCCGGCATCCTTGCGTTGCTTCTTTTCAGTAGTTTCCTCTTTTTTTATCTCCTCTTCCGGGAGAAAATGGCGGGCGACGTGTTTGGGTGAAACCCTGCCAAAACCGACAACGGACAGCAGGTCTTCAAGCGAATCGACATGAAGCTCCTTCAAAAGCTCCTGCATCTCCGGGGTCTTCGCCACCTGGCCGAGCTTGAGGTGGTGTTTCCGAAACTCCCTGTCAATCAGATCCTGTCCAAGAGCGAGGCTTTTCTCCTTCTCCTCGGCTTTTATCCAGCTTCGTATCTTGGACAGAGCCCGCGATGTCACCGCATATTTCAGCCAGTCCTTGCTGGGGTGGTGCCCGGCCTGGGTTATAATTTCTATTCTATCGCCGTTCTGCATCTGATACTTCAGAGGGACAATGCTCCGGTTGGCCCTGGCGCCGATGCACTGGTGTCCCACATCGGTGTGAATGCTGTAGGCAAAATCTATCGGCGTGGCGCCCTTCGGGAAGGCCTTCACCTCTCCGGTGGGGGTAAAGACATAAACATCCTCGGCAAAAAGGGCAATTTTTAAGTTGGACATGAATTCCCGTGGATTTTCAACCTCCTGCTGCACCTCAAGAAGATCCCGCAGTTTTTTGATCTCTTCATCGTCCTTCGATATGTCGCGCCCTTCTTTATACCGCCAGTGGGCGGCAATACCCCCTTCAGCCCAGGCATGCATCGCCTTTGTCCGGATCTGGATCTCAACCCTCTCGCCGTATGGTCCGATCACCGTCGTGTGCAGCGACTGGTAATGGTTGGCCTTGGGCATGGCGATATAGTCCTTGAACCTTCCCTGCACCGGTTTCCAGAGCGAGTGGACCATGCTGAGCGCCTCATAGCAGTCCTTCACCGCATCGGAGTCGAGAATGATCCGAAAGGCGATCAGGTCGTACACCTCATCGAAATCGATCTTCTGCTCCTTCATCTTTTTGTAGATGCTGTAGAGGTGCTTCGCCCTTCCTTCGAGTTCTCCCCGAATGTTGAAACGCTCCATTTCCTGGTGGATGACCTTTTTCACCTCGTTTGTGTACTCGTTTCGTTTGTCCTGTTTCTGTTCAATCCGCAGGACAAGACTGTTGTACGCTTTCGTATCGATATAGCGAAA
Source organism: Syntrophus aciditrophicus (assembly GCA_020726025.1). Lineage (GTDB taxonomy): Bacteria > Desulfobacterota > Syntrophia > Syntrophales > UBA5619 > DYTH01. The sequence goes on along the minus strand of DYTH01000014.1, from coordinate 25,650 downwards.
AGACAGGTCCTCCAACTCCGTCTTCATCCAGTTTATTCCAAGACGATTGGCCAAGGGAGCGTACAGATCGAGTGTTTCCTGGGATATCTGCACCTGTTTTTCCGGGGACTGAAACTCCATCGTCCGCATGTTGTGCACCCTGTCGGCAAGCTTGACAAGAAGTATCCGGATATCCGTTGACATGGCCAGTATCATCTTGCGGTAATTTTCCGCCTGCCTTTTTTCCTTGCTGCCGAAGGTGATCTTTCCGATCTTGGTCATTCCATCGACCAGAAAAGCGACCTCCTTGCCGAAGTAATCTTCAATTTGTTCGAGTGTTGTCAGAGTGTCTTCAACGGTATCATGCAGAAGCCCGGTCACCAGCGTCGCCGTATCGAGCTTCATATCGGCAAGAATACCGCACACTTCCATTGGATGGCTAAGATAGGGTTCCCCGGACAGGCGTATCTGTCCCTGGTGAACGGAGGCTGAAAAAATGTAAGCCTTCTCGATCATCTCCATCTGATCGGTGGGGAGGTAGGATTGGACCTTATCGAGAATATCGTTTATGCGAAGCATGGGCGCTGATCCCTAATCCTGAAAGAAAGAGCAATCTGGTCTGTTTGAAAAGGGATTTTGAAAACCGTAAGGACATCTCCTCAATTTATTGATGATTAACCACACTTTTTAGCTGAGCGCCGTGATAATTTCTGCATTCAGAAAATCCGCCGCCTCGTTCAGGGCAATAACCTTTGTTTCTCCGGAACATCGGCGCTTGATTTCGACATTTCCCTCCGCAAGCCTCTTCGGGCCGATCGTCACCCTCCACGGGATGCCTATCAAATCCGCGTCTTTGAATTTAACTCCCACCCTCTCGTCCCTGTCGTCAAGGATAACCTCAACACCCCTGTCGATCAGCTCACGGTAAAGATTTTCAGCGGCGTCGGAAATCTGTTTTTCGTTGACGTTCACCGGGGTTATGATGACGTGATAGGGCGCAAGGGCAACCGGCCAGACAATGCCATCCTGGTCGTTATTTTGTTCCACCGTGGCGGCAACGGTTCTTCCGATGCCTATTCCGTAGCATCCCATGTACATGAACTGCTCTTTGCCGTTTTTGTCGAGAAAAACCGCCCGCATCGCCCGGCTGTACTTCAGCCCGAGTTTAAAGACATGACCCACTTCAATTCCCCGGGCAATGGTTATTTTACCGCCACAGCGGGGACAGAGGTCATTGTCTCTCACCACGCGCAGATCGGCGAACTCTTGCAACGGAAAATCCCGGTTGGGTATAATATGGCGGAGATGGAAATCCTCCCGGTTTGCCCCCATCACCATTTCACCCATCTCCAGAAGAGAAAAGTCCGCGATGATACGGCATTTTATTCCCACGGCGCCTGCAAACCCCTTGACGGAACCGGTGACCTTTTTAATCGTCTCATCATCGGCAAGCTCCACGAGGCCGCAATGAAGATAATTTTTTACCTTGATTTCGTTTACATCATGATCCCCCCGGACAAGAACGGCCACGGGAACCTCATCCGCCGAAAAGATCAGGGTTTTGACAACCCCGGACGGCTTGACGTCGAGAAAACGGGCGACGTCTTCAATGGTTCTCACGGCCGGGGTATGCACCTCGGCCATCGGGGGAACCTCCACATCCTGCACATTGACATCCGGGCGGGCTATCTCCGCCTTCTCCAGATTGGCCGCATAATCGCAGGAACCGCAGTAACAGACGGCATCTTCTCCTGAGTCGGCCATGACCATGAATTCATGGGAATAGCTGCCGCCGATACTCCCCGAATCGGCCTCAACCGGACGAAAATTCAACCCGCACCGGGAAAATATGCGTTTGTAGGCCTCAAACATTTTTCTGTAGCTTATTTCACTGCCGGCTTCGTCCACGTCAAAGCTGTAGGCGTCTTTCATTCCGAATTCACGGGAGCGCATCACACCGAACCGCGGTCGGATCTCGTCCCGGAATTTTGTCTGTATCTGGTAGAGATTTTTCGGCAATTGCCGGTATGTCTTGATTTCGTTGCGCACCAGGTCGGTGATAACCTCTTCGTGGGTCGGCCCGAGGCAGCACTCGCGGTCATGCCTGTCGCGAAAACGCAGCAGTTCCTTGCCGTAATAAACCCAGCGGCCCGATTCCTGCCAGAGTTCCGCCGGCTGCACCATCGGCAGAAACACCTCCTGGGCGCCGGAGAGGTTCATCTGTCTGCGCACGATCTCTTCAAACTTGCGAAGTGTGCGGTAACCAAGCGGAAGCCAGGAATAAACCCCGCTGGTAAGCTTCCGTATCATCCCGGCCCGCACCATCAATTGATGGCTGATAAGCTCAGCATCCGAGGGCGCCTCCCTCACTGTTGGCAGAAACATCTCAGAATAACGCATCAAATCTCCTCACTATTCAAATATTTTCACCGGTCATCGCCCGTATCTCTTCCAGCAGAACCGGCACAAATTCAGCCTCCGTGATTTTTCTTACCACTTCTCCCTTTTTGAAAAGCATTCCGGATTCTTTTCCTCCGGCAATGCCGATATCGGCTTCACGAGCCTCCCCGGGACCGTTCACAACACAGCCCATCAGCGCGATTTTAAGCGGCGTCTTCATATACCGGAGTTTCTCTTCGACCTGCGATGTCAGCGACACAAGATCGATCTCGCATCTGCCGCAGGTGGGACATGAGATGATCTCCGGGCCGACATTGCGCAGCTTCAGCGATCGAAGAATGCCGAAGGCGACGCCGATCTCCTGCAGGGGATCGCCGGTAATGGAAACCCGGATCGTGTCTCCGATTCCGTCATGGAGTAAAGCGCCGATGCCGATCGCCGATTTTATCGCTGACTGCAAGAGTGTTCCCGCCTCGGTAACGCCGAGGTGAAGCGGATAGTCCGACAAGGCGGATATGGAACGGTACGCCTCGATCGTGGTCTCAACATCGGAAGACTTCAGGGAAAGCTTCATATCAAAAAAATCCATCTCTTCCAGAAGACGGATATTTCTCAGGGCGCTTTCCACAAGGGCCTGGGCGGTCGGCCCGCCATGACGGAGGGCAATGTCCTTTTCCAGCGAACCGGCGTTAACTCCGACACGGATTGACTTCCTGTTCAGTTTTGCAGAAGTCACTATTCGGCGGATGCCGTCAACCGGAATGTTCCCCGGATTGATTCTGATCGCATCGGCGCCGTTTTGCATCGCCATAACCGCGAGATCAGCCCGGAAATGGATATCGGCGATGAGCGGAATGTTGATCCTGGCGCGTATATCCTTGATCGCCGCCGCGGCATTTTCATCCGGAACCGCCACCCGTACGATCTCACAGCCTGCCTCTTCCAGCTCGGCAATCTGCCGGAGGGTGGCTGCAACATCCCGGGTGTCGCAGGAGGTCATCGATTGCACAACAATCGGGGAGTCCCCGCCGATCTTCACTCCACCGACATCGACAACCCTGGTTTTTTTTCTGGCCAAACCCAAATAAGAACCTCACCCATTTAAAGAGACGCCCCTGCGCGCAAGGATTTAATCACAGAATCACCCGTTAAGCAGAGCTTTTCTGATTCGTTCAACCCCTTTTTCAATCAATTCCATCGATGTCGCATAGGAGAGCCGCAGATGGTCGTCGTGACCAAAGTCCGCTCCGGGCACCAGGGCGACGTTGGCCTCTTCCAGGAGATATGCCGCCAGATCGGATGAATTTTCAATGACCTTCCCGCCAAACCTTTTTCCATAAAACGATGCGACATGGGGAAAGACGTAAAATGCCCCCTGCGGGTTTGGGCAGGCGATCCCGGGTATCTCGTTGAGTTTCCTGACGATGAAGTCGCGGCGCTGCTGGAATTCCCTCCCCCTGGCCAGAACCCCCTCCTGGGGGCCGTTCAACGCCTCGAGAGCCGCCTTCTGGGCTATCGAGGTGGGGTTGGATGTGTTCTGGCTCTGGTATTTCGTCATCGCCGCGATGATGTTTTCCGGGCCAGCCGCATACCCTATCCGCCAGCCGGTCATCGCGTAGCTCTTCGAAACGCCGTTGACGACAATCGTATTGCTTTTGAGCTCCTCGCTGAAGGAGGCTATCGAGATAAACTGGTTGTCGTCGTAGATGATCTTTTCATAAATATCGTCTGAAATGATGATGATCCCTCTTCTGAGAAGGATTGCGGCAAGCTCTTCCAGTTCTTTTCTGGTGTAGCAAACGCCGGCCGGGTTGGAGGGATAGCTGATGACAATGGCTTTGGTACGCGGCGTGATTGCCTTTTCGAGTTCGGCCGGCTTAAGCTTGAACCCGTCTTCCATGCGGGTCTTTATCACGACAGGGGTGGCCCCGGTCAGATAGACGATATCGGTATAGGACACCCAGTACGGGGAAGGAACCAGAACTTCGTCGCCCTCTTCGAAAAGGACATGGGCAATATTGAAAAGGGTGTGTTTGGCGCCCGCGGAAACGACAACCTGCGATCTTTCGTATGCAAGCTGATTATCACGCTTCAGTTTGGCGATGATCGCATCCTTGAGATCATCGATCCCGCCCACCGCGGTATATTTTGTAAAACCCGCCTTGATGGAGGCGATTGCCGCTTCCTTGACGTTATCCGGGGTGTCGAAATCCGGCTCCCCGGCGCCAAAACTGATAACATCGCGACCGGCCGCCTTCAAGGCGTTTGCCTTGGCCTGGATCGCCAGTGTCGGCGATGGTTTTATCAATCCTATCCTCCTGGATAATTTATGCAAAACTCCCGGCTCTTTCATTTTTTAACCCCTCTTTTGGAATATTTTTCTATCAGTTTTTCGTTGACAATGTCAGGAACCAGCCCCTCGACTGAACCTCCCATGCTTGCCGCCTCATTGATGATGGTGGAGCTTGTATAAAACCACTGGTAGCCGGTCATCAGAAAAAGGGTCTCAATTTCCCGATTCAACCGGCGGTTCATCAGCGCAAGCTGAAATTCGTATTCAAAATCCGAAAGAGCCCTCAACCCACGGATGATCACATCCGCGCTTTTTTTTCTGAGATAATCGACCAGCAGACCATCATAACTGTCAACGCTCAGGTTCTTGCATTCCTTTGTAACCTCCCGGAGCATCGCCAGCCGCTCATCAAGGGAAAAGTTCGTTTTTTTGGCCGGATTGTACGCGATCAAAACGATCAACTCATCAAACATATGTAAACTGCGCCTGATAATATCCATGTGTCCATTTGTAATCGGGTCAAACGACCCCGGATACACAGCCAGTTTCTTCACGGAATACCCCCTCTTTTTTCTTATCAGTCAATACAGCAGCCTCTATTGACCGCTGCTGTCATCGCCGGCATCGCTTTTACCGAAAAAAGATAAAACCGTCTCGCCGTAACGTCTCTGATCGGTCAACAGCAATGAGCCCCAGTCCCCTTCCCCGACTCTCTCTCGCACGGAGTGCTGTACAATCAGGACACCGCCGTGCGCCATCAAATCTCCATCTTTGAAAAAGCGGATTGTCTCTGCGGCCAATCCCTCGTTATAGGGCGGATCGGCAAAAACAATGTCAAATGAGCTTCGGCGGCGAAGAAGGACTGCCAGCGCTCTGCCGACGGGGGAGTGCATTACTTCCTTCTTCTTATCAAAACCGAAAAGCTCCGCAACACGCCCCAACTCTTCAGCCGCTTTTGCATCCTTCTCCACAAAGACGGCAAGCCGTGCGCCTCTGCTTAGCGCCTCAAGCCCCACGAGCCCGCTTCCCGCAAACAAATCGAGAAAGGATTTATCAGCGACGGACTTGATGATGTTAAACAGCGATTCCCTGACCAGATCGGTTGTGGGGCGAAAACGGCTGCCTGCGGGTATACGCACGATACGTCCCTTCGCCTCTCCCCCGCTGATTCTCACAGGTACTTGCTGCCCAGAATTTCCGCGATCTGAACGGCGTTTAAGGCGGCGCCCTTCCTGATATTGTCTGACACAACCCAGAGGTTTATTCCGTTGGGAATCGACTCATCCTCACGAATTCTCCCGACAAATGTTTCATCCCTGCCTGCGGCGTTGATTGCCAGGGGATACTCCTTGTTTGACGGGTTATCGACAACCATAACGCCCGGCGCTGTGGAAAGAAGTTTGCGCACTTCGTCAGCCGTGATCTTCTTTTTTGTTTCAATGTTCACCGATTCGGAGTGACTGTAAAAAACAGGAACCCGCACCGTCGTTGCAGTGACCATGATAGACTGGTCGTCCATGATCTTTTTGGTCTCATTGACCATCTTCATCTCTTCCTTCGTATAGCCGTTCTCCAGAAAGACATCGATATGGGGCAGGCAATTGAAGGCTATCTGATGCGGATAAACTTTGGCGACAGGTTCCTTGAAGCTCAAAAGCGCCTGCGTCTGAAGGGAAAGCTCATCAATGGCTTTCTTCCCCGTCCCGGAAACGGCCTGATAGGTTGAAACCACGATCCTCTTGATTCCCACTGCGTCGTGAATGGGTTTCAACGCCACGACCATCTGGATCGTGGAGCAGTTGGGATTGGCAATGATCCCCCTGTTTTTGTAAAGGGCAATGGCCCCGGGGTTGACCTCCGGCACGACGAGAGGAATATCGGGAACCATCCGGAAAGCGCTGGTATTGTCGATCACGACGCAGCCTTGAGCGGCGGCTATGGGGGCATATTTTTCACTGATGCTCCCCCCGGCGGAAAAAAGCCCGATTTCAATGCCCGCAAAGGAATTCTCGGTCAGCGCCTCAACCGGGATGGACTTGCCGTGGAAGGTCAAATCTATACCAAGCGATCTCTCCGACGCAAGCAGGGTCAGTTTTTTCACCGGGAAATTGCGCTGTTCCAGCACTTTAATCATCTCATTGCCGACAGCGCCTGTTGCACCGACAACTGCAACATTGTAACTTCTCATAGGTTTCTCCTTAGTTTTTTGATTTTATATTAAACGGGACGGTCATTGGGGTGAGGCTGATCTCCCGGCTTCAAACTCTTCTGCGTACCCCTGATCAGTTTCAACAGTGTCCATGCAGGCCCGGTCAGGCTGTAACCAAAGGCAAAGGTGAAAAGCATGATCTGGGGTTCCGCGGCAATGATGACAAGAACCAGAATAATCATTACCAGAGACATGAAGGGCTTGCGGGAAAAGTAGTTGAGGTCTTTGAAACTGTAATACTTTATGCTGCTGACCATAAAAAGGGCAATGGCGGCAACGCCGATGATGATCGGCAAACTCGGATAGCGCCCTTCTCCCCCAAGATAGTAGAAAAGGAGTATAAACGTCGCCAGCACGGCAGCCCCTCCAGGAATCGGCAGTCCGTTGAAAACACGGCTGTCTATGATTCCCACCTGGACGTTGAATCTCGCCAGACGCAGGGCCCCGCAGACAACAAAGAGAAAGGCGACCAGCCAGCCCCATTTCCCGTAGGAGAAAAGCGACCAGTTGTAAACCATGATCGCCGGCGCAACGCCGAAACTGACCAGGTCGCACAGCGAATCGTACTCGCCCCCGAAACGGCTGGTTGTATGGGTCATCCGGGCAATTCTGCCATCGAGGCTGTCGAGAACAACGGCAATTAAAATGGTAATGGCCGCCGTTTCGTACATCCCTTTCATGGAGGCAATCACCGAATAAAATCCGCAAAAAAGGTTGGCCGTCGTGAAAAGGTTGGGCAGCACGTAAACGGCCAGGTTTCTCTGATCCGATCCATCATGTTTTTTCATGTCAATTCTCCAATGGGCGTTTCTCCGGCCGTTACCTTGTCGCCGACATGGACAAGGACAGAGGAACTAAGCGGCATGAACACCTCGAGTCGTGAACCGAAACGGATCATGCCGAATCGTTTTCCCTTCTGGATTATATCCTTTTCCTTGATCCACCAGACAATGCGTCTGGCAACCAGACCGGCGATCTGGATTGTCACAATTTCACGTCCATCCGCCATGCGAACGACAACCGTGTTTCTCTCGTTAAATTCCGAGGCCTTGTCAAGGTTGGCCGAAAAAAACTTCCCCGGCCTGTAGTTTATCTTCGTCACTTCTCCGGAACAGGGAAACCGGTTGACATGAACATTAAAAATATTCATGAAGATGCTTATCTTGCGGAGGTTTTCCCCTGGAATTTCTTCGCTTTGCGCATCTTCTACCTTAATGACCACGCCGTCGGCCGGGGAGATGATCAACCCCTCTTTGTCCGGGGTCATTCTTTCCGGATTGCGGAAAAACCAGAGGATAAAAAATGACAGCAGAAAAAAGAAGAGAGAGACTATTCGGAACCCGCCCAGATAGATCAAAACAGCAGCAAAAAACGAAATAAGGATAAACGGGATACCCTCCCTGCAGATACAGCTGCTGTGCGTTTCTTCGTTCGGCAATTAGCGACCCCCCTTATGATCAGAGGCGTAACCCTCCGGCGCTGTCCCCCGTAAAAAATTCCCGGAGAGTGAGACAATACATTGGGGTGACAGACTATATCAGTTTGGGATTGATGTCAATCCCGGATTTCAACGCCCGGGTCCATCTTTTGTTCAGCCTCGGATAAACGCAGGTATGTGGGGAGAAGAGAAAATGGATCGTCATCTTTACATCCCTGACAAAAGCGGCCAAAAGCCAGAAGGCCAACGGACGAGGCAAGCGGATGATTCAGCTTCCGGGCATCATAAAAGCCCGACGCCGGATTGTTTTCGAGAATGCTCTTTTGGTACGCAAGGGCGCCATTGCCAATAAAATCAACTTCTTTGGTGGATGTTCTCTGCAAGACAACATCTATCCCGGCAAGATAATCCGGCTCCAGCGATTCCGGCAGACCGCCTTCTTTCATACGGTAAAGGCCCGCATAGACTTGATTTCTCCGTGCATCGAGAAGAGGCGCTATCAACCGCGGTGAAAAACTCAGGTTCATGGCCAGTGTTTCGAGCGTGGAAACGGCGACAATCGGCTTTCCCGTGGCCAGGGCCAGCCCCTTGACAGTGGCAATCCCGATGCGAACGCCGGTAAATGAACCTGGCCCCCTCGTGCAGGCCAGAAGATCAACATCCTCGATCTTTTTTCCCGCGAGTTTTAAAAGAAAATCCAGCGACTTAAGCACCGTCTCGGAATGGTGACGTCCTGCGCCGAGACATATCTCGCCGACAATTTCCCCATCCGAAAGCAGGGCCGCGCTTGCTGCGTCAGTTGCGCACTCGATTGCGAGAGTAATCATTTCAACCGGTAATTTTTCTAATAAAGTCGCTTATGAACCCGATGTCCAGTCTCTCGATGTCCATCAAAAAGACAAAGATCATCAGCATGATAAGCAGTGTAAAACCAATCTGCTGCGCCATCTCCCGCCAGCGCAGCTTCACCTCCCTGCCGGTGATGAGTTCAATGGTCATGAAAAAGAGATGACCTCCGTCGAGGACTGGTATGGGCAGAAGGTTTAATACACCGAGGTTGATACTCAACAGGGCCATAAAAAGAAGAAACGGAACCAGTCCCTGTTTTGCCTGGACGCCGGCTATCTGCGCAATGAAGATCGGTCCTCCCATGGTTTTAGGCGAAACAACGCCCTCAAACATCTTTACGATGCTCAAAACCGTGAGTTTGCTGACTTTCCCCGTCTGGCTTATCGCTCCGGCAAACGCGGCAACCGGGTTCAGCCTTTCTATGACCGTGGCGGCGGATGGAGATATTCCTATCTTGTAAGAATCCACGGATTCCCCGAACATGTTGCTGCTCTTCATCCTTTTCGGCGTGACGGAAATCTTCAGCGTGGATCCATCTCTCTGGACGGTCAGAAGAAGGGTTCTCCCGTCGCTTTTTGTCACTATCGCCGAAATATCATCCCATTTTCTGACTGACTCCCGGTCGATTTCGGTGATCCTGTCGCCGATCTTCAGTCCGGCTTCAAAGGCTGCGGATTCCGGCTGGATATTCCCCACCTCGGCGGTCATCACGGGCATCCCGTAGATATTGACGAACGTAAAGATCGCCACGGCGAGAAGCAGGTTAGAAAGAGGTCCTGCGGCCACAATGGCTATCCTCTTCCATATCTTCTGCTTTCCGAAAGACCTTTTCAAGTCTTCCGGGGAAAGCTCCTCATCCGGGGCCTCACCGAGGAGTTTAACATAACCGCCCAGGGGGACCAAAGAAAGCATGTACTCGGTTTCCCCAATCTTTTTACCGATCAGACGGGGGCCGAATCCCAGGGAAAATTTGAGCACCCCGACGCCCGACCATTTGGCAACGGAAAAATGGCCCAGCTCATGGATGAAGATGAGCACGCCCAGCAAAACAACAACCGATACGATACTTGTTCCAATCACTTCAATAACCCTTCAATAACATGCAAAGCTTCTTTTCTTGCCCAGCCGTCGGCTTCGAGTATTTCCGCTATCCGCGGATCTTTAACCAGCCCATGCCGGGCAATAACAGTTTCCACCACGCGGGTTATACCATAAAAGCCGATCTTTTCCTCAAGAAAAGCCGCTACGGCGATCTCGTTTGCCGCGTTGAGGACAGCCGGCATGGTTCCCCCCGATTCCGCCGCCTGAAAAGAAAGGCCAAGTGCCGGAAATCTCTCAAAATCTGGTTTTAAAAAGGTAAGACTGCCCGTCTGCAGAAGATCAAGTCCGGGATGAACGCTCTCAAGACGCCGAGGAAACGAAAGCGCGTAGGCGACCGGCACGCGCATGTCCGGATTCCCCATCTGGGCAATGACGCTTCCGTCTTCGTATTCAACCATCGAATGAACAATGCTCTGGGGATGGATCATAATATCTATCCGGTTAACCGGCAACCCGAACAGCCAGCTTGCCTCAATAACCTCGAGCCCCTTGTTCATCATCGTGGCGGAATCAATGGATATCTTGCGGCCCATGTTCCATTTGGGGTGTTTAAGGGCCAAAGCGGGTCCGGCGGCATCGATTTCTTCTCTGGATGAATAAAGAAAAGGCCCTCCCGAGGCGGTCAGGATGATGCGTCGGACCGAAAGGGGGTCGTTTCCCTGGAGGCACTGGAAGATAGCGCTGTGTTCGCTGTCCACGGGAATGACCCTGACCCCTTTTTCCGCGGCCCGGCCCAGGACAATGCCGCCGGCCATGACCAGAGTCTCCTTGTTGGCCAGCGCGATATCCTTGCCGGCGTCGATGGCCTCCAGTGTCGGAATCAATCCCGCTGCCCCGACAATGGCCGAAACAACGATCCGGGCATCCCCAATCGAGGCAACCTCCCGGTAGCCTTCAGGGCCTGACAAAATAGAAGTTCTTGAATTGCCGAGCATTCCTTTAAGTTCAGCGGCGTGCTCGTCGTCAATAACAGCCGCCAGACAAGGAGAGAAGCGCTCGATCTGTTCTTTGAGCAATCCGACGTTGCGGCCGCCGGCAAGGGCACAAACGGCAAACTCCGAAGCATGCGATGCGACAACATCCAGCGTGCTTGTACCTATCGAGCCGGTGGAGCCAAGGAGCGCTATATTTTTCATCGGATAATGAATTCCCTGTAATAAAAGATGAAGGGGGAAATGAACAACAGGCAGTCCAGACGATCGAGGATGCCGCCGTGTCCGGGAAGGAGCATCCCCGAATCCTTAATGCCGGCCTCGCGTTTCAAGGCAGATTCGGTGAGATCGCCGAGCTGACCGATAACCCCCCCGGCCAGGCCCAGAAAAAATGCATGCACGATGGACAGCTCCTTGAAAAAAATCAGGAAAAAGACGACGCTGCCGAGGGCGCTGCCGATCATCAGTCCAATCGTCCCCTCGATAGTCTTGCCGGGGCTGACCTCAGCCAGAAGCTTTCTTTTTCCAAGCGACCTTCCCGCATAATAAGCGGCAACATCGCCGGAAAAGGCCACGACCAGAACATAAAAAATCCACAGGTGGCCTGAAGGCACAGCGCGAATCAGGATCAAGTGCGAAATTAAAAGGGGAATATACATGATGCCCAGCACGGCCCGGGCCGGAGTGTTGACCTCCAGCATCCCTGCTTTGGCTCGCAGCAGATTGAAAATAAACACCGTCATGACCGAAAAGACAACAAGGGCCAGAAGAAGCGCCCGATTTCCTCCGAAAGCGGCCAGAGGAAAAATAAGGGCGGCGGCAAGGACAATGGTTTTTTCGGAAGAGCAACCCTTTTTAAAAACCATCCGGTTGTATTCCAGCATGCCCGCAACAGAGGCAACCGCAATTAAAAGTGCAAAAGCTGTTTTTCCGGCGCAGCCGATGATCCAGAAGAGCAGCGGAACGGCTATCAGGGCGGTTACCCATCTTTTTGCGTGTGACTGCATATTTTTTTCGTCTATCGACAACATCCGTTGTCACTGGAAAAAATTCAGCTATAACTGCTCGCTGATCCGTCCAAATCGCCGTTCCCTTTTCTGGTAATGGGCGATAGCCTCCAGCAGATCCTCCTCCCGGAAATCCGGCCAGAGGGTGCTGGTAAAATATAATTCCGTATATGCGGACTGAAAGAGCAGGAAGTTGCTGATCCGATGCTCCCCGCCCGTGCGGATCAGCAGATCCGGATCGGGAAGCCCGCTGGTGTAGAGGTAACTCTGAAAGAGCGCCTCATCCACATCGTCCGCTTTGATCTTTCCGGACAGACCATCGCTGAGGATTTTTCTGGCCGCCATTGCGATCTCTTCCCGACCGCCATAGCTGAGGGCCAGATTAAGAACCATTCCCCGGTTGCCGGATGTTTTTTCCATTGCACCTTTGAGTTTGCGCAAAACCGCAGGCTCCAGGGAATCGATCTTCCCTGTCGCCATCAGTTTTATATCCTGGTCCATCATCTCCTGCACTTCGCCGTCCAGAAATTCGGCCAGGAGCTTCATCAGGGCGCTGACCTCCTCATGCGGACGAAACCAGTTTTCCATGGAAAAGGCGTACAGCGTCAGCACGTCGATCCCCGTCTTCCGGCAGATCTCCACGACGGTCCTCACGGACTCGACCCCTTTTCTGTGACCAAGCGCCCTTTTCAGGGCATGACCTTTGGCCCAGCGGCCGTTTCCATCCATGATGATGGCAATATGCTTTGGCAGTTTTTCAGGATCAATATCGCTCATGAAACACCATGTTATTCATAACAACCATTTGGGGAAGCGCCGTTTCGCCGCCCTTCGGAAATCCCCCCGCAACGTGGAATAAAAACGGGGAGCCGACAGGCTCCCCAGTAAAGTTTTCGGGGGTAAAGAAGCCTTATATTTCCATAATCTCTTTTTCCTTGGCAACCAGAAGCTTGTCGGTCTGGGCTATACAGGAATCGGTGATTTTCTGAATTTCATCCACAACGGCAAATTGCTCATCTTCCGATATGGCGCTGTCCTTTTTCAGCTTCTTGACCTGTTCGTTGGCATCCCTTCTTAAGTTCCGCTGCTTTATCCGGCACTCTTCGGCAGCCTTGTGAACCACCTTGACAAGCTCCTTGCGTCTCTCTTCGGTAAGAACGGGAATCTGCAGTCGTATCAGCTTGCCGTCATTGCTCGGCATAAGCCCCAAATCGGATTTCTGAATCGCCTTCTCTATGGCGCCCAGAACGGAGCTGTCCCACGGAGAAATCAGAATCATCCGGCTTTCCGGTGTGGAAAGAGATGCCAGTTGATTAAGCGGCGTCACGGCGCCGTAATATTCGACGCGAATTCCGTCCAAAAGAGACAATGAGGCCCTGCCTGTCCTTACCTTGCTGAAGGACTTTTCCAGAGACTGTATGGCGGCATCCATATTCTCGCGCAGCTCGGCAAATATCTCCTCTTTCATTTTTCTACCCTCCAACAATAGTCCCGACGTTTTCACCGCAAATCACCCTCTTGATGTTGCCCGGCTTCATCAGGTTGAAAACACTCAGCGGAAGCCCGTTGGCGCGGCACAGAGAGATGGCGGTTGCATCCATTACCTTGAGATCCTTCGTTAGCACATCTGTATAACTTATCCTTGCAAACATGACGGCATCCGGGTTCTTCACCGGATCGAAATCGTATATTCCATCCACCTTGGTGGCCTTCATAATGATGTCGGCCTTTATTTCAACGGCGCGTAAAACCGCCGCCGTGTCCGTGGTAAAATACGGATTTCCGGTTCCGGCGGCAAATATCACGACGCGCCCTTTTTCGAGATGACGCATGGCGCGCCTCTGTATGAAAGGCTCGGCGACCGCCCTCATCTCTATGGCTGTTTGAACCCTCGTGATGACCCCTGCATGTTCCAGGGCGCTCTGCAGGGCCAGACTGTTTATGACGGTCGCAAGCATGCCCATGTAATCGGCCGTCGTTCTGTCCATCCCGCGGGCGTTATCGGACATTCCGCGAAAGATGTTGCCGCCGCCAATGACTATGCCAAGCTGAACGCCCATGGCGACAACATCCTTAATCTCAACGGCGAGGGCGCTTACCACTTCCGGATCGATGCCCCCGGAAAGCTTCCCCATGAAGGTCTCGCCACTCAACTTGAGCAGAACTCTTTCGAAAACCGGATGATCCGTGGCCATCCGGATTACAGCTCTTCGCCAAGCAGGAACCTGGCAAATCGCCGGATGACTATGTTTTCTCCTGTCTTGGCGATCATGTTGCTGGTCAGCGTCTCGACTGTGATGTCCGTATTTTTGATGAACTTCTGATTGAGAAGACAGACCTCCTCATAATATTTGTTCAGTTTGCCTTCGATGATCTTGTCCCACATCTTCTCCGGTTTCTTTTCTTGGGCAAGCTGGCTCCGGTAAATCGCCCTTTCCCTCTCCAATGCGTCTTCAGGAATCTCATCCGATCGGACATACCGGGGGTTGGAGGCGGCTATGTGCATGGCGACATCTTTCGCCAGAGCCTGGAAATCCTCTGTTTTGGCGACAAAATCCGTTTCGCAGTTGAGTTCCACCATAACCCCTATCCGGCCGCCCATGTGAATGTATGATGCCACCGTTCCGTCTTTTGCCGCTTTCGAAGAACGCTTTGTGGCGGCAGACATGCCCTTCTTGCGAAGGAAATCAATCGCCTTTTCGAAATCGCCGTTCTCCGCCGTCAGCGCCTCTTTGCAGTCCATCATTCCGGCGCCTGTCTTTACCCTGAGTTCCTTCACCATCGCTGATGTTATTTCCAATGTATCCTCCTTATTCACGCTTTACTCAGCGGCCTGCTGTTCGCCTGTTCCCAGGCCCTGACCTTCCACCGCTTCAGGAACGTCACTCTCATCCTTAATATAGGTGACTATCGGACCATCCGATGATGACGCCTCCTTGTCGCTCTGGGACTGGATGCGTTCCTCAAAACGCTTTTTTCCCTCCAGAACGGCATCGGCCATCTTTGCCGAGAAAAGCTTGATCGCCCGTATCGCGTCGTCGTTTCCGGGAATAATGTAGTCGATCAGATCGGGGTCGCAGTTCGTATCGACCATCGCCACGATCGGGATCTTCAGTTTTCTCGCCTCGGTTACGGCAATATCCTCTCTTTTGGGATCAACGACAAACAGACACGCCGGAAGCTTTTTCGATTTGCGGATGCCGCCGAGAACCTTGATCAGTTTTTCCCTGTCCTTCTGCATTCCCAGAATTTCTTTCTTGGGAAAGGCCTTGATGCTGTCGTCTTCGAACATCTGATCAAGTTCGTTAAGACGGTCAATGCTTTTTTTGATCGTTACAAAATTTGTCAGCATGCCGCCCAGCCAGCGCTGATTCACATAGGGCATTGCGCACCGTGCGGCCTCATCCTGGATTGATTCCTGAGCCTGCTTCTTGGTGCCGACAAAAAGGAGCTCGCCACCCCCGGCAACGGTCTCCGCAACAAACTTGTAGGCCGTCTGAAAAAAACCGACGGTCTGCTGCAGATCGATAATATAGATCCCGTTTCTCGCGCCGAAGATATACGGCTTCATTTTCGGGTTCCATTTATTGGTCTGGTGACCGAAATGCACCCCCGCTTCCAGCAACAACTTCATTGAAATACTCGCCACTCTAAAATCCTCCTCCGTTTTGTTTTTTCCTCCACCGCCATCATCTTGCCGGGAACCTTCATCGAAGGCAACGCCCGTCAATCCGGGGTGTGCGAATTTGCGCGGCTGATACCATAAAGATTCAAAATAAGCAAGATGAAATAAGCCGCAGGGTTATCTTTTACCATTTTTATTCTACGTGTGGTAGTGGGCGTTGATTTTGACGTAATCAAAAGTCAGGTCCGACGCGCACACCCGCCACGATTTCTTGCCCATGCCCGCTGAAAACCGCACCGCTATCTCATCTTTTTTCATGATTTCGGAAACTTCAGAATCCCTTCCCGTTACGCCTTTTCCTCCGGCAAAAATCGGAACACCCTCCAGAAAAAGCTCCACTTTTTGAACCGGGAGATCAACGCCTGCGGAACCTGCCGCGGAAATGATCCTCCCCCAGTTGGGGTCTCCTCCAAAAAAGGCGGTTTTGACCAGATTGGAATTGGCGATCGCGTAGGCCATTTTCTGCGCGTCCTTGAGCGTACGCGCCCCGGTCACGTTTATTTCGATGAGTTTCGTGGCCCCCTCGCCGTCCCGCACCATTTTTTTGGCAAGCTCGAGCATCAGATCCTGGAGAATACCCCCGAACAGGGCCGCCGAGCGCGATCCCTTTTTAACAGGCCTGTTCCCCGCCTCCGCGTTTGCCATGATGACAGCCGTGTCGTTCGTGCTCATGCAGCCGTCAACACTCACCGCGTTGAACGTGACATTGGCCGAACGGCGGAACAGTATCTGGAGGGCGTCATGCTCTATGGCCGCATCGGTCATGACAAAGGCAAGCATCGTCGCCATATTGGGCTGGATCATTCCGGCCCCCTTGGCTATGCCGCAGATGGAAATCTCCCGCGAATCTATGACAGCGCGTCGGTAGGCGATTTTGGGGAATCTATCCGTGGTCATGATCCCCGCCTCCGCATCAGAAATGCCCTCTTCCTTAAGGCCGGCTGTCAGTTTTTTCATTCCTTCCAGAATTTTCCGGAGGGGGAGGCGATGTCCGATAACCCCCGTCGAGGCAACAAGTATCTTTTCTTCGTCAATCCCCAGCTCATCGGCAAGGGCGCGGGAAACGGCCATCGCATCGGCGATCCCTTCCTCCCCTGTCGCGGCATTGGCAACCCCGCTGTTCATGACAATTGCCTGAATCTGTCCGGAGCGGACCCGCTCCATGTCAATAAGCACGGGCGCAGCCTTGAAGCAGTTCGTCGTAAAAACCGCCGCCGTGGTCGCCGGCCGACGCGAAAAAATAAGCGACAAATCCTTCTGGCCGCCCCCCTTTATCCCGACATGGACTCCATTGGCAAAAAATCCAGGCACTTTATATACTTCTGATTTTTCCATACAACCCTCCATGCCTTAAGCCCGCACAGCGAAAAAAAGAGGCGTAACCTTCATCATTCATAGATGTTCATTCATGTTCTCCCGCAGCAGTTCTTGTACTTTTTCCCGCTTCCGCAGGGACACGGGTCGTTGCGGCCAATTTTCGGCGTGCTCCTTTTAACCGGAGCAGAGGCAGCAGGCTCATCCTCGCCCCGGGAGAGCCGGTAGTTTTTTTTCTGTTTATCCTCTATTCTTTCAACATCTTCTTCACGCTTTATCTGCACCAGACAGAGCTTCTCGACACTCTCGTACTTGATCCGACCGATCATCTCCATGAACATGTCGTATCCCTCTTTCTGATACTCCCGGACCGGGTCCTTCTGGCCGTAACCGCGGAGCCCTATCCCCTCCTTCAGGTGGTCCATTGCAAGAAGTTGATCCTTCCACTGCAAATCAATCGCCTGGAGCATGATCACCTTCATCAGGTATTCCATCAAGGGGGATCCGAAGTCATTCTCCTTATTTTTCAGATGGTTTTCCAAAGCCGAAACAACCATTTCCTGAATGCCCTCCGACCCCGCCTCGCGGGCGGTCTGGGCCAGATTCAGTTTGAGACCGAAACGGTGAAATATTTCGTCGTCGAATCCGGTCAGATTCCACTCATCGGGGTGACGTTTTTCATCGACATAAACCGGGGTCATTTCGTCAACGATCTCGCCTGTCATCTGCTTGAGGTCTTCGCGCAGCGTTTCGCCCTTGAGAACGCGTTTGCGCTGTTCGTAAATCACCTGACGCTGGCGGTTCATCACGTCGTCGTACTCCAGAAGATGCTTGCGTATATCGAAGTTCTGGCCTTCGACCCGTTTCTGGGCGTTTTCGATGGCCCGTGAGATAAGCTTGTGTTCGATGGGCTCTCCCTCTTCCATTCCTATCCTGTCCATGATTCCGGAAATTCTTTCAGCTCCGAAAATTCTGAGAAGATCATCCTCCAGCGAGAGATAAAACCGGGACGACCCCATGTCCCCCTGACGGCCGGAACGTCCCCTGAGCTGATTGTCGATACGGCGGCTCTCGTGTCTTTCAGTGCCGAGGATATGAAGCCCTCCCAGTTCGGCAACCCCTTCACCGAGCTTGATGTCCGTACCACGCCCGGCCATGTTCGTGGAAATGGTAACCTGCCCGGGCTGGCCGGCCTGGGCCACGATTTCCGCCTCCCGTTCGTGGTTTTTGGCATTGAGGACATGGTGTTTGATCCCCGTTCGGGTCAGGTATTTGCTGAGCAATTCGGACTTTTCTATGGAGATTGTGCCGACCAGAACGGGCCTTTTTGACTCGTGCAGACTCTTTATTTCCTCGATGACTGCCTGAAACTTCTCTTTTTCCGTCTTGTAGATGACATCGGAGAAATCCTCGCGAATCATCGGCATATTGGTCGGCATGATAAGAACATCGAGATTGTATATCTTGTTGAATTCCTCCGCCTCGGTGTCCGCTGTTCCGGTCATGCCGGCCAGTTTTTCGTACATGCGGAAATAATTCTGAAAGGTGATGGAGGCCATCGTCTGGTTTTCCTGCTCGATGGTCACATGCTCTTTCGCCTCCAGGGCCTGGTGAAGCCCGTCGCTGTAACGTCTGCCCGGCATGACGCGGCCGGTAAATTCATCGACGATGACAACCTTGCCTTCTTTGACCAGGTAGTCAACATCGCGTTTAAACAGGGTGTGGGCCCGCAGCGCCTGGTTGACGTGGTGCAAGAGATCAATGTTTCTCGGCTCATAGAGATTATCGACCTTGAGCAGATCCTCCACCCGGGCCACCCCCTCTTCCGTGAGAACCACCGTTCGGCTTTTTTCATCCACGGCATAATCCTTTTCACTCCTCAAGCCCGGAATGATTCCGTTTACCCTGGCGTACTTGTCGGTGGATTCTTCCGATGGACCGGAAATAATAAGAGGGGTTCTCGCCTCGTCGATCAGGATGCTGTCAACCTCATCAACAATGGCGTAGTGAAAATCGCGCTGCACGAAGTCCTCGATGTTGAATTTCATGTTGTCGCGCAGGTAGTCAAACCCGAACTCGTTATTTGTTCCGTAGGTGATGTCGGCATGATAGGCAGCGCGACGCTCGGCATCGTCCATCCCGTGAACAATCACCCCGACTTCCATCCCCAGAAAATTGTAGATCGGACCCATCCAGGCGGCGTCCCGCTGGGCGAGATAGTCATTCACCGTAACCAGATGCACCCCTCTTCCCGTCAGGGCGTTCAGATAGACCGGCATCGTCGCGGCAAGCGTCTTTCCCTCGCCTGTTTTCATTTCGGCTATCTTTCCTTCGTGCAGAACCAGACCGCCGATAATCTGAACATCAAAGGGCCGCATGTTCAGGGTGCGCCATGAGACCTCCCGGACAACGGCAAAGGCCTCGGCCATGATGTCGTCAAGCCCCGCCCCATCCTGGAGCTTTTGTTTGAAATAAGGGGTTTTTGCCTTGAGATCCTCGTCGCTGAGCGCCTTTATCTCGGGCTCAAACCGATTGACCTCGTCCAGAATGAGAGAGAGTCTCTTGATTTCCCTGTCATTTTTGCTGCCGAAAATCTTTTTCAGAACCGTTCCAAACATACATTGTCCTTTTTGCCTTCAAAAAAAAACCGACCACTCCGCGGGTCAGTCCACTGTTTAAATCACCATGCTTATAAACCGCATATTCACCGTCAAACATGCCGAATGTAACCTGTTATCTACCGGGCGTTGATACCATAATGCCGTTCAAAGTCAAGCGACTATTTTCCCCCAAGATTTATCTTGACTTTACTTTTGGGGTTAAGCTAATAAACGCGTCCGCGTATCACCCCATAGTTCATCTGAAAGGAGCGTTCATGTCAAAGTACGAATCTAAATCCATTAGAAATATGACCATCATCGGTCATGGCGGCACAGGAAAAACCACCCTCTGCGAATCCATGCTGTATTTGTCCGGGAAAAGCGACCGGCCGGGTCGGGTGGATGATGGCACATCCGTTATGGATTACGAACCGGAAGAACAGAAAAAACATGTCTCCATCAATGCCGCAACCAACAGCGTGGAATGGAATAAAAACCGTATAAATATTATTGATACGCCGGGCGATTCCAACTTCGCCTTTGACACAAAAAGCTGTCTCCGGGTGGCTGACAGCGCCCTGGTTGTTATTGATGCCGTGGGAGGGGTGGAATTTCAGACTGAAAAGGTCTGGGAATACGCAAACGAATTTCATCTTCCCAGGGCTGTTTTCATAAACCGGCTCGACCGGGAGCGGTCCGATTTTTTCAAAGCAGTCCAAAGCGTCACCGACCGGCTGAACGCCAAGATCACGATCTGTGCTCTACCTGTTGGACAAGAAGAAGCGTTTTCAGGGGTCGTAGATCTCGTTTCGATGAAGGCCGTCCAGTTCGATGAGCAGAAGAAAAACGCGAAACTCGTCGATATTCCGGCCGACATGGCGGAAACGGCGCAAAAATACCGGGAGATACTCACCGAAGACATCGCCGAGGCCGACGACAACCTGATGAACAAATACCTTGAGAGCGGGGAATTGAGCGCCGAAGACATGGAAGCCGGTCTTAAAAAGGGGATACTGGAAGGCTCGCTGATCCCCGTTTACTGCGGCTCGGCCGTCAACAATATCGGGATTCACTCTTTTCTCGACGCAGTCGTCCGTTATTTCCCTTCTCCGGTTGATCAGGGGATAATTAAAGGCGTAAAACCGGGGAGCGAAGCGGAGGAAATCCGCACTCCCGATGAAAACGCCCCTTTTTCAGCCTTCGTTTTCAAGACAATAGCCGACCCCTTTGCCGGACGTCTTACTCTCTTTCGCGTCTATTCGGGAACTCTGAGCGCCGATCAGGGCCTTTACAATGCGTCACGCAGCGTAGTCGAAAGGATCAGCAACATCTTCTTTCTCGAGGGGAAAAACCAGAAGCCCGCGGAAACGCTCGTTCCGGGCGATATCGCCGCAGTGGCAAAATTGAAGGAAACCATCACCGGCGACACACTCTGCGCCGAAAAATCACCGATCGTCTATCCCCGGATGACTCCGCCGGTTCCGATCATCTCCTTCGCGGTGGAGGCGAAGTCGCGCGGGGATGAAGACAAGCTCAGCACCTCGATCAACCGCCTGATCGACGAAGACCCGACCCTGTCCTTCCAGCGCAACGACCAGACCAACGAGATGATCCTCTCCGGCATGGGGCAGATTCACATCGAGGTCGCCGTCGAGAAGATGAAGCGCAAGTTCGGTCTGGAAGTCAATCTCAAGACGCCCAAAGTCCCCTACCGGGAAACCATCAAGGGAAAGACGCGGGTGCAGGGACGCTACAAGAAACAGTCCGGCGGTCGCGGCCAGTTCGGCGATACCTGGCTTGAGATCGAACCTTTGCCGAGGGGTACGGGCTTTGAATTTGCCGACAAGATTTTCGGCGGCGTCGTTCCCCAGCAGTACCGCCCTGCCGTGGAAAAGGGGATTGTGAAGGCGATGGAAGAGGGCATCCTCGCCGGCTACCCTGTCGTCGATATCAGGGTGGCCCTGGTTGACGGCTCCTACCACACGGTTGACTCCTCGGAAATGGCCTTTATGATCGCGGGCTCCATGGGGTTCAAAAAGGGCGTTCTCGACTGCCATCCGATCCTTCTCGAACCGATCGTCAACATCGTGATCGAGGTGCCCGACGAATACATGGGCGACGTAATCGGCGATTTGAACTCGCGGCGCGGCAAGGTACTGGGGATGGATTCCCTCGGCCACAACCAGATCATCAAGGGTCAGGCGCCGCTTGCGGAAATCCTCCGCTACGCCCCCGATCTGCGTTCGATGACGAGCGGTCGCGGCACCTTCACCTACAGCCATTCGCACTACGAAGAGGCGCCCCCGTTCATCGCCGAAAAAATCATTGCCGAGTCGAAGAAGACCGATGGCTGATATCCGTTACAGGGCGGCAGTCGTCACGGTCAGCGACCGGGGTTCGCGCGGTGAAAGAGAAGACGCAAGCGGCCCCGAAATTGCGCGCATCCTCGAATCGGTCGGCATTGAAATCGCTGCCCGGCGGATCATCCCCGATGAGAAGGAGTTGATCCGCCAGACGCTCATCGAGCTTTGCGAAAGAGACACGATAGACCTCATTCTGACAACCGGCGGAACCGGGGTCAGTCCCCGCGACGTCACCCCCGATGCCACCCGGGACGTCATCGAGCGGGATATCCCCGGGATGGCCGAGGAAATGCGCCGTCAAAGCGGCCTCGTAACCCCCCACGCGATGATCTCGCGCGCCATTGCCGGCATCCGCAACCAAACGCTTATCATCAATCTTCCCGGAAGCCCCCGCGGCGCCAGAGAAAACCTGAACGTCGTTCTTGCGGCCCTCAATCACGCCATCGAAAAAATCCAGGGCGACACCCGCGACTGCGCGACATAAACCCCGGTAAAAGGGGGCGGATTTTTTCGTCTCTGCCGTGATCAAAAATCCAATGAACGTGGTTTGTCGCCAGACAATGCGCACCTGCCTGTGCGCTGCAGGAGTTTCTTTGCGCCTGCACCTCCTGGTTCGCCGATTATGTCCTGTTGCGTGATCGTTTTGTGATGCCCGAAGGGGTAATGCCGTCCTTGCCCTTCCATGCAAACCAGAGTGTCCCCACGACGCCAAACGCGAAGGCCGCCTTGAGATTGAGTTCCGGCGAAATCCGCCAGAGAAGGGCGCCGCCGAAGGCCGCGAATGCGACAAGGATGTCCCGGATCAGGTAGTAGAGACCGAACAGGGCGGCCTTTCGTCCCTCCGGCGCCAAATCCATGATAAGGGCCTTGCGGGTTGGCTCCCCGAATTCCTTCAGTCCACGGAGTACAAAAGCCGCAGTGAGAGGCGCCAGAGAGTCGGAGTGAAGAAGCGCCAGAGGGAAGAGAGAGAAGAAACCGAACGTAATGAGGACAAACGGTTTCTTGCCAAAGTGATCCGCCATGTATGCCACTGGCAGGTAAACGAGCACAGCGGTGATATTTTCGATGGCTGAAAGCCAGCCAAAGGTCAGTTCGGAGACTGGTTGCGCGATGTACCGAGTCGCCCATACAACGACAAAGGCATCCGGTATCCGCTCGCAGAACCGGATAAGGATATCCGACCAGAGAAGATTCCGCAATCCCTGGGGCATTTCGCGCCAGAGCCGGAAGGGATTCGCCTCCGGAGTCACCGTCTTTTTTGCATCGTCAGTAATCAACCGTTGCTGCAAGACGGCGGCAATCACGGCGAGGATGATTGCGGCAACAAATGCATTGCGAACCCCTTCCGCGACGCCCCACACGGCGATACATGCGCCGCCCGCGACAGGACCAAGCATTTTGGGAAGTCGGCGCACGAGCGCGAGAACCGAGACGCCCATGGTGCGGCGATGCCTGGGCACGACCCTCGCGAGAATGTCCATCGTGGCAGGCAATGAAATCGCCGACCATGAGATGAAAAATGCCGCCCCGACCAGAACCGCCCACCATGATCGAATCAGGATTACAGTTAGATAGCCAAGCATGGACAGCGCATTGAAAAGCAGAAGAGCGCGCTTCGTTCCCAGGCGATCACTCAGGTACCCTCCAAAAAACGAATAGAGAGCCGACAGAAAATCGTCCATTCCAGCCAACAGGCCGATCGCCAGAACAGCCGTCGATGCCTGCGCCAACTCTTGCAGGTACAGCGGGAGAAACCGCTCCGCCATGTGCTCGCCCATTCCGACGAGAACAACCATGCCCAGCAAGCCGAGCATGCTTCGGTTATGGACGCCCCCCGGCGACCATGCGTTTGGCATTTCTGAATTCATCTTTTGTGGCGAGTCCCCCTCTCAAACGGTTCGTAATTTTTTTATATTCTCGTTCGCAAGCATCCGATGTAAACATGACCGGCTGGATGGCTTTCGCCGGAATTATGTCCCCCTGTTATTTGTCAGCAGCGCTGCCGCCTCAATATGGGCAGTCTGGGGAAACATGTCAAAGGGCTGGATACTCTCCAGAAGGTAGCCGTTATGGACCAATATCTTGATATCACGGGCCTGCGTGGCGGGATTGCAGGAGACATAGACAACCCGTTCGGGCTCGCATGACGCAAGCGCCTCGATCACCCCCGGGTTGCAGCCTTCGCGCGGCGGGTCGAGCACGGCGACATCGACGTTCCTTTTGGGAACCACAAACTTGTCCTTCAAAATATCTCCGACATCTCCATTATAGCACACGGCCCCGGTAAATCCGCACCTGTCCAGATTCATCCTCGCACACCGGGACGCTTCCGCGTTGCTTTCAACACTAAAAAGAAAGCCCGCCCTGCTTCCGAGAAAGATTGAAAACAGGCCGGACCCGCCATAAAGATCGACAACGGTTTCCCCTCCGGAAAGCGAGGCCTTGGCAATTACCTGCTCAACGAGCCTCTCTGCAAGAAAGATGTTGGCCTGAAAAAACCCTCCGCCCGGAACAGTCATCCGTTTTTCGGAAACAACCCTTGGTATATCGGGCGGTTTTCCCTTTCCTGTGAAAAGGGCAACCGGCGGCTCGCCCGGTTGATCCGCCCAGACAATCTGCCTCTCCCCCAAAAAACCCAGGGAGTTGTCGCGCAATGCCGCCCGGAAATTTTTCAGTTTACAATTTATGGATTCCTCCATGATCATGCAGCGTTCAATCTCGACTATCTGATGGCTTTTCGTCGCCATCATGCCTGCCTTTCTTTGTTTCCCCTCTTTACCTGCAACGTGGAACTCGGCCTTGCCACGCCATCCCCAGGGCTCCGGGGAGGGAATGACCGGCCCAACCGGGACGGAATCAATGCCGGCAATCCTTTTTAAGGCCTCTTCTATCTGCCTTTTTTTCAGCTCAAGTTGATGCGGGTAGGAGATGTGCTGCATGCTGCAGCCGCCGCAGAGGCCGTAATACGGGCAGGGCGGCAAAGCACGGAAAGGCGAGGGATTAACCACGTCGATTACACGGCCTTTTCCGTAATTCTTCTTTATATCAACAACTTCAACATCAACCTCGTCCGCATCAACGCAACCGGGAACAAAAAGGACAAAATCGTCAACCCTTGCCACTCCGTCACCCCCGAAGGCGACATCCTCTATTTTTACTCTTGTTCTTTCTCCCTTGCGCACATTCACCGTCCTGTCAAAAATAAAATCCCCCTGGCCTCTTTGCAAACAGACACCTTCGGGTTTTGCCGATAGACATCGGCGTTTCAGTATCATCTTGCAGATTTCCAGTAAACCATTTATGATGAACTCGTCAAAAGTCGATTTTGCCCCTTTTTGTCATTCCGTGCTTGACACGGAATCCAGTGAATTCAGGTGCTTCTGGATTCCGGCTTTCGCCGGAATGACGGTTTTTGGACTTTTGATGAGAGCATCATTTATGAACATCAAACATGCGCTTTCCCTTTACAACCCCCCCAAA
>DYTH01000104.1:1765-7970 GCA_020726025.1 Syntrophus aciditrophicus | reverse complement strand
CAAATCTGAATCTACCCAATTGGTGGTGCATGTTTCATTTTAAAACTCTGGGTTACGGGCGTCAGTCCGCGTGAGAGTTATTCAGCAACGAAACAAATTAGACAAGGAGGTTTCATCATGGGCAAGGATAAGGATGTCAAAAAAGATACCAAGAAAAAACCAAGCAAAACTTTGAAAGAGAAAAAAGAAGCCAAAAAATTAAAGAAGAATGAAAAAGTCTGAAAAAGAACGGACCTTTTGCCGGGCTCACCGGAAGCGCGTCACTTGAAAAATATTTTGTAGTACAGATCAACGCCGCTTTCCGTTCCCGTTACCGTTTCGAGCTGCCATCTTCTGCTGATATCGTAGCGCAGGCTGAAGATATTGCTGCCGGTAAACAGGGACCTTCCGTAGCTCAGATACAACTGGGGCGTAAGATATTTCCCGACGGAAACAAGCGTCTCGGAAATATCCTTCGTTTGACCGGACACAGTCTGGTATTGAGAAAGGTTGCCTCCAGCCTTTGTGTACCCGATGCTTCCGGGAGGCCCGGCGCTTCCGGATTGAATGTCGAGAGCGCTTAACCCAAAGGTTTTTTTCAACGTTTCCTGAAAGCTTGCCGCCTTCCCCCGGGAAAGGAGAAGTCCCGCCGCCTGTGCCAGTATCCCTATCTGCTCGGCGCTGGTCCGGGTGGAAAGCGCGTGGCCGAAAACAATGCAGGAAAGGATATCCACATCGGCCAGGGGGGGGTCAGAGTACAGCTTTGTTACAGGCGTGCTGATCCTTCCTCCGATAGAGACGCCGGCCTTTACATCCCCTGCCCTGCGAAGGGCAAGAATATCCAGGGACGGCTCATTGATTGCCCCGCCGGCATAGAAAAGCCGACCCCGCGTTATCTCCAGAGAAACACCATAAGCCTTGTAAGTACCATTGACAACGCGTATTTCGCCTTTACTGGCAATCTCGTCAAGATTCTTGAATTCCAGATCCATGCTGCCGGCCAGCCTGGCATCAATCCCGTCCATTTTGACCAGCGCACGATCGCCCAGCGTCAGACGCACTTTGGCGTCAATATGATCAACCCCGAACTTCGTTTTATGAACATGAGATGTCGTTTTCGGCACGGTGATTTTCTCCGCTTTGTGTTGCCTCCCCTTCAGGACAACATCGGAGCTTGGCGTCACAAAATTTCCCGACGGAGGTCCATAGATAAGCAATTCCTGTAACTTCACCTCCCCGCGGAGAACAAACTTTTCCGGGGTGCCGCTGAAAGTCAGATCAGGATTGGCCGTCGCCTGAAGTTCCGGAATATGGACAAGCTGAAAATCGCTCCCCTCCAGGGAACCCCTGTATTCGGAAAGACGTCCCCCCGAGAATACCGCATTCCCCTTTCCTCTTATCACCCCGGCGCCGGATTTTACGTGAAACGCATCCACCCGGACAGCGCCGTTTTCCATTTCTGCGGTAAGATCGACATCTTTTATTTCAATTCCCGCCTGAGGTAAATACGCGCCCGCCCTTGATAAATGGATGCGTCCGCTGCTTTGCAGTTTTTCCCGGCTCCCCCCGATGACCGCGCTTCCATCGACTTCCCCGCGGCTCTCTTTTACCAGTCCCGGAAAAATAAGCGTCAAAAGACCATTTTCTCTGAATTTACCTTTAAAAGATGCATGCAGCGGGCCTTTTTTGTCGAATGCCACGGGAAGAGCGGCCAAAACGGGCAGGTGGAAATCGCCGTCGATACGACCATACTCGGCAAGTCCGGCAGAAAGAACCCCTGAAAACATTGTATCCTTCCAGTTCCAGGTGAGGGAGGCGTTGCGGAAGGCGACGTTCATCTCACCGCCTTCACGCCCGACGGCGATTAACCCCTCTGTGGCGCCGGGCAGGGGCAATAGCTGGAGAGCGCCTCCCAGCGAAAAACGCCGCCCCGGTAACAGCCTGCCTCCGGCTTCCCCCGACAGATGTCCCTTAATCATCGTTTTTTCCGGCATCAGAAATCCCAACAGTTCTGTATTTACCCCCTCACAGCTCGCCTTCAGGTCGCCTTTCTCCGGGACGGAAATGGTGAACGGTTCTGCGGATGAAAAGCTTCCCGCCAGCGACCCTCCGCCTTCCGGATTCAGGCTTGCCGATAATACGCTCCCTTTCTCGTTTCCGTCGAAATGAATGTCCCCCCGGGTCAGTGTAATTTTAGATCCCCCCACGGTGACGCTTCCCCTTGTTTGCGCCTTCAGATTCAGACGCAGCGCCGGGGGTCTTCCGGCTGCCGTCTCGCTGCTCCACGAAAAATCGGCGCCGGGAACGGACAGATCAAGCGCCCCTTTTTCTCCCCGCCACTTTAAGGCCCCCGCGCGGATCGAACCCTGGCCTTCGGTGCGGATCACTCCGTCGGGGGAAAGGGCCCCCCCCCCTCTCCCCTCCATTTTACCGGAAAGCAAACCTTCGGACTTGATTTCTTTCGGAAAGAAATTCTTGAACCTTTTGCTGTTGATATCCCTCCACTCGGCGGTGAAAAATCCTCCCCTGACCGTCTTTCTGCCCAGCTCACCCGCGAAGGTCAGCCTTTCTTCCTTTTCTCCCGTTAAGACGAGCGAACCAACCGAGAATCCGCGGGGACCGGCAACAACGGCAGTCGGGTGGAGAAGCTTCCACGATCCGAACTCATCCCGACCGGAAAGGCTGTCAAGAGTTCCCTGCCACAGCGCGTCACGCAGCCCCCCGGTGAAAGAGGCCAGCATCCTTGTTTTCCCCGTTTTCAGAAAGAGAGCCATCCCGTGCTGAAGGAACGTTCCGTCAATCTTCAGCGAACCGGAATCCACGCGCAGCTGTTCCCGTGCAATGCTGCCGGCGACTACGTTCAAAAACAGGGGGGCGTCCTTTCCGCTTCCCATATAGCCGTCAAATTCCAGTTTTTCGATCTGCACCTTTTCCCCGAGGCTTAAGTTTCGCCCTTTTCCCCGGACAGACCCGGACACCCTTTTTTCAAAATAACGGATGTGGCCGTCCATGCTGAGCTTTCCAGAAGCGTCGGGAACAAGTTTTCCCAGATCTGCTATTCTGGCGCTGAAATTGAATTTTTCAACAAAAGCGCCGGAACCCCGCACAGTGAAACCATTTCCCTTGAGCGCCAGTTTTTCAAAGAAGAGCGCGTCTCCCTTGAAAAGCCCCTTCACATCCCCCTGCAAAACCTGACCATGCAGAACGCTCTCCTTCAGTTTCCCCCTGAACGTGCCCGAAGGCTTTGCCCCTTCTGCCCAGTTCAGATTTCCGGCAACATCGAAATTTACATTTCCCGTCCATTGCGGATGGAAGCACCCCGGGTTTATGCCGCTGCCCCGCACTCTGGATTGGATGACCACACCCCGCTGCCAGTCCAGGCTGACGGAACCTTCCAGCTTCCCGGAACACCACGAAGCGCTGCCCAGATCGATCGTAAGTCCCCGGTCGTTTCCCGTGTAACTCCCTGTCAGGACAACTTTTTGCCACCCCGCTTCTTTTTTGTTCCGAAAAGTAAAGGCGCCCCGGTAGTCCGACTGCGTCCCATCCAGCGTGAGGGATCCCCCCATTTTCGTCGCGATGCCTGTTTCATCTTTCAAATCGATATCTTTCAGGGAAAGGGCCAGAATCACCTCGGGTTCATCGACGGTCAGAAGGATGCTTCCCTCTGCGTCGGCAATGATCCTGTTTCCCCGGCTGAATTGAAAATTCCTCAAGTTGAACGCGTTGCCGGTCATCCCGACATCGCCGCGCAATTCCATCGGCCCGGCAGCCTGGCCAGAGCCTTTCAGGGAAATTTTTCCGGCAAGTTGCTCGGGACGTCGTCCCGGCTTGAGATTTCCCTGAAAGGAATATTTGTCCATCCTTGCGAACTTTTGCCGCGCGTTGAAGGCAACGTCAAAGCGCAGGCCCGGCTGGTAAAAACCGGCTTCGACCTCCGCGCTTCCCGTTCCGTATGGCGTTTTAAACGTGATATTTTTGAATGTCAGGCTGCCGTGCCGCCAGAAAACGGCGCCTGCAAGAGCCATGTCCCCCCTGTGCAGGCCGCGCCGGGGGGCGGTGTATGAGATATCGCTTACGGCAAGTTTTTGAATGGCGATATCCAGCGCCGAAAGAATCCCTGAAACTCTCGGCCAGGCCAGATCAGGCGGCTTATTTTCCGCACTGTTGTCATGGATGCACACCCCGTTTAAGTTCATGTTTTCAATGACAAAAGAACCTGACAGAAATCTTGCATGCTGAAGATTGTAATCAAGGCTCTTTACGTCCGTTTCAAAATCATCCAGTTTGACGCGCACATCCTCAAGACGAAGATGCCCAAAGAGACTGCCCTCGATTCTGCCTGCGGAAATCTTTACGGAGGTGTAGCGGGAGATGGATTCCAGCGCCCAGCGGGCCCCCTCGGGCGTCCGGAAAAGCCACGCGCTTCCCTGCCAGGCTGCCACGGCAAAAGCAACGACCAGCACACCTATTGTTCCGTAAAATATCAGTCTTTTCAAAATCCTATACCAACCGTAAAATGAATGCGCAACCCCGGATCATCGACGTTTATCTGGCGTGCCACATAAAAATTAAGCCCCCCCACGGAGGTGTAGTAGTGCAGGCCGAGGCCCCCTCCCTGCGCCATTCTCAAATCACTGAAATTGTCAAAGGCGTTTCCCGTATCGTAGAAAACGGACGCGCCCCAGTCTGAGCCGATGGCCTTTTCCAGCTCGAGGCTGCCAAATAAAAGCTGCTTTCCGCCGACAACCTGGCCGCTTAAGTCCCGTGGTCCGAGGGACTGGTAGGCATACCCGCGGACGCTCTGGTCGCCGCCGGCAAAAAACCGGAGCGACGGGGGCAGATCGCTCAGCGGGTCTCCCAGAAGCGAGCTCCCCGCCTTCCCCTTTGTGTGAAGAAAAAACCTCGCCGGCAAAGGAAGGATAAAACCTCCTTCGGCGATAACCTGGAGAAGGTTCATGTTGGCCCCCAGAAGCTGATCGGCGCCCCTCGCCTCCACGGCGAAATGGAACCCCCTTTCCGGCCGGGAGGCGCCGTCATAGAAATTTCCCGAGAAACGCAACCCCGGCATGATCAGTCGGGCATTCGAATCCTGGAGTCCTATCGTGTATTTCTCATACTGAAACTTGAGATAACCCGTCACGAGCATCTTTTTTGCCAGACTGCCGGTTTTGGAAATCTCAAGCGCGGCAAATTCCGTTTTATAGGTGGAAACGTCTTCCCTTTGCAGGTTCAACCGCGCTGCATTGCAGCTGTTGACATCCATGTCGTCCGGAATGGTGTAACTTGTCGCCAGGCCTTGAAGAACCTCGGAAAGATAGAGATTTGACTGCAATTCATGACCGAGGTTAAGAACGTTCATATCGCGATAGCGAACGCTGAGACGTCCCCCGGTATCCGTGCCGTACCCGATGCCCTGCCGCAGGCTCCGGCTTCTTGCCGGCTTCAGGGAAACGAGAATGGGGATTCTCGACCCGGCTGCCCCCTCTTTTTCAGGCGTTATGTTCACCTCGCGGAAACGCTCGGAGTTGATGAAATTGAGTTGCGTTTCCCCGATTTTGCGATAAGAAAAGACGTCGCCCCCGCTGAATGAAAGATAGCGGCGCAGGAACGCATCCGGATAGTCGGCGGCGCCTTCGATTTTAGTGTCTCCAAAAAAATACCGGTTCCCGGTTTCCATCTCCAGACTTATCCGGGCTTTCAGCGCATCCGTGTCAATCAGGATCTCATGAACAGGAAAAGCAGCATCCAGATAGCCCATATCCTGTGCTTCGGTCAGGAGATTCTCCCTGGCCTCTTCGTAATCGCCCTGAAGCATGACATCGCCGCTTTTCAGAGGAAAAGCAGCCGCCATTTCCAGCAAAGACGCCTCTGAAGAACCGGGGCCGTGCAGGATCACCGAAACATCGGCAACACGGACAGGTTCCCCGGGGGTCACCTTGACATGAAGCTCGAACTCTCCCGGCGCTTTCTCCCGGCTCTGAACGACTATTTCGGCATGGTAATAGCCGAACGGCTCCATGGCCCTGCGGACCCTGCTTTCGGCATTTTCTCCAAAACGTTTTGCAAAGACAGGGTCAACCTCCCCCGCCTCGACAAATCCTTCCGGAAAGGAAAGCGCGCTTTCGACATTATCGTAAACAGCTCCCTCAATCCCCTCGATGACAACGATCAAAGGCTCTGCGGCTGCAAGCGGCGCCGCGAAAGCGATGAGCAGAATGAAAAC
>DYTH01000104.1:0-1665 GCA_020726025.1 Syntrophus aciditrophicus | reverse complement strand
GCCATTTAACATCACGCCCGTTTCAACGCTTCTTCGACAATCGCGACGGCATCAGTCAAAATCCTCTTCAAATGGTCGCTTCCCGTAAAACTCTCGGCGTAAATCTTGTAGATATCTTCCGTCCCCGAAGGTCTGGCGGCAAACCAGCCATTGGCGGAGACAACCTTAAGTCCCCCTATCTCGGCATTGTTTCCCGGCGCGCGGGTGAGGCGTGACAGGATCGGTTCGCCGGCAAGTTCCCGGGCCGACGCCATCTCCGGGGTAAGGTTCTTCAGCGCTTTTTTCTGCTCTGCGGTGGCCGGCGTGTCAATCCTGCTTGAGAAAGAGACGCCGAATTGACTTTCCAGATCGTGATAGAGCCGGGCCGGATCCTTCCCGGTTCGGGCAGTCATTTCGGCGGCCAGAAGCCCCATGATGATTCCGTCTTTATCCGTCGTCCATACCGTGCCGTCTTTTCTCAGAAACGAGGCGCCCGCGCTTTCCTCCCCGCCAAATCCGTAATCTCCGGAGAGAAGTCCCTCCACAAACCATTTGAACCCAACGGGGACCTCGCAGACCTTTTTTCCCATATCCGCGGCCACCCGGTCGATCATCGCAGTCGTTACCAGCGTTTTTCCTATGGCTGCGTCACGTTTCCAGCCCGGTCGGTTTCTGAAAAGGTACCAGACGGCGGCGGCAAGATACTGGTTCGGGTTCATCAACCCCCCGGTTCGCGTCACAATGCCGTGGCGGTCCGCGTCTGTATCATTGCCAAAGGAAATATCAAAGCGATCCTTTAAACCGACCAGGCTCTCCATCGCGAAGGGCGATGAACAGTCCATCCGGATCCTGCCGTCCCAATCCAGCGTCATGAACGAAAAGGTCGGATCGACGACCGGGTTGACTACATCCAGTGAAAGCCGGTAGCTATCGGCAAGGGGCGCCCAGAAGTCAACGGCCGCACCCCCGAGCGGATCAACCCCTATCCGGATGCCGGCTGACCGGATCGCTTCCATATCAACGACATGGACGAGATCGGAAATATAGGGGAAAATGTAGTCATATTCATCAACATAAGCAGACTTGACAGCCCTTTCAAAGGGGATCCGGCGAATCTTTCTTCGATTGGAGGCAAGCAGTTCATTTGCCCTCTTCTCGATCATCGCGGTCGTTTTGGTATCCGCCGGGCCTCCATCCGGCGGGTTGTATTTGATCCCCCCGTCTTCCGGAGGATTATGGGACGGAGAAATAATCACGCCGTCGGCAAATCCATTTTTACGACCGCGATTGTATGTGAGAATCGCGTGCGATATCACAGGCGTCGGGGTGTAGCGGAAATTCGTCTGCACGCGCAGCGCAACCCCGGCGGCCGCAAAAACTTCGATGGCGGTCATCAGCGCCGGTTCTGAAAGCGCATGGGTATCCATTCCGATAAACAGCGGCCCGCTTATCCGTTTTGCCTTCCTGTACTCGCAGATGGCCCTGCATATCGAGACGATGTGTCCCTCATTGAAGCTGCTTTTAAGTGAAGACCCCCGATGGCCGGAGGTGCCGAATGCCACCCTCTGCGCCGGATCTGCAACATCCGGGACATTGGCGTAATAAGACGCCACAAGGCGTGGGATATTGGCAAGCATCTCTCGCGGCGCCTGCTTGCCGGCAAGTTCGTGAACGTTCATTTTCTCC
>DYTH01000103.1 GCA_020726025.1 Syntrophus aciditrophicus | reverse complement strand
TGAGGCCGATCAGGTAGATCGCGAGGATGATCGGCATCCCCCAGGGAACGACGCTCGAGGAACCCAGCGTGTTGTGCCCCTTGATGTACATGATGAAAAATCCGGCCACTCCGATGAGCGTCAGGGCGATCAGCGCCCACTGCAATGTCGTGAAACCCTTCGACTGGCCTTCCATTTTGCTGAATGTCAATTTATGCACATCAAACTCCTTAAAATGACCTCATTTGGGTAGATAATAGACCTTGGGATGCGTGGAAAGCTCCTCCCGCAGTTGGATGCTGTCCCGGGAGGCAAGCTTCTTCGAGACATTGCTTTTCGGGTCGTCCAGATCGCCGAAGATCCGCGCCCCGGAAGGACACGCCTCGACGCAGGCGGGAACGACCTCGCTGCCGATCGCCTTCCCCTCCTTGATTCCCTGATCGATGCGGTGGAAGCAGAAGGTGCACTTCTCAACCACCCCGTGGGTTCTTGTCGGAAAAGGCCAGGGGCCCCAGGAGTTGCGGTCGGGCGGGGCGTCATGCCGCGAATAGGGCATCTCTTCCTGCTCCTTGCCGTTGAAGTTTCTCGCCCCGTACGGGCAGGCGACGATGCAGTACTTGCAGCCGATGCAGCGCCGGAAATCCTGGACGATGATCCCGTCGGCCCTGCGATAGGTCGCCTCCGCGGGACAGACCGTCACGCAGGGGGCGTTGTCGCAGTGCATGCAGGGCATCGGGATAATCTCCGTCTTCACCGAAGGGTACTTTCCGCTGGACGCGGCGATCATCTTGTTCCAGAAGAAATCCCTGCGCTCCTTCTGCTCCTCGGGCGAACCATGCGGGACGTTGTTTTCCGCCTTGCAGGCAAACGTGCATGCCTGACAGCCGACACACTGGTCCAGATCAATTACCATTCCCCACCGTGGCATACTTTTAAGCTCCTTATCTTAAGCCTTGTAAACCTTGACCCTCGTGTTGAAGAACACGGACTGCC
Source organism: Syntrophus aciditrophicus (assembly GCA_020726025.1). GTDB lineage: Bacteria > Desulfobacterota > Syntrophia > Syntrophales > UBA5619 > DYTH01. The sequence goes on along the minus strand of DYTH01000103.1, from coordinate 7,036 downwards.
CGCTCAGAGAGTCATAATCCAATCCTGTAATTTCATTCGGGTTAACGCCAATGCCCGTCTGCCATTTTCCGTAGGACCAGTGACCCTGGCCGGTGGCCATCGCGACCACCTCCGGATGGATACCCTCGGAAAACTTGACCTTCGTCTTGATCTTGCCGGATGCGGATTCCACCCAGACGAAGCCTCCGTTTTTGAGCCCCAGCTTTTTTGCGGTATCCGCGTTCATCTCGGCGAAAACCTGCCAGCCCACCCCGTTCATCGGCAGATACGCCTCCTGCGCCCACGGGTAATTCTGGCTGCCGTTTTCCATAAACATAAGCGGCTGGTAGGGCAGAAGCGCCAGCGGGAAGTCGCCGACCTCTCCGATGAATTTCTCCGCCCGGTAATGGGGGAGGAAAGCCAGATCGCCCTCGGTCGCGATCTTCTTCGCGGCATAAAGCGCCTTCAGGCCTCCCGAATAAAACTCGAATTTTCTGGACGGGGTGGCGAAAATGGTTTCATATTTCCGATAGATGTAGTCATTTCCACGGCAGACGCCCGTCTCGACAAACTCCTTCCACGGAAGAAGCGACGCGGTGCGGGCCTTCACGAAGCCCTCGGCGCAATCGCCGAGACCGGCAAAGGCATCGGCCACCGGGCCGCCCGTCTTTTTCGCCATCGCGAAGATCATATCGGGGATCGGCATTGTCTTTCCACGCGGCGCAACCGCGGGCTGTTTGAGCCGAAGCTCGGCGAAGCCCGCCCCGGGGGGTGAAAAATCGTACGCCCACTCCTCAAGATAGGTCGTGGCAGGGAGGATGATGTCGGCTTCGTACGCCATCTCGCTGATGAACGGGGCAACATGGACGTAGAACGGGATCTTTTTGAGCGCCTCGTCCCATTTTTCCGCACCCGGCGCCAGCATCGTGAAGTTGCTGTTGAAACCGATCGCCATCTCGACAGGATAGGGCTCGCCCTTCGCGAGCGACTCCGGAATCCGGTTCGTCGCCACCTCGGCCAGCGGGTGTTTCTGTGTCTTGCGGAGATCCAGCGCCGGCTGGCTTTTACCCTTCTTCGCAACGCCATCCCCGGCAAGGGCGGGCATGGGTGCGAATGTGACGCCTTCCTGGTACATCACGCCGCCGGGAACATCGATGCTGCCGACCAGCGCGTTCAGGCAGGCAATCGCGTAGGCGGTGTAAGAGCCGTTTTGCCAGTCCACCGCCTCTCTGCCGCCGATGGCAATGGCCGGTCGGGTTCCGGCAAAATCCCTCGCCATCTGACGTATGTCGCCGGCGTCAATGCCGGTGATTTTTGCAACCTCCTCCGGGCTGTACTCATCGAGGGCCAGTTTTCTGTAGGCATCGAACCCCGCCGTCCAGCGGCTCACAAAGGCGCTGTCGTAGAGATTTTCCCGGATGATGACATGGGCGACGGCCATCGCCAGCGCCGCGTCCGTCCCCGGATTGATCGGGACCCACTGGTCCGATTTGGCGGCCGTCAGCGAATAGCGCGGGTTGATGACGACGATCCGGGTCCGGTTCGGCTTTTCCCGGCGCATCTTGCCCCATTTGCGCAGCAGACGGGCCAGCGGCCGCGACGACTCCAGGATGTCCGCCCCGAAGGCGAGGATGTAGTTGGTGTTGTCGAGATCATAGGCGACATCGCCGTAATGGCCGTCGGCCATCCAGTTGCCCGCCTTGAGGGTTTCAGCCTCGAGGGCGTCTCCGGAAACGACGTTGGGCGTGCCGTACGCATCGGCGAAGCGTCGGATCAGATCCTCGCTGCTTCGCGTGTTCAGACCGGTAAAGATGAGGAGCTTGTGCGGCTCCTCCTTCTGCCGGATCGTCTGGAGGCGGCGTCCGATCTCGTCGAGGGCCTCCTCCCAGGAAACGGGCTGCCACTTGGGATCGACCCCTTTTCCCTTCTCGGCGTTCGTCCTCTTCAGCGGAAAATTGACCCGCCCCTGATCGTAGAGCGCCTGCAGGCCGACATAGGCGCGGGGACACACCTTCCCCTCGGAAACGCGGGAAAGGGCGTTTCCGGTGATTTTGACCGCCTTGCCATCGACCACGCGAACCTTGATGGCGCAGCGGGCCGGACAGTTGATGCAGGAGGTGTTGATCCATTTTTCGTCAAGCGGTTTGGCGGCGCCCCCGGCCGCGGGGGCTGAGGAGTGCGTGATGGCAGGCCCCAGAACCTGACCGGCCCCGATCGCGGCGCCGGTCAAAGCCGACAGCTTGATGAAGGTCCGTCTGTTCACTTGTAATCCACCCGGCTTTTTCTGACTGACAGCATCTTCGCTTTTCATGTGATATTCCTCGGAAATCCTAAGGATGACGTACTCTTCACTCCCACCCTGCCTCCCCCGTCCCCCGTCCCCTTTATCCTCCCCTTTATCCATTCCCGTCCCCTTTTCCCTCCCCCTCCCCGTCACGTTTATCCACCCCCTCCCCCCTTTTCCCTCTCCCTCCCCCTTGACGGGGGAGGGTCGGGGTGGGGGTGAAGGGGTGGGGGTGAAGGGGTGGGGGCGCCGGTGGCGGTGCATGTAAGGTCGCAGGCGGCAACGGGCAACTGCAAGGACAGTTGCAAAGGAAATCAACTGGTTACGCGAGCAGTTCCTTGCACGCCTTCGTCAGTTCGGGAACCACCTTGAAGAGGTCATCGACAATGCCGTAATCGGCACGGGCGAAGATCGGCGCCTCGGCGTCCTTGTTGATCGCCACGATCACCTTGGAGGAGCCCATTCCGGCCAGATGCTGAATAGCGCCGGAGATGCCGCACGCGACATAGAGGTTCGGGGAGACGATCTTCCCGGTCTGGCCCACCTGATCACTCTGCGGTCTCCAGCCGGCGTCAACCGCCGCGCGGGAAGCGCCCACCGTGGCGCCAAGAACGGCGGCCAGTTCCTCGATGATTGCATAGTTTTCCGTACCCTTCATACCTCGGCCGCCGGAAACGATGATGTTCGCCTCGGTCAGATCGACCTTGCCGCTCGCATCCTTCTGCACCTCGAGCACCTTCGTCCGGAGCTTGCCTTCATCGAGGGCGGGATCGAATTTCACGACCTCGCCTGCCTTCTGGTTTTCGACGGCGGGAAAGACGTTCGGCCTGAGCGTCGCCATCTGCGGGAACGAGGAGATAGCCACCTCGCCGAAGCACTTTCCGGCGTACATGGGGCGGGTCAAAAGCAGCTTGCCATCAACAATCTTCGCATCGACGCAGTCCGTCCCCATGCCGGTGTGCAGTTTCCCGACCAGACGCGCGGAAAGGTCTCTTCCCTGCGTGGATGCGCCCAGAAGCAGTATCGACGGGTCATTTTCCTTGACGATCTTCGCTACCGCCGCCGCGTGGGCGTCGGTCGTGTAGGGCTCAAGGGCCGGTGCATCCGCCACAAAAACCTTGTCAACTCCATACTTTCCCAACTGTCCGGCGATCCCTTCGATCCCCGAACCGCACAGAACGGCGCAAACATCTTCCCCCAGCACATCCGCAAGCTTTCTTGCCGTGCTTGCCAGCTCATAGCTGATCTTGCGAAGGGCGCCATCCCTCTGTTCAGCAACAATCCATACCCCTTTTGCCATATTTCAGTCCTCCATTTTTAGGAAAAAATATTTATTTAAATCAAATTGCAAAATCCACTGGTTCGTCATTCCCCGACTTGATCGGGGAATCCATTATTATCCATAACCAATGCCCTCTGGATACCGGCCTTCGCCGGTACGACGTCTCTGAGTATCTTTTTCGAGTGCATCAGATTACCTTGGCCTCTTCGCGAAGCAGACGGGCCAGTTCCTTCGCCTTTGCCGCCGGATCGTCGCCGCAGACGATCTTGCCCGCCGCGCGCGCCGGGGGAGGAACAAACTTGACCACCTTCATGTTCACCGCGGGGGTCACGCCGAGGGCGGCCGCGTCTTTCACGTCAACCGGTTTCTTTTTCGCCTTCATGATGCCGGGAAGCGAGGCGTAACGGGGTTCGTTCAACCCCTTCTGGGCGGTGACGAGGCAGGGAAGCTTCGCCTCGATGAGAAGCTGGGCGCCTTCAATCGGACGGATCACCTTGATCGCCCCGTCGGCAAACTCAAGCTTTGTGATAAGTGAAACATGAGGAATATCGAGAAGATCGGCAAGAACCGCGCCAACCTGTCCCTGGTCGTCGTCGATCGCCCTCTGTCCGCAGAAGATGATATCCGGATTCAGATCCTTGAGCGCCGCAGCCAGCGCCGCCGCGGTCGTGTACGCATCGGCGCCGTCAAATGCCGCGTCCTGGACATGGATGCCCTTGTCCGCGCCCATCGCAAGCGCGGTGCGGATCGTCTCCATAACGCGCGCGGGGCCCACTGAAATGACGGTCACCTCGCCGCCGTTTTTCTCCTTCAGGCGAAGGGCCTCTTCCACCCCGTATTCGTCATAGGGGTTCATGACCCATTTAATGCCGCCTTCCTCGATCCCCGAGCCATCGGCCTTCACCCTGATCTGCGCTTCCGTATCCGGAACCTGTTTTACACATGCAACAATATTCACATTCTCCTCCTTTTTGTGACGCGCGGGGACAGTTTCTGCCGCTCTTTCGCGCATCCTCTAAAAAATTTGTTACTGCCCATTATTTTATTTAACGCATCGACAACACACGATTTATCGTTTTTGCGCCCCGCTTTGCCCCGATCTTCCCCGAAGCTTGCGGGGCGGCATCCCGCTTTTTGCACCGATTATCCCGCAGCCCCCGTCGCAAGCTGTTTTTTTGTCGGAATAAAATATTTCCATCACGACCGCAACCAGAATACTCAAGTAAATCGGGGTGTCGCGGCACTCAGTAAATCCTGAACGACAGTCACTATTTGACCGGAAGTCAGAAGCTTGCCCATTGGCACTATATCAAGGCACTTCCGATGTCAAGAAAAATTTCGGTGTTCATTTACGGCCTGAAGGGTCGCATAATGGCCCTTCGGCTTCTGCTTTTACCCGTCTCGCCGGAAATGTGCAGGCGCTGCGGCGAATCATTCGGGGCCACTGCCCAAAGCGTGTTTTTTTTAACACACCCCAAGTCCTGTTGCGTTTATTTTGACCATCCGAAAGCTTGGCGCCCCCTCTTTTTCGCCGCCTCTTCCCCGGAAAAATGACCCGGATGAATGCCGTAGATTTCACAACCATCTATTTTTTCTACTGCATTTACGAAGAGCAGCCATTTCAGCCACACCATCGCATCTTTTTTCGCAAGGGCATTGGCACGCCTGTTGCTTTAAATTGCGGGCGTTCGTGCGAAGCAACATATCTATTGCAGCGCCGGTTCGGGCTTGACATTACCAGCGGGCGGTGATAGCTTCCGCACAAGCCAAAGCACAGATGTTGAAAGACGGATGCTGAAAAACAGAATTTGAAAGGAGGGCGCGCCCCGAAGATTTATGCAATATGCGGTTTTGACAGGGATTGACCACCGTCCCCCCCGGCCTCGGAACCGGGCGAATTCAGGAACCGCGGACAGTAAAGACGCAACGGGCGTCTTTACCAGAAAAAATCCCCATGCCCGTGGGGAGAAACAAAAACATTCAGGAGGAAAGAAATGAAGAAATTATTTGCAGCAATCCTCGCCCTCGGCCTCATCATCGCCGTAAGCGGGACCGCGTCCGCCGTGGACGTAAAGGTCAGCGGATCGTACTATGTGGCCGGCGTCTATGACAACAACCCCAGCCTGCTTAAAGACTCCTATTCACGCGCTTATTTTTTCCAGAGGATCAGACTCGAGCCGGTCTTCAAGGTCGCCGAAGGCTTGACCTTCACCGCGCGTATGGACGCGATGGAAGGCGCCTGGGATACAGCCACCACCGCTGGAAGCAGGTCCGCACAGTCTGTTGACACGGGTCGCAACTTCGACTGGGAACGCGGCTATGTGACGTTCAACACCGGCATCGGCAAGTTCGATGTTGGTTATATGGCAGCCGGCGCCTTTGGTACCGCTTTTTCTGACAACACAACGACCAGACCGAGAATCAAGCTGACCACAAAGGCCGGCCCCATGATCCTTGTCGCCCTCTATGAAAAACGTACAGAGGGTAACACTGTTGCGGCGCCCCATTATGCCGATGCGGACTACGATGCCTATTACCTCGCTCCTATTTACCCGTTCAAGGGCGGCCAAGCCGGTATTCTTTACGGATACCTGCGTAGCGCAGTCAACAGATCGGCTGGCTCCAGCATGGAATTTCATATCTTTGAGCCCTACTTCAAGGCAACCTTCGGGTCGGTTTATGTTGAAGGTGAATTCGACTACAATGTCGGCAAACAGAGAAAGTCCGAGATTGCAGGCGTGGCGGATATTGACTGGAAAGGTTATGCTGCCTACCTGATGGCAAAGACCAGTATGGGGCCGGCGACATTCGGCGCCCAGGTCGGCTGGTCAAGCGGCGATGACATCGCCACGGCTAATGAAGTTGAATCCGGTCTGGGCGGCGGCGCCGACTGGAACCCCGCGCTGATCGGGATGAACGATGACCTTGCCACCTGGTCCGGCGGCGATACCAACACCGCCAACAGCGCCAAAGGCAATATACTCCTTATCAATGTCTTCGGCGACTACAAAGTTACACCGAAGTTCTCCATGGGAGCGGCTTTCACCTATGCGAAGCAGGATCAAAATACAGTTGCGGCTCAGATCAGCAAAGACCTTGGCTATGAATTGGACGTTACCGCGAGCTACAAGCTCTATGACAACCTGACCTATATGGTCGGCGCCGGCTATCTGTGGACCGGCGATGCGTTGAAGGGCGCCAATCCTGCCGTCAAGGTTGACAACGACTACATCCTGATGAACAAGCTGACCTTGAGCTTCTAATTCGCCTGTAGTTTTTCAGTGACCATTTTAAGAAAGGCCCCGGGGATCACACCCCGGGGTTTTTTAATGCTCAAAGGAGGGATCATACAGGCTATTGCAACAGGTGGCTTCCAAGTTGCTGGATATCCTGCGTGATTACGATATCGCCTGTCGCTGCGGCGGATGCAGATCATAGGGTCAGGTCAACATTCTACATGTTTTCGAAAGTCGGCAAAAATACGGTGACAT
>DYTH01000102.1 GCA_020726025.1 Syntrophus aciditrophicus | reverse complement strand
TATTATAGCCATTCATTTTGTTTATTCTACAAGGAGCCCCATCTCATCATGCTGCATACTCTTCGACGCTACATCGTCATCTTGACCCTCGTTGCTCTTTCGTTCGGAGCTGGGGGAAAGGTGTACCTTTGTTTGTCGCCGCACGGAGATGTGCACATGAATCTCAACCATCCTCATTCTTCTTGCGAACTTGTTAAAAAATGTCCGGAATCCGCCGATGCGTTAACCTTGGACCATCACCGGGTGAAATGCCAATCCCATTGCCGGGATATAGCGATAGACAGGGACGGACAACAACCACCCAACAGAAATACGATTCAACTTCCTTCTCCTGCCCTGATGCCTCTGGGAGAGCCCCCGATCATCCTGGCGCGAACTGAAAAAAAACCTTCCCACTCCACTCTTGCCGTTCACTTCCCCCAACCCGCACTTCAGCAAAGTGTCATTCTCCTGATTTGATTCCTTCCTTCTGAGCGCCGTCAACGGTGATCACTCTGTAACCACCGCCGGAACTCACCCAAAAAAAAATCAGTTCATTCCCGTGGCCCGTCCCTATCAATCGACGGAGCCATATCATCTCATTTTTTTTTGAAGGAATATCCATGCGTATCCAACGATTCGCTGCCCGCACCATTGTTTTCTTTATCGTGCTCGGGTGCTCGGCAGTACCACCAACGCTGGCCACTGACGCCTTTCCCTCTTCCGCTCCTGACAAGATCACTCTTGAGAAGGCCCTTGACATGGTCGCTCGAAATCGCCAGGAGTTCACCTCTTTTCAGGCTGACCTTGACGCCGCCGAAATCAAGTTGAAGCAAGCCGGCCTGCCCCCCAACCCCGAACTCGGCATCGAATGGGACAATTTGGGTGGCGACCTGCCCGACGGTGACACGAAAGAGACCATCATTTCCCTGAGACAACCATTGGAAATCGGAGGCAAACCTTCGGCCAGGAAGAATAAAAGTCAGGCCGAAATTCGACGACTACAGTGCGAGCAGGTCGTTGCCTGGCTCGATGTTATTGCTGAGACTAAAAAAGCCTTTATGGATGTACTCAGCGCCCGCGAACGGCTGGCCTTACAACACGAAGCCGAGGAAATCGCCTCGGAATTGGTCCGCATTACCCACGAGCAGGTCGTGGCCGGTAAACTGGCTGCCACCGAAGAGACCAGGGCCGAGGCCAGAAAGGCGGAAACCCTGGCCGAGAGCCAGAAGCTCAAGCGCCTTCTGGCTGAGGCCGAACTTCATCTCACCGCAGTCCTTTCGGCACCGGGCAGCGCCACCATAACCGCAGAGGGACACCTTTCCGCCGAGGTGGCTATTCCAGATCGGCAGACACTGCTGGCGGAATTGAAAACTTCTCCCTTACTGGAGCTGCGCCGAAGCGAGACCCAATTCGCCTCCACAAATCTCTCGCTGGAGCAGGCCAACACCTGGTCGGATCCTTCCGTTTCCCTTGCAGCTCGCGATGTTCCTGATCAGGATGCCCGCGCTGTTGCCATCGGCTTCTCCATTCCTCTGCCACTTTTTCAGCGCAACCAGACTGCTCTTGCCGAGGCTGAAGCGACTGCGCACAAAGCCAGGGTGAATGAGCAGGCAGCGGCCAGAAGCCTGCATACAGAACTGATCAGGGCCCATACCGTGCTGGTCACCGCTGATCAAGAAGCCCGCACCTTACGAACCGATGGCCTGAGCAGGGCCAACGAGGCCGCCAAGGCCGTCCAGGAAGGATTCCGGGCGGGAAAATATCGCTACAGTGACGTTCTGGAGGCGTCCCAATTTCTGATAATGATGAAGGGCCGCTATCTGGACGCCATCATCGACCTGAACCACGCGGCCATCACCCTCGACCGTCTTCTCGGCAAGCCGGAGATCCCAACATCTTTAAAAGAGTTCTCATCTTCTTTTTACAGGAGCAACCCATGACCAAGAAAAACACGACGTTCCTTGTCATTGTTATTGTCGGGATAACCATCCTGGCGGGAGCCGGGGGCTTTTTCGCCGCCGAACACATAAACCAGACAGACACACCAGCGCACACCACACCACCCACAGCGGTCTCCGAAGCCACGCATAAGGAAACAGGCCATGATCACGGGGAGGAGGTTTCAGATTTGGACCGACCAGTGGAGGAGATGTGGGCCGCTCGCTGTGAGCATGAGATACTCCAGCACCAATGCGATGAGTGTCGCTACGAGATCGGTACGGTCAAACTCGACGCCGCCGTTATTGGTGACGGCGGATTGATACATGCCGGTTATCCGGAAAAAAGACAGGAGCGACACATGGAACGCACTCTATCCGGTGAAGTGCGGTTGGATGACACACGGACCGTGCGCGTGGGCAGCCCCGTGTCCGGTCTGATTACCCGCAGGTTCACCACACCAGGGGATAAAGTCGTGGCTGGGGCTCCACTCTTTGAGGTTGACAGTCCCGAAGTGACGGAAGCCAAGGGCAGTTATTTCAAGGCCGTGGCCGGACTTGACCTTGCCGTCAAGTCCGCTGAACGAGAGGCCCGGCTGTTTGCGCAAAAGATCGCAGCCGAAATGGAGGTACAGGAAGCCAAAGCAAAACAAACCTGGGCGGAGACAGAGCTTGCCACCACTCGCGGCCGGCTCCTCCGCCTGGGGCTCTCCAAGGATACAATCGAAAAAATAACGGCCAGGAATGAGGCTGCCTCTCTCAACGGGCTTTTGGTTATCCGTGCCTCAATGGCGGGAACCATTATTGAGGGAAACACCGCCCCGGGTGAACATGTTGAGATCGGGAAGGAGCTGCTCACTCTTTCCGACCTTGACACGGTATGGGTCATGGCTGACTTAAATGAAGCGGATCTCGCGGTCATCTCCAGCGCATCCGGTGGAGAGGCCAAAATCGACGCCATGGGCCGCAGTTTTAGCGGCCGTTTTGACACGGTGGCCGGCCGTATCAACGAAACAACCCGCACCGGCCAAGCCCGTTTCAGCGTCAACAATGCCGATGGTTTCCTCAAACCGGGTATGTTTGTCTCGGTACGACTCCTGTTACCAGCCAATGGCAACACCCTCGTCGTGCCCAAGATAGCAGTGCTGACCGACGAAGGACGCACTTTTGTCTTCACCCATAAAGAAGGAGATTACTGGATCCGCCGCCCCGTCACACTCGGGGCGCATTTTGATGGCATGGTGGAAATCACCTCCGGCATCACATCAGAGCAACGGATTATCACCGATGGCTCCTTCCTTCTAAAGAGCGATGTCCTGCGCGGCAAGATGGGCGCCGGTTGCGCTGATTAAAGGAGGACAGTGATATGAACCGATTCGTTACTATCCTTCTTGCCCGCCGTTGGGCAGTCCTCACCCTGACGGCCTTTCTGGTCGCCGCCGGCTGGCTGTCCTGGAGCCGGCTACCCATTGACGCCTTCCCGGACGTGACCAATGTGCAGGTCATGATTCTCACCGAGGCGCCTGGCCTCTCATCCGTCGATGTTGAGCAACAGATCACCTATCCCATTGAACAGCAAATGGGCGGCGTCCCTAAAGTCACCCAGGTACGCTCCCTGTCCAAGGCTGGATTGTCTCAGGTTATCGTTGTCTTTGAAGACAACACCGATATTTATTTTGCCCGGCAGCAAATTTTTGAACGGCTGACCATTGCCCGCGAGCATCTTCCTGTTTTTGCCCAACCGGAACTCGGACCCATCAGCACGGGCCTGGGGGAGATCTTCCAGTACACCCTCGAAGGTGAGGAAATGTCCGCCATGGAACTCCGCCACCTCCAGGACGCGATTGTCACCCCCCAACTCCGTCCTCTTCCAGGTGTCAATGAGGTCAACAGCTTCGGTGGTTTTGTGCGCCAGTATCACGTCCTGGTCGACCAGAAGGCGCTGCTCAAGTATGGGATCAGTCTCAGAGAGATCGTGGAGACGCTGGAGAACAACAATGCCAATGCCGCCGGAGATTTTATCGTCCGGGGTTGGGAACAGACCTATATTCGAGGCATAGGCCAGCTCACCGGGCCTGAGGACATCGGCGAGCTGGTGCTGAAGTCCCGCGACGGAGTCCCCGTACGCGTCCACGATGTGGCGGAAATCGTTATCGGGTCCCAGCCCAGACAGGGTGCCGTGACCCGAGACGGCAAGGGTGAGACGGTGGCCGGCATGGTCATCATGCTTCGGGGCGAGAATTCAAAGGATGTGGTCACACGGGTAAAAAACGCCATTTCCAGCATCCAGGGGAGTCTGCCCGACGGAGTTCGTATCAATGTGTTCTACGACCGAACCGAATTGATCGAGACCTGCATCAAGACCGTGGTCGATGCCTTGATGGAGGGTGGAGGTTTTGTCATCCTGGTACTCTTCCTTTTCCTTGCCGAGTTCAGAACCGCTTTGATCGTCGTGCTATCCTTGCCCATTACCTTTTTGATCACTTTTCTGATCATGGGGTGGGTCGGCATCAGCTCTAACCTGATGAGCCTGGGTGGATTGGCCTTTTCGGTAGGCATGGTCGTGGACGCCGCCATTGTCATTGTCGAGAATATGCGACGCCATTTCGCGGAAGCCCCTGACAAAACAATGAAATATAAGATTGCCGCCCAAGCTGTGGTCGAGGTGGCTCGACCGGTGGCCTTTTCTGTCTTGATCATCGCCATCGTCCTTGTGCCGCTCTTTTCGCTTCAGGGTATCGAAGGCAAGATGTTTCAACCGCTCGCCGCCACCATGATCATCGCTATCCTGGTTTCCCTGGTAGTCGCACTGACGGCAATGCCGGTTCTCTCCGCTCTCTTTCTTACCCAAAACCCCGAAAAAGAATTCTGGTTCGTACGAGCATTGAATCGAGGGTATCTAACCCTTCTCCACCGCGCTCGACGTCATTGGGTCGTGACCATGTCCCTGGCTGTGGCGCTGTTTGTCGCTACCAGCTTATCTGTTACCCGTATCGGCACCGAGTTCATGCCCAACCTGGACGAAGGGGCTATTGCCGTCAACGCAGTGCGTCTACCCAACGCCTCGCTGAATGGATCGGTCGCGGTCAGCAGTTTCATTGAAAAACGGCTGCTGGCCTCCTTCCCCGAGGTCTTGACCGTGGTCAGCAAAACAGGTCGGGCCGAGATCTCCGAGGATCCGATGGGACCGGAACAGACAGACTTCTTCATTATGTTAAAACCCAAAAAACAATGGCCGGACGGCCGCACCAAACCGGAATTAATCGAGGCGATGAACAAGGAGCTCTCGTCCATTCCCGGTATTCGATTTTCATTTTCCCAGCCCATAGCTCTCCGCGTTAATGAGCTGATTTCCGGGGTCAAGAGTGACTTGGCGGTTAAGGTCTACGGAGATGATCTGGAAAAATTAAAGGGGTATGCCGACCGGATCGCGGCCACCCTTGACGGACTTGAAGGTGCGCGGGACGTTAAGGTTGAACAGGTCTCGGGCATGGAACAGATAGAAATACTATATGACCGCAAAACGCTTGCTCGTTATGGGGTGAACACCGGCGATGTCAATGAGGTGATTGAAATCGCCCTGGCAGGTCGTGAGGCGACCAAGGTGATCGAAGACCCCTTACGAATCGCCACCGTTGTACGTTTAGCCGAAGATGACCGGGTAGACCTTGAGGCCCTGGATAATCTGCTTATTCGTGGCGCTGCGGGTGAGCCCCTCCGACTGAGCCAAGTGGCGCGGATCACCCTTGTGGAAGGACCGGCCCAGATCGGCCGAGAGAAGGGCATGCGCAGGGTAGCCGCCGAGGTCAACATCCGGGGCCGAGATCTCGGTAGTTTTGTGGCTGAAGCGCAAAAGAAGCTGCACAGCATCGAACAAGAACTGCCGACCGGTTATTTTCTGGAATACGGCGGCCAATTTGAAAACCAGCAGCGAGCTATGCGACGTCTTTCCATAGTCGTACCGACAGCGCTCTTCCTCATTTTTTGCCTGCTCCACATGGCATTGGGCAACATCCGGGATTCGCTGCTCGTTATCCTCAACCTGCCATTTGCCTTGGTAGGCGGCATTATTGCTATCCAGATCTGGGGCATGCCGCTTTCGGTTTCAGCAGCGATAGCATTTATTTGCCTGCTGGGGATCGCGGTGCAAAACGGCGTAGTACTCATTTCCTTTTTCCGGCAACTGCGCAGCAGGGGTTACTCTATTGACGACACCATCCACGAAGGCTGCCGTCTGCGCTTCCGGCCGCTGTTGATGACGGCACTCACCAGCTTCATCGGTCATCTCCCCATGCTCTACGCCACCGGCTCTGGTGCCGACATCCAAAAACCCCTGGCGGTTGTGGTCATGGGCGGGCTCATTACCTCAACCATCCTGACTCTGGTTGTTATTCCGGTCTGTTTTGGATGGCTGGAACAACGATATGACCATAAGCGATAAGAGAATAGTAGTCAGTAGTCAGTAGTCAGTAGTCAGTAGTCAGTAGTCAGTAGTCAGTAGTCAGTAGGAATTCCGGGGACATGAACCGAATTGTCTTTTTAATTCGGTATCGTGTCCCCGGAATTCCGGCCTGCGACCCGGAATTCCCTGCCTGAATTTCTTGTTTTTTTTGACAGAAGCTCAGGTATAAGGCACTAACAAATCAATGGAGATTTTAATGAAATTTTTAAAAATGATACCCGCCATAACCTTGCTTTTGGCCGGTGCGTTCATCTTGCCGGCATGTGCCGGTAAACCAGCGCCGCCGCCTGGCATGTTGGCCTTAAAAATACTACCGTCATCCAAAGTGCGTATTATCCAGACCTCTGCCCGACAAGAAGGGGAGCATGTGATCGTTGAAGGGCAGGTGAAGCGCAAGAAGAGAGGTGGGGGAAGTATCATAACAGGACATATTGACATCGAAATACTGAACGAGGAAGGAAAAATTATGCGCCAGGTTGTCGCCGATTGTTCCCCAAAAATCATTCCCAAATTCAGTGGAATGAAGTCATCTTTTTCATACCGAATTCCAATGACTGCTCCCCAAGGCAGTCTTGTTAGTATGAAATTTCACAATGGCCCTCACGACAGTTAATGGGGCGCGATAACAGCCCGTATTATCGAGATTGTTACAAATCCTGCAACTATCCACCTTGTTGACAGACTAACAACTGATCTCGCGCAGAGATGCTGAGAAGGGCAAAAAAGTTTTTCTCTGCGCCTCTGCGCGAAAAAAAAATTACAAAACAGATAGTTACTCTTTTAAGTGCCGGATAGTTACCCCAGCTTTTCAATTTCCCGACCTTTCCCCGCCGTAGCGCTCAAAACTTACCCTCTCATCCAAAAGTGACGTTCGGGGATGTCCCGGCAACTGCTCCGCCGGGAAACCTATGGCAACGATGGCCTCCACCATCATCCCCTCCGGCAGCCCCAGGAGATCCGCCACATACTCCTGGGCCATGCGGCCGTCCCCATGTTCCCGCAGCCGAATCTGCACCCAGCAACTGCCAAGACCCAGATCGGTGGCCGCCAGATGGAGCAGAATGGCGGCAATGGAGCAATCCTCCACCCACACATCACATTTGGCCGGATCGGCAGCAACCACAATGGCCAGTGGCGCGTTTTTGATAAACGACGCGCCATGCGGTTTGGCCCGGGCGAGACGGGCCAGCATGCCTTTATCCCTGACCACCACAAAATCCCATGGGTTCAGACTCCGTGAAGACGGCGAACGGAGCATGGCCTCAATCAGGATATCAATCTTTTCTTCTTCCACCGGCCGGGCGGCAAACCGGCGAACACTTCTTCTCTTCCGCAACAGATCAATCAGCATTTTTTCTCCCGTTTTTTTTAAAAAATTCACTCCTTGACCTAGGTCAAGGAAACATCTTCCATTCCGCGATAGAGTATCAGCTATAAACGATCCAGCCCCGATGAACGGGATTAGTGCCTTGCCGATTATTTTCTTACAAAAAACAAGAAAATAATCGGCAAGGCACTAATTCGTAAAAAACATTTTTACAAACAAAGAAAAAGACGTATCATTTGTCAAGAATCATTTAACCCACCCCAACCAAGGAGAAAAACCATGTACTGTAATCAATGTGAACAAACCGCCAAAGGAATCGCCTGCACCGTCATG